>CAZSVJ010000018.1:0-25205 GCA_964610185.1 uncultured Occallatibacter sp. | reverse complement strand
GCTGATCTTGGTCACGTATTCGCGATCCTGAATGGTGCTGATGATCGACGCGTAGGTGGACGGCCGCCCGATGCCGCGCTCTTCAAGGATCTTCACCAGCGAAGCTTCATTGAAGCGCGGAGGCGGCTGCGTAAAGTGCTGTTCCGGGTCAAGCTTCTCGAGCTCAAGCTTCTTCACGTTGTCCAGGTTGGGCAGCTTGTTCGAGCTCTCATCGTCGTCGTCCTTCTTGTCTTCGACAACCTCATAAACCTTCAGGAATCCGTCAAAGCGCACTACGGACCCGCTGACGCGGAAGTCATACGTCTTCCCGTTCCTCGCAGAAACCGCGGCAATCTTCGCTGTGGTTACATCGAAGATCGCCGGCATCATCTGCGACGCCACAAATCGCTGCCAAATCAGCCGATAGAGCTTGAGCTGCTCCTCAGTTAAGTAGCGCGCAATCGATTCCGGAGTTCGCGAAGCATCCGTGGGACGGATTGCCTCGTGCGCGTCCTGTGCCGCCTTCTTGCCCTTGTATTCATTTGGTGTCGCAGGCAGATACTTGGCGCCCAGATGCTTGCCTATCCACTCCCGCGCTCCTTCGATCGCCTCTGGCGCAATGCGCGGCGAATCGGTACGCATATAGGTGATTAACCCGATAGTGCCTTCAGCGCCCACGTCCACGCCTTCATAGAGCCGCTGCGCCACGCCCATGGTGCGGCGCACATTGAACCCCAACTTGCTAGCCGCGTCCCGCTGCAACTGGCTGGTGATGAAAGGCGCCAGCGGCCTTCTCTGCTGCTCTCTGGACTGAACGGAAACCAGCGACCACTGCGCCTTATCAAGCGCGGCAACCGCCTCGTCCATCGACTTCTTGTCAGCCAAGGCATTCGAAATGAACTGATCTTTCCCGTCTTTGTCTTGTCCGTTGGCAACACGCGCCGGCTCCCCGTCGATGCCCACAAATCGCGCCTTGAAGCTCTTGTCTTGCTGCTTATCCGGGTGCAGCATTGCGTCCAGCGTCCAGTATTCCACCGGCCCGAATGCGCCGATCTCGCGTTCCCGCTCGACAATGAGCCGCACGGCCACCGTTTGCACGCGGCCGGCCGACAGTCCACGCCGCACCTTATCCCACAGCAGCGGAGAAATCTGATAGCCCACCAGCCGGTCCAGCACGCGCCGTGTCTGCTGCGCGTCTACAAGATTTTGATCCACGTCTCTGGCGTGCTTGAATGCCTCCTGCACCGCCTTCTTGGTAATCTCGTTGAAGGTCACGCGGTGAATCTTCTTCCGCTCCTTTGCCGACGTTCCCAACTGAAGCGCCAGGTGATACGCAATCGCCTCGCCCTCGCGGTCCGGGTCGGGCGCAAGATAGATTTCGTCGGCGCCGGCGGCTGCCCGCTTCAACTGGGCAACAACTTTTTCCTTGCCTGGAGACACAATCAGCGTCGGCTCAAATGTCCGATTCTCCAGCTCTACGCCAAGATCGTTTTTCGGCAGGTCCATAATGTGCCCCACAGATGCAAGCACCTCAAAGCCCTTGCCAAGATATTTCTCGATCGTCTTCGCTTTGGCGGGCGACTCGACGATTACCAGTGATTTGCTCATTGCCATCCTTTGGCCAGTTCCCACTCCAACTGGCCAGCCCTGTTTGACTCACGATTGAGGATTTCGATTCTTTCCCGGACAGTCCAGACCCTGCCCAAGCGTACACAACACTTCCCATGCGGGAAAAAACCACCCGCAAATGTTGGACGCTACCACGGGACACCGTCCCATTTCCAGTCCAGAGAAGCTTTTTTGTTGCGAGCTGTCCCATTTTCGGCTACATAGCCAGGCCTTCCGCGGTCGAATAAATCGCCGCAAATGGCCATCTTTTCTTGCCGCCGTATCGCATTCCAGATGGAACAGGCGCTTCCCGCCCAGAACTTCCCAAATAGACCGGGGAAAGTAACCAGACCGTCAAAGCGTCCTCACGTAATTCTTCCCCGGCAGGCAGCGAATGCGCCCCGTGATCTCCAGCTCAAAAAGAGCCGTAAATACTTCGGAAGAAGTGAGTTGCGTCTCCAGTAGCTCCAAAATCTCATCGATCTGCAGGCTCTCGTCGGAGCGCAAGACCTCCAAAACCATGGCCTCCTCGGGCCTCAGAATTGGGTCGGGAAGAAGAGATGCTGTCGTATTCGATTTGGATTCAAACGGCGCCTCCGCCTCCAGCTCCAGCCGCACCTGCGAGGGTAGATCCTCCCACACGTCCTCCCACGTGGCGACCAGCTTTGCCCCCTGTTTAATCAGCGTGTTAGGAGTCCATGACCCCTTGCTGGTCACATTGCCGGGCACGGCATAAAGGTCGCGATTCTGTTCCGCCGCGCACCGCGCCGTCACCCTGGTTCCCGAGTTTTCCGCTGCTTCCACCACCAAAACCGCCACGCTCAGCCCGCTTAATATGCGGTTGCGCCGGGGAAAATTTTGCGGCGCGGGGAACGTGCCCATCGGCAACTCGCTCAAAATGGCGCCGCCGCCCGCCAGAATTTCCTCGGCAAGCTTTTTGTTTTCCTTGGGATACACGACGTCTATCCCGGTGCCCCACACGGCCACCGTGGGCATTCGCGCTGTCAGGGCTCCGCGGTGCGCGCAACTGTCGATGCCCCGCGCCATCCCGCTTACAATCAATAGCCTGCGGACAGCCAGGTCTCGCGCCAGCATCTCCGCCACGCCCGAACCATACGGAGAAGGATGCCGCGTGCCCACCACGGCAATCGCCGGCCTGCTCAGCACGCTCACCGGCCCGCGCACCCACAGCACCGGCGGAGGGTCATAGATTTCCTTGAGCCGTTCGGGGTACTCCGCGCAACTGAAGGTCAAGATTGCCGCGCCCTGCGCCGTCACCCGCATCCACTCCTCCTCGGCAACCTGGCGCGCCTTGCCGTCAAAGATGAACTGCGCCGCGTGGGCGGGAAACCTCAGCCCCTCGAGTTCTGTCAGCGTCAAACTCAGAACCCGGCTCGGCTTCTCCAGCCGCTTCATCGCATCCAGAATTCGCTTCGGGCCCAGCCCCGGCGAAAGCACCAGCGCCAGCCACGCCAGCCGCTCCTCATCCAACCTGATGGCAGGAGCGGGAGCCACTTCTTGGGGTACCGTCGTCATCGCAAGCCGTCTCTGGGCGGAAAGTACAAGGTTTTTCTCTTTGGCAGGAGGCCAAAAACCAGCCTCGACAAAATTTGGCTCACATTAGCCCCACCTGCCGACCCTGTCAAGGAACGTTGGTACAGTGTCACCCGGAATACAGGCCTTGAATCTGGCCCACAAGAGCTCTTCGTCAGCGCTTGGTAGTCTAAAGACAGTGACTTCAGTCCCTCATTCCCGCCTGCGCGTGGCCGCGATCAATTTCCTCAATCCCGCTCCCCTCATGTGGGACTTCGAGCACCCTCCGCTTTCCGCCTCGCTGGCCGCACGCTATCAAATTGAGCGCATGTCGCCGTCCGATTGCGCTGCCGCGCTTGCCAGCGGCCGCGCAGATATCGGACTGGTTCCCATTGCCGCGCTCGCAACCAACCCGGACCTTCGAATTCTCCCCGGCTGCACCATCGCTTCAAAGGGTCGCGTTCGCTCGTTGCTGCTCGTTCGGCGCGCGAGCCAACCCCTCGCCGCGCTCCGGTCGGTGGCCGCGGACATCGCCAGCCGCACCACCCTGGCCTATGCGCGCATCCTGTTTTACAAATGGGGCAATCCGGCGATTCCTTTCCTGCCCGCGGCAGCCGACCTTGACTCAATGCTCCAGAAAGCCGACGCCGCCATCCTCATCGGCGACCCCGCGCTGTTTGCTCTCGAAGAGCGGGAAAACCGCATCGAGCGCAGCGGCGAAGAACTCGCCTACCACGACCTCGCAGGCGAGTGGCACACCCTCACCGGCCTTCCCTTCGTCTCCGCCGTCTGGGGCGCTGCGTGCGGCGGGCCTTTGGATGAGGGGATTGCCAGTGATTTTATCCAATCCCGCGACCACGGCCTCCAGAACATCGATGCGCTGGTAGCCGAGTGGTCCGCGCGCCTGCCCATCCCCGAGCAGACTATTCGCGCCTATCTCACCACCAATATTCACTATGTACTAGACGAGGAATGCATCGAGGGCATGAGTGGTTTCTTCCGCATGGCCGCCGAACTTGGCATCTTGCCCGAATACAGATTGGCCGTTGCTGGTCTGCTGACTTAGTAACTCATCGAAGGAGTGCCAGCTTGTTGAGCACAGGCCGCGCAAACCTGCTAACTCGCCAAGATGGACGATCAGTGGAGCGGACCGTCCCGCTAACTCGCTGTTTGCATCGTGAATCGAACCCAGAACTCCAAGCTAGTGGCTAAAAGCTAGTGTCCCGAGTCTGATGTTCCTTTTGAAAATCGCGAAAGGACAATGCATATCCCCGCCACGGCGGGCAGCCTCTCGACTCACCACCCGCAAACTGAAGAGCGTTTGGGGCCCCTTTCGCTCAGGATGACAGCTCATTTTATGTTATGGACTTTAGACTCAGGACACTAGATCGGCGGCACAAGGGACCAATTGTGAGCGCTGCCCTGCTGATTTTCAACGCAGCGCTCTCCTGTTTTCAGCAGAGCCCCGCCCAAGCGGCTCTGGCAATGCTAAAGTGGCGGCTGGCCCTCAAGCCTCTGCCGGCCGCGGCAGAGTGGAAGGCTACTGAGAACTCCCCGATTACCACTTCGTCCGCAAGTGCTGGCACCTGGGGTCTTCCATCCCAACAGTAACGCTGTTATACCGCCGGTCTTCTATCTCAAGAACAACTCGATTTTGCAGGCTCGCGCTACGCGGGTCTTCAGCCTCAACCAGCCCGCTCATATGCGAGCCTTGGCAGCGAGAGTCTTCCATCGCCGCCGCCACGATTTTGCACCGCTGTTCTTCCATAAATCACCATATCCTCAAGCAGCCTAAAGCACGCATTGGCGTCTTCAACGAACAAGACAAGGCTAGCGCGGCCATCGGCGCACGATCTGCACAATATTGGACAGTGCTCATTGGCCAATTCAAATGCCGAGGATGCCGGGCCGTCAGGCGCATTCGGATCAGGTTGGTTGCGATGGTTCTTGCCGCTACACTAGGCAATTTCAATTTTGAAAAAAGAAGCGCCCAGCCGGCTGAGTGAGCAAAACTGCACATCGCACAAAGCCACAAAGCTGCACGATATTTGCAGGTGGCGCTCCCCAGAAGCGGCAACAGCGATGCAAGGTCACACGGCCAGGTCGCTCTGAGGGAAGCACCCGCTTTGCGCTGCCGCCGCCGCCAACTTCCCTCCCTAAAGATCTCAATGAATATAGGCCATCGGCCAATGTGCAACAATGCACATCTTTCCCAGACTTGCTGAACTAGATTCAGTGAATGAGCCGCTCTCTTCGTTGCATTCGTAAGGTCGGACTGACCATGTGGGATCTATGCGTATCCGCCCCAGGGTGCTTGGTTTTCACGCGCGGCTTTCGTCAGATCGAAGCTGGAAAGGAAGGGTTCGGCACGCGGTCATCCGTTTCCGTTGCTACCCCGTCCCGTATTCCATCGGCGGGCATCGGAGCAGCGGTATTCCTTCTCGCGTTTATCGCTTGTGAAGCGCTTGCGATGATAAGTACCCTTCGCCGCTAGGCCAATTGCAACATTTCCCCGAGCCCGTTGGCGCTCGCATGTTTGCTTTCAGGAGTCTTCCATGTGCACGTCGAATACTTCCGCAGCTTTCCGTACTAATACCCTTATGCGGCGCGAGCCGCTGCTATTCAATAAGGAGTCTGACTCATCCTTGCAGTTGATGCCCAGCCGGTCGCTTCCAGCCAGGATAGCGGTGGTCGGAAACCATCTTCCGCGGCAATGCGGAATTGCGACCTTTACGACAGATTTGTGCAACGCGATCTCCGCCGAGTTCGGAGCGGCGGGATTGATGGTAGCTGCGGTCAACGATTGCGAATCGTCCTATGCATATCCAGCCCGCGTGCGAGCCCAGATTGCCGAAGGCGACATATCTTCCTATCGGGCAACTGCCAACTTTCTCAATTCCAGCAATGTCGACTTAGTGTGTTTGCAGCACGAATATGGCATCTTCGGCGGTAACGCCGGCAGCCACGTTCTGCAGTTGCTGGAGAACCTCGCCATGCCGGTAGTCACCACGCTCCATACCGTTCTGCGCCAGCCGGACCTCGACCAGCGAATCGTCATGCGGCAGATCGCGGCGCGCTCCGATCGTTTGATCGTGATGAGCGAGTACTCTTCGCGCGTTCTACAGGATGTATTTGGAGTCCCTTGCGAAAAGATCAGCCTGATTCCTCATGGCATTCCCGACTTGCCATTTGACGAGCCGGAGGTTCACAAAGAAACACTTTCAATTGGGGGAAAGACCGTATTGCTCACATTCGGCCTGTTGTCTCCCAACAAGGGGTTCGAAAACGTGATTCAAGCCTTGCCGCGCATCCTGTCCCGGCACGACAAAACAGTCTACGTAATCGCGGGCGCCACCCACCCGCATGTCAAGGCTCGCGAAGGCGATCGATACCGCGATCGGTTGCAGACTCTGGCCAAGGAACTGGGAGTCGAGCGTGAGGTGATCTTCCACAACCGCTTCGTCAGTCCTCAAGAAATGGCTTCATTGGTTGGGTCGGCCGATATTTATATCACGCCATACCGTTACGAGGCACAGGCTGTATCGGGAACCCTGGCGTATGCCCTGGGCGCCGGAAAGGCGATCATTTCGACCCCGTATTGGCACGCGGCGGAATTGCTGAGCGAGGGACGCGGAACACTGGTTCCCTTTGAGAACCCGGATGCGATAGCAGCGGCAACAATCGGCCTTATGGACAACGATGCGGCGCGTCAAGCGATGCGCCATCGCGCTTACGATTATGCGCGCCAGATGGTCTGGAACCGGGTGGCGCAGTCTTACATGCGGACCTTCAACCGAGCCCGCGCCAATCGCGCGCAACCGGCCGTCTCAAGGTCTCCTGTCCATGCTGTCGAAGGGAATGCCGCAGGCCAGTTGTTGAGCGCCTGAAGTCGATCGAAGCGCGGTGCGGGTAAGAATGCCCGGGCGGCAGGTCCGACATGATTTCTTATCATTTGTGCAATGACAAACACGGACGGCGCCCGCCGCGGATGAAGGAGGAGGTTCTCGCTCTGGTTCAAGCAATATCGGCGATGACTGGCTTGTGGGAGTTGTGCTCAGGCAATTGATCGAGCAGGACCACATTGAGCAGCGACTTGTGCACCTGGATGCGGCCGTTGTAATCGATAAAGCCGAGCTTGCGAAAGCGGTTCATGAAGTAGCTGACGCGGGATCGCGTGGTGCCGATCATCTCCGCCAGCGCCTCCTGCGTAATGGGCGGAATGAAGGTTGGCGGTTCGCCGGGCTTGCCGTACTCCGCCATCAACAGGAGAATCCGCGCCAGGCGCTTCTCGCTCGAGTTAAAGAGCTGGTCGACAAGATCGGCCTGGGTTCTCATGCTTCGGGCCAGCAAAAACCGCAAGAAGATGTCCGCGAACGCGGGTTGGTCATGCATCTCGCGAATCATCTCTTCCCTGATGATCTTGAGCGCAACGCAGGAATTGACGGCTGTGGCCGTGGCCAGGCGCAGTCCAGGCACTGCGGCGAGAGACTCCTCTCCAACAAAGTCGCCGGTGGAAAGCAGCGTGATGGTGGCCTCTTTGCCGCTCTGCGAAACCACAGTGAGTTTAGCCCGGCCGTTCTGAAGATAAAAGATAGAGTCCGCCGGATCTCCCTGGGTAAAGAACGCTTCGGCCGGCCTCAAATCGACGATTCTTCGCCCTAGCCCGGCGTGTGCAAGAAATGTGGCAGGGTCAAATGCGGATATGTGCTCATTCGTCGCTAACACAGAACCTCCTTACAATGCGGTTTTGTTTCGCGATGCTATTGCGACGACCGTTCGAAGGTCACGGGTAAAGTGCTTCAGAGCTGGCACCGAGCATTCCACGCGGACCGCAAGGCGACGCAGACCCGAATTGCCTGCTGTGGAGTCGCCGCAACGCTCAGGACAGAATCCCGCACTTGAGCCCAGGTCCACTCGAGTCCTGTCCATCATCGCCTGGACTCACGCTCATGTCTGTCCTGTTTTGCTCATATTTGAAGTGTCGTGTTTTTACTCAGCGAAGAGGATTGTCGCCAAAGCGTCGCCGCACAAGCTGGACCATATCGCCGATAGGCTCCCGGTGGCTCCTGGCGGCAACATCGCCGCGCCCCAACCTCCCGCGCTGACCGAAATTGAACAGCCTAGCATTCCAATCGATGCGATGTTTGTCATGAGCCTCTATTCAAAGGAATCGTTCAGGGCTGAGTCGGAAGCCGCAGGGCGGCCTCGGTTCAACCGTAGAACGCGCCGTTAAGGAGTTGCAATGATGCGGACCATCGCTGAACAGAACGTGTTTCTACGCATGCGCGTTGAATTGCCGGTTGGCCTTAAGCTGACAACACATGAATTTCACGAGGGCTGGAACTTTGTGACAGGCGATGCAAGCCGGCTGGAAAAAAAGGTTCGCATACACGGTTGGAATTTCATAAAAATCGCCGATGGAACCCTGAAAAGCGGCGTGGGAGAGACATCGCAAGAGGCAATCGCCAGCGCGCTGAAGCTCGGTCTCCGGCGAATGAGCGCGCACTTCAATGCGGTGGAAGTGGAACACATCGAGTTGACCCAATATCCGTGGTTCTATCTGGCCAGGGTAAGAATCTATCCCTACCGCATTCAGCAGGACGCTGTCCTTCCTGTGCCCGATGAGCTGCAGCGTCTTCCAATCGCTCCCCGGCAGAGGCGGCTGCCGCTTAATTCGGCCGCGCTCTATCCGGAGTTCGGGAGTGCCATGCCCCAACTCAAGCAAATGCTGGTTCTCTCCGGGCAGTCCAAGGGAGAGCCCTATCCGCCATCCTGCGACTAGCGCCCAAATTTTTCTTTCTTCTGAAAATGCAATCGGCGAGTCCGGGCCCTCAGCGGCCCTTTGCCGATCGCTGCAACCGAAACTGGCAGGCGTGTTTTAGGCCGAATCTTCAACTTGGAGCGCGGCGAGCAATTCTGACCAGTCAATCGACGGAACAGAGCGGATGTTAGTAGAAGGAGAGACAACAATGCCGGGACAATTTGAGAATCCAGAAACGACGAAGCTCGAAGATGAGACCGTGTCGGATGCAACAGCAAAGAAGAGAATTGACCGCGTTGCCGAAAAAGCTGCCGAGAAAGTCTCCAACACCGTGAAGAGTTACGACAAGAGGAAAGCAATCTTCTCAAAATAAGAAGTAGTGTCACTTGTTTCCGCGCAGCTACCGTCAGCGCAATCATCGTAACGATTCGCGCCCGTTGCGATCACCCGACGAGCCGATTCCGCTAGCGGGGGTTCAGTCTTGACCAGCTGCTCGATCGTTCAACGTGGAGTTCCGAACCGGAGGGGCAACTCGTCGCTCTCGTTGAACCCCAAAACCAGTACCCCAAAATCGGTAAAGGAGAATCTATGAACTACGCTAAAGCGCTCGCCTTCTCAGTACTCGCAGCTGCCCTGTTATGCTGCGCGCCTTTGGGGCCAGCGCAGGTTGCTGTCGAAATCGGAGCGGCTCCCATGTGCCCTTATGGCTACTTCGACTATGAGCCGTATGACTGTGCGCCCTATGGCTACTATGGGCCCGATTGGTTTGTCGGCGGCGTGTTCTTTGGAGCTGGCCCCTGGTTTCATGGCCCTCACGGCTTTTATGGCCACGTTGACAACCGCTTTGACCCGCATCACGGTTACAGTGGGCCCCTGCCAGGTCGCGGGGAGGCGCAATTCAACCACTTTCACGGCAACGAGGCGCGCGATGGGCAAGGCCACGTAGGCAACGCCGGGCATGATGCGGGTGGTGAACACGCGCTCCCCGGATATAGGGGCGGTGGAGGCCGTGGCGGCGGCCGCGGGCGTCGCTAGATTGCGATTCTGGTAAGAAACAAGGTCCCGCAGTCAACAAAGCAAGACGTCGGCACGGAGTTCTACGGACACCCAACCATCGGACAAAAACGTCCGATGGTTGGGGCACGGTTTCATTCTCTTGGGTCGGCAACGCCGGAGGAAAGCTAATAAAAAACGATGGGATAAGGTGTGATGGATAGATTCTCCAGAGCGCCTTATCCCGCTCGTTCGTGAGGTTGCGCTCGAATCAGACCGATTCCGTCGCCTGAATCTTCGCGGCAATTGCTGCAGTCAGGGCATGAATATCCTTATGGAATCGCGCGCGCTCTCGCTCTGGGAGTCCGTCCAGCAGGTCGGAATATTGAATTAGCTCGCAGCCGGGAAACGCTGGAAACCCCGCCGCGTCAGCCAACCTGCAGCTTACCTTGATCAATTCAGGCATGCCCCACGAACCATCCGTGCGCCTGGGAGAATGATGCCCCGTTACGATCGCCTCGAATTCCAGGGGCAGTTTCCAATCGACAACGAGATGCCGGCCGGCGTCACAATGATCCCATCCGAGCAACTCTCGCTCGCGCTCGAGGATGCTTTCCGGGGTCCCGCAATGGCTACCGAGAAGAGCCGCATATTCTTCCGGCCGGATCACCGCCAGCGCGAACCGGCCGATATCGTGCAGGATGCCGGAAGTGTAGGCAATGTCCTTGTCCATGAAGCCTGCTGAAGCCAATTGTTCGGCGATCAACGCACACGCCAGATTGTGACGCCACATATTCCGCATCGCGGGAAGGTTAAGCGCCTTGCCAAGGTAAGCTCTTACCCCGACGGTGAGGCACATCCCCTTGAGCTGGTTGGCGCCCATCACGGCAATCGCATGGATGATGCTGGTCACGGGAGAGCGCGGGGCATAGAGGAGCGAGTTTGCGATGATGAGGACCTCGCTGGCAAATGCTGGATCGGAGGAGATCAGGTCGCTGAGTTGGTGCAACTGCACATTTTCATCGTTGGCCAACTGCAGCAGACGGATCGCCACTTGCGGAAACGGTGGCAGGCGCAAGTAAGCCCAGGGCAAAATGGCCTCGCGTTTTTGTTGCTTAGCCTGCGTCATACGGACTCGACTGCCTGAATCTTGTTGGCAATCATCAAGGTCAGGGCTTGAAGATCGGAATTGAACTGTGCTCGTTCCCGCGGCGGAATCTGGCCTAGCAATTCGGCGTAGGGCGTAACGTCGCAGCCTGGAAACGCGGGAAACCCCGCCGTGTCGGCCATCCTGCAACTGAGGTTGATCAGTTCAGGCATTCCCCAGGAACCATCTTCTTGCCGGGGAGCGTGGTGTTGGGAGACGATCGCCTCAAAATCTCGTGGAAGCTTCCAATCCGTAATCAACTGTCGTCCAATCTCGCAGTGGTTCAATCCAAATCTTTCTCGCTCCGCCTGAAGCATGCTGGCGGCAGAGCCGGTATGCGTCTCCGCTAATTGTGCATACTCTTTGGCGCGGACGGCGGACAGCGCCAATCGGCCAATGTCATGAAGCACGCCGGAAGTGTACGCGGCGTCCTTGTCCATGAATCCCGCCTTTGCCAACTGTTCGGCGATCAATGCAGACGCCATGCTGTGGCGCCAAATACCCTGCACGAAGGGAAAAGCGCGCGCATCGCCCATGTAGACTCGGGTGCCGACAGTCAGACACATTCCTTGCAGGTTGCTGATGCCCAAAACCGCGACTGCTTGGAGGATGCTGTTGGATGGGTAACGCGGGGCGTAGAGCAGAGAGTTCGCGATGGTGAGAACCTCGCTGGCAAACGCCGGATCGGAGGAGATGAGATCGCTGAGCTGATGCAACTGCACATTTTCTTTGTTTGCCAACTGCAAAATGCGGATGGCGACTTGAGGGAAAGGGGGAAGGCGCAGTTGGGTCCAGACTACATCTCCAACATCGGGTCTACGCCGCTCTGCAAATGCCATCGATGGTTCCCTTCCTCAGATAGCCGGTTGCGCGGGCCGGCATTCGGATCGCGTTCAGGATCGGCGGCAACGGCTCTCGTCGTTATCGCATCCCGACAAGAGCTTCTTCGGCTGAGAAAGGGCATCTCTATAGTCTGGCGGGGGTCGAGCATCGATTGCATTCTTCTTTCATTTTGCTTTCCAGGTTTTCCCGTCGATGCTGGTCCAGATCAGATTGTTATCATTAACGATTTCAAAGACTGCCGGAGGCGCGGCTACGGCCTCGACATTCGATGCGCTTGACTTATCTTCCACGGCGGCAAGATTTGCGTCCCTTGTAACTACCTCGTCGATCTTCAAGGCGCCTTGAACGCGAACCGCGATGGCACGGCCACTCCATTGCCGGGCCACGGGCTGCCAATGATCTCCTGAGTCTTCGCTAAGAAACAACAAGCCGGAGCTGTCGATTGCTAGCGTGCGCCGCTGTGATGTTACGATCGAGGCCGCACGCAGGCCGCTGGGCAGCAGTGTAGTTTTAGCCTTGACCGCAGCTATTGACTCGGTCCTTGGCTCCGAAATCTGTTGGCTTGATATAAAACTACCCATCGACGCGGACTTCAATGCGGACTGCGGCGCCATTGCGCTAACCGATACGCTTCGGCTGGCCTGCGCCTGGCCGGCCACGCCATGCAACGTTGTTAGCGGTGCGTTGGCGCTCGTGTCATTGAACGAGCCGCCAACAGCAAGCTCCGGTCTCGGGGTTGCGGATGCCGGCGCAGTCTGTGGCATCAAAGCCGCATTGCTCAACTGCATTCCGGCTCCCTGCCCTTGCGGCTGCTGAAGCGATCTGGCCCGATTGAGTTCAGTAGTCGACATCGCGCCTGCCGCAGCCGGCGCTTGCGGCCGAGGAGCAGGCTGCGCGGAAAATGCTTCGGACGGCGCGCTGGCCGATGCGGTGAGCATTTTCTCTTTTAAGCCCTTGGCGGCGATGGGCGGAGCGGCCGGCTGCGCCTTTGCCATTGTCGCCTTATCCGCCGGCGGAGGCTCGGCGGGCTTTGGCTGCGATTGAACCACGGCTTGCGGCACATTCAGAGCAACCTTGCCATCCGATTCAACGCCCGGCCGCCCGTGCTGCATTTGCACGAAGATCACAAGCCCGACGATCGCGCCCAGCGCCGCCGCCGGAACCAACGCCAGCCGCCAGCCGCCGGACCACCAGTTCTCTCGCTTCTCAGCCTCTCGACCAGCGGTCACACCAGCGGCGGCCATTGGCGCTGGCGCCATTGCCGCCGCAAACCCGTAGGCTGCCGCCCGGTCCAACTCCGGCCTGGCGGCTGCTGCCTCTTGCATTTCGAACTCTGAAGCTGCCTGCTGCGCAAGAAAAACCACTTGCCGGCATCGGCTGCATGTGGCGAGATGAACGAGAATCTGGCTGTGCTCGCTTTCCGAGAGCGCTTGCTCGGCGAAGGCGCTAAGGCTCTCCGCTTCCGGGTGAGAATCGGGTTGGAACGTTGAATTCATAGTGCAGCCTTCTCTTGGAACGCGTCCGATTGAGAACTTTGCAGCAGTTTCTTCAGATTGATGTCCAGATCGCGCGGGTCGGCTCCAAGCGCTTCTTCAGCGGCCCGCCTGCTCATGCCAAAGGTTTGCAGGGACTTGAGGACCTGCCTCCTGAGGTCGTCGACGATGCGGCGCAGCTTACGGCTGGCCGTGGCTTCATGCACGCGGAGCACCTGGGCGATCTGAAGCAGCGTGCGACCATCCAAGTAGTAAGCTGCCAGCAGAAAGCGATCCTCCGCCGGCCGGCTTCCCAGAGCCGCTTCAATGGCCTTGGCCAAGACCGTGAGCTCGCCATCAGGCTTTTCGGATGGTTGATCCAGATCCAGGGCGGGCGCGTCAAAATCTTCGAGCGGCTGCTCACGATGAGTGCGCCGGTGATGGTCCACATGGCGTTGAGCCAGCGTGGTCCGGAGCCAGCCCATCAGCGAACCTCTTCCGCGATAGGATTCGAGCGGGCAGCGCCGTTCTCCATCCCGCATCGTCAAGCCGTAGAGTTCTGCGTAAAGCTGGTCGGCAAGATCGCTGCCCAGCGACGCACTGCCGGTGATGGCAATGGCAGCGCGCAGTAAAGGCTGCCGGTAGAGCGCAAGAAAGTGCTCCCATGCGCGTTCGTTCCCCATTGCGCAAGCTTGAGCCAGAACAAGATCGGTAAGTTTCAGGCTGCGGAAAAATGTCCCTTGTTGCTGCTGCGAGGGAATCGCTCCATCGGCCAATTCCACTCCTAGCCCGTAGCTGTGCGTGTTCCCAATCCGAAGCAGAATCTCGGTGAACTCGTCCCGCGTGAGGCCCCAAGCGCCCGCGGTGCAGGCTCGCCAAAGTCCTTCAAGCAGCGCTGGGTCAATGGCGCCGGACAGGACGAAAATCCTGGCCGGCTGTGAACTTTCCACGGGTTGGGATGGTGTAATCCCCACGCCTTCAAGATACGCCCAAGGTGCGTCAATGACACGCGCATAAAAAAGTGCGCAAGAAATCCAGGGCCCCGCGTTCCTGAGTCAAAGGCCGGTTTGCGGTGCGGCCGGCGAAGGAGAGACCCAATGAATCTCAGCAGGATTGGACTTGCGGGCGCCGCGCTGTTTGCGCTCGCCGCGTGTGAGCAGCACAGTAGTGTGATGGCGGCTGGCGGACCGCTTGAAACGGCAAACGACTTCAGAGTGCTCGCCCCCATCGAGAGCGGCAATCTTCTGCTTTTCCCCGTTGTCCGGGCGAACGGCAAGTCCCCCGGCGCAACACCGTTTCTTACTTTGGACGAAGGAATCAAGAGCGGGCAGGTTGAAGTGACCGAGGCGGGAAAGGTGCGTGGACTGGTGCGGCCCAGAGGCAGTAGGCCGGCGGTCGAGAACTATGGCGGCGATCAGGTTAATACTCTGGTTCTGGTGAACAATTCAAATCAGCCTTTGCTGCTGCTTGCGGGCGAGATTGTAACCGGAGGCAAGCAGGATCGGGTGATTGCCAAGGACCGCATTGTGCCCGCGGGCGGCGATCCGATCGATCTTTCCGTTTTCTGCATTGAACCCGGCCGCTGGACGGAGAGTTCGGCAAAATTCGGGGCTGCGGCAAAGGGGTCCGTTGGCAGCTTCATGGTGCAGCCGACCGTGCGCCAGGAAGCTATGGTCGCAAAGAATCAGCAATCGGTATGGGATTCCGTGCGCGGAACCATCTCTCAAATGGCCGCCGCCGCGCCTGCCGTTGTGGGTCAGATGAACGCAAGCCCCTACGCCGAGTTACGGCCGTTGGCCACAACCAGCTATGCGAAGGCCATGCAGGACAGCAATGTCAGCGCAAAGGTGGATGAAGCGGCGGCGCCGGTAATGAAAGCGCGGGATCAGGTGCTTGTCAGACTTCGCGAGGAACATGCGATTGGCGTGGTGGTGGCGGTGCGCGGCGAGATCGTGTGGGCCGACCTGTTTGCCGGCACGGAACTGCTCTCGCGCTATTGGATTAAGCTGGTTCGCTCTTATGCGGCGGAGAGCCTGACAGAGGCGACAGAGGGCGAAACACACTCCGCGCCGACGATTGCCGAAGCGCAGCATTTTCTTGACGCGCCCACCGGCGGCACCGAGAGCAGCGAAGGCGAAGTAGGCATCTATCGCTATCGCGAACTCAAATCGGGCGGCACGGAAACATTCGTGCTCGAGTCTCTGCTGCCCGCAACCGGATACGACGTTCACATCAGCAAGCTGAAGCTGAAGGGTGAAGAGCGTCGCATGAAGCCGCAAATTATGGTCCGCTGATTGCCGCCAAGTCTCAGGATGGGTTTGCCCTGCCACTCTCGCTCGATGCGACCAGCCCCCGTGGTGTATCGTCCAATTCGTATGGCAACCACTCCGAACAGCGTCCCGCATCCCGCGCCGGAGGCGGAAGAGGTTTACCGCCGCTGGCTCCAGTTTCTCGATGACGAGTTCGTCCGCCACAGCTCTCCGGAGCGGCGCTCTGAGATTGTGCGCGACCAACTTTACCAGCTCTACCTAGGCCGCCCGCACGGGGGCAAGCTCAACCTCACCCTCACCTCTGAGCTGCCCGGAAATGTGGTCGGCCTCTCGCTCGACCCTGAAAACGTCACCCTCGAGGCCGGCCACTTTCCCGATGTCGACCGCAAGCGCTTCAACGAGCGCAAGCCGCTGCTCTGGTTCTGGCAAATGTTCGACCGCTCTCCCGTTGGTCTCAATCATTGGCTCGGCCTTCGCTTCCGATGCATGTTAGGCCGGCACATCTTCGACCACCTCGGCGCCGGGGTCAGGATCCATCATGGTGTCGATCTAACTTATGGCTACAATCTCTCGATCGGCGACGGCGTTTCCATTCGCCAGGGAGTGCTGCTCAACGATCGCGGCGGCATCACCATCGGCAAGGGTGCCGTCATCGGCTCCTTTGCCCGCATTTATTCGCAGACTTACGCCCCCGACAACTACGACCACGCCACACTGGTGCCCACTGTCATTGGCCCCGGCGCCCGCATCGCCAGCCACGCTATCGTCCTTGCCGGCCATAACGTGGCCCCCGGCGAAGCCCTCGGCAGCTTCCCCGCAGATCACGTTTGAGGATCTAAAATCGCGCGACGAAGCGATTGTGTCGATAACTCTGGTACCAGGTGCTATAATTTGTCCACGTGTTCAGCAGTTCCGGTTCGGTTGGCTATTTACAAAACCAAGCCCTTCGCACGGTTTGCTCGCAAGGCGCGCATCGGTGATTCGGATCTTTGGGAGACGGCCCGGCTGGCAAATTCGGGACTAATCGATGTTGACCTGGGCGGTGGCGTCATCAAGCAGAGAATAGCCCGATTTGGCGAAGGAAGATCGGGTGGATCGCGGTCGATCATTCTATTCCGCTTCAAGAGCCGGGCGGTGTTTGTCTATGGCTTTGAAAAAAAGGACCAAGACAACATCAAAGCCGGCGAATTGGAAGCGTTTCGAGAATTGGCAGACGTAATTCTCGGATACAGCGATGCGGAAATTTCAAAGCGGGTTGCGGACGGAGCTCTGATTGAACTTAAGCCGCTAACGGAGATCTGAGATGGCGAAAAAATACCGTAGCGATACGATGGCCGCGATTCACGAAGCTGCGAACGACTTGTATTCAGCCGGTGGGATGGATCGGAAGACGATGCGCAAATTCGATGTTTTGTGCCTCACGCAGATTCAGGAGATGACGCCGGAGAAGATTCGCGCCTTGCGTGCCCGTGAGAAGGCAAGTCAGGCCGTCTTTGCGGCCTACCTGAATGTGACGCCAAGCCTGGTTAGTAAATGGGAGCGCGGCGAGAAAAATCCTCAAGGCACCTCGCTCAAGCTTCTTTCACTTGTCGAAAAAAAAGGGCTTGAGACGATTGCCTGAGCTGTCGCGAGAACTGGCGAGAATCTCGGACCACGCCGACGCCCTGGCCACTCCTTACGAGGCCTTTGTTCCCGCCGCCGAATCATTTCTCCACTCGCCCACCATGCTAACCTGAGGTTTCCGGCACAGGGAGCGCAAGTTTGCAACAATCCGATTTCATCAAGGCCGCATTTGAATTCGTAATCCTCATTTTTTCGCTTTGCGTGCATGAGTGCGCGCACGCCTGGACAGCCTCGCTGCTCGGCGATCAGACCGCCCGCATGCAAGGCCGCGTCACCCTGAATCCCATGGCCCACGTGGACCCCGTCGGCACGCTGCTCTTCCCCGGCCTCATGATCTTCGGACCCTTCCTGGGGCTCAGTTTCTTCGGCGGCATGCTGGTGGGCTGGGCCAAACCCACTCCGGTTATTACGCGCAACTTTCGCAAGATCGTCCGCGACGACAACCTGACCACGCTGGCCGGCCCAGCCTCCAATCTGCTTATCGCGCTGGCTGCCTTCATCACCCTGGCCGTAATGGCCGTCTCCATTCCCAACGGCCGCACGATCGTTGTCTCGTCCTTCATTAATTCACTGAGCCCAGCCGGCGAGGTTGCGCCGCAGCCGCTGGTTCTGCTCTGTACGCTGGCCATTCTCATTAACTTATCGCTCTTCATCTTCAACCTGCTCCCCATTCCTCCGCTCGACGGCAGCCACTTTGTGCGCAACGCGCTCCCCTACAATGCAGTCCAGGTCTACGACCGCATCGGCGGCTGGATCAGCTACCTGCTCATGATCTTTGTCGGCGGATTCATCATGAGGTTGCTGCTCTTTCCCGCGATCAGGCTGGTCCTCGCGGCCCTCTACCACCTATAGCGAACGCCAGGTCCCGGAAGGACTACGCCAGCACAAGCTTTGAAAGGGCACGGCTTCAGCCGTGCCAAAGAGGCCTCAAGAGGGAACCTGGGCTTTAGCCCCTAAGGGAAGCTTCTTTCAAACCAGCTCACTCCAATGAAACCCGTAACCGCCGCCTCCCGCTACAATGGAATGTGCCCTGTTTGAGCGCAGTCTCGGAAAACGGCCGCACCTTTGCGCATCTCCCGGAATCGACTGAAACAATGCCCGAACCAGCAATCTCATCGTCCCGTCCCCGCGTCCTCAGCGGCATGCGTCCCACCGGCAAGCTCCATCTGGGCAACTACATGGGCGCCCTCGCCAACTGGGTCAAGCTGCAAGACAAGTACGAGTGCTATTTCTTCATCGCCGACCTGCACGCGCTGACGACCGACTACGCCGATCCGAGTCGGATTAAGCTCAACACCCTTGACGTTGCCCTCGACTGGCTGGCCGCCGGTCTCGATCCAGAGAAGTCCACGATCTTCATACAGAGCCACGTCCCCCAGCACGCCGAGCTGCATTTGCTCTTCTCGATGATCACGCCGTTGGGCTGGTTGGAGCGAGTACCTTCCTACAAAGAACAGCAGGAGAACATCAAGGGAAAGGACCTGAGTACATACGGATTCCTGGGCTATCCGCTGCTCCAGGCGGCCGACATCCTGCTCTATCAGGCACAGTTCGTGCCTGTTGGCCAAGACCAAGTAGCACACGTAGAACTGACCCGCGAGGTTGCCCGCCGCTTCAACTCGATGTATAAGACAAGCGTCTTCCCCGAGCCTGATGCATTGCTTACTCCGACCCCCAAGCTCACTGGGACCGACGGCCGCAAGATGTCGAAGAGCTATCGCAATACAATTGAGCTGACCGCCTCACAGTCTTCCCTGATAACCATGATTGACAGCATGTCGACGATAGGCCGCATGCGGCCGACCGATCCCGGCGATCCGGACCTTTGCCCAGTGGGCGATTTGCACAAGACCTTCAGCGCGCCAAAGGTTATAGCCGAAACGCAAAGCGGTTGCCGATCGGCAACGTTGAGCTGCAAAAATTGCAAAAACAAAGCCATCGAATCCGTCTGGAAGGTCACTGGCCCGATTTACGAAAAGAGGATGCAACTCGAAAGTAACATCGAGCAGACTTGGGAGATGCTTCGCCATCAATCTGCCAAGGCTGCGGTCCGCGCCGAGCAAACCATGCTCGCCGTGCGCGACACTTTCAACCTCTCGCACGACCTCGGCGCGGTGAGGCGCTACTTCGGGGCATCCGAAGGGGATCTCAATAGTCGGCGCAATCTTAATCAATACAAGGTATTTACAGAGGCTAAGTACTCAGAGACTGGCGTCAATGCCTTGTTACCGTCTCACTGGATGACCTACCTGCTTCCGAGAGAGATTGCTATTACTGTCGATCCCGACGGAACGTGGTTGACGAGCAAGAAAAAGCGAGTTTTAACCATAGCCGGAACCTTTAGTCCTGAGGAAACAATATGGAGTTTCGAGGTTCCACAAAAAACTCATGAAGTGTGGGTTCTTCTTTGCGTAGACGATAAAAACTGGCTTGAGGATTTTATCCTTCCACAGAAATACTTCTCTCGATCCTTCGCGAAGGCCAGGAAGTCGCTGAAGAAGGATGAGAAGATTCCCGTTTTGTTGCGCAATGATGGCAATCGCTTCCTACTCAGCATTCTCGGCAGTGAGCCGATGGATGTGACTGAATTACGCGGCAACTATGAACCGCTGAAGTAAGGGAAGTGACTGGTTAGAGCCCGCTAGGAACGCAAATGATCGAGAAGCCAGTCTCGTGGTGGCGAAAGGCCCTGAACTACGCGCTAAGCGGACTTCGCTCGGGATTCGGGCTTTTCCCCAAGGAGGCGAAACCGGCCTCAATGGAAACAACATCGCTTGAAGAGGACAGATTTCTGAACACCCCCGAACCATCACTTGGGCGCGAACCAAATTTGAAAGTTGAAGAGGCAGTGACCAACCATCCCGCCAATCCGGAAGGATTCCTCTCAGCCGCCGACAGCGTGATTGACCCCGCGCCCGCAGCCCCTGCCGCCGAGCAAATCCTCGACGAGGAACCTATGCCAGCCACCGATCCCGTAGTCGAGCAGGAGTCATTTGCGGAAGCCGCGCAGCCTGTTGCGGAAGAGGTAATCGCAGTTGAACAGGTCATCGCCCCCGAGCTCAATGCCATCGACGAGTCGATTCAAATCGAAGCCCCCTCAACATCTGCCAATGAAGCTCCGGCTTCACCGATGCAGGAAGTAGAGCCCGAGACCGCACCCCCCGTCGAAGCTGAATCAGAGCCCGAGCCGGACAGGGTGCTCGAACCGCTGTCCGAACCAATAAACTCGTCCGCTGGAGAGACTGCCTCCATTCCTGAACAAACAACCGCCGAACCGCCCGCCCAGCCCGCACCGGACCTGATCGCCGACGAAAAAGCCGCCGCCAAGCTCGCCGCCCGGCAAAAGAAGCTTGACGATGCCGCTGAGCTTTCGCCGTTCTCGGTTATAGTGGGCCAGGTCTATACCGGGCCCCTCGACCTGCTTCTCGACCTGATCCGCCAGCAGGATATAGACATCTACGACATCCCCATCGCCAAAATCACTGCGCAGTTCCTCGCCTACGTCAACCAGCTCAAGGCCACCGACGTGGATGTGGCCGGCGAGTTCATCTACACCGCTTCTCTGCTCATCCATATCAAGAGCAAGATGCTGCTTCCGCGCGCGCCCGCCGGCCCCGACGACACTCCCGAAGACCCTCGCCGCGAACTGGTCGAGCGCCTGCTCGAGCATGAGCGCTTCAAAAACGCGGCCCAGATGCTACAGCAGAAGCAAATGCTCGAGGCCGCCACCTGGACCAATCCCGGCTTCCGCGAGTTCCAGAATGATGACGCAGCCGAGCCTGAAATCGCAGCCGACACCGTCGACCTGGTCCGCATCTTCCGCGACATTCTCGAGCGCGCCCGCAACCGCCCCGTCATCGACGTTCAAGAGGATTCGGTCACCGTCGGACAGATGATTCAGTTCCTAGCCCGCCGCCTCACCCTTGAGGACAAGCCCATCGCCCTGCGCCGCCTGCTCAGCCACACCCGCTCCGAGCGCGCACTGGTCGCCATGTTCCTGGCCCTGCTGGAGCTGGTGCGCCTCCAGGCTGTTCTGCTCCGTCAGGACCGCGCCTTCTCCGACATTTTCATCAAGAAGCACACCGGCTTCGACGCAGTAATGAACCAAGGCCTAGCCAACGCCTTAGACGACTGGCGTTAGACGTTATTACATTAGTTATTACATCTGCTACAATGATTGCTGGAGGCATTCCCATGCCCACAACCGCAAAGATCATCGCAATCGGCAACTCCGCCGGGATCATCCTTCCCAAGGAGACGCTGGCTCGCCTGAAAGTTGGGAAGGGCGACGCGCTTTACATCACCGATGCGCCTCAGGGTATTCACTTGGTTCCCCTTGATCGGGAATTTGTTACACAGATGGAAGCAGCGCGTGAAGTGATGCGCGAAAACCGGGACGTGCTCCAAAGTCTTGCAGAGTGAACGAGCCGATTTGGATCAGGCCGGACGTCGTGCTCGACATGCACGCAGAGGCCTTGATGCTTCATGGTGGAGCGGATGGCGTGCGCGACATGGGGCTGCTTGAATGTGCCCTCGCGCGTCCTGATAATCTCCTCGCCTATTCAGAACAGGCTCCTTCGCTGGCCCAGCTTGCGGCCGCCTATGCCAGAGGAATCGTTTCAAATCATCCTTTCGTGGACGGCAACAAGCGCATGGCCTTCATTGTTTCCGTCACGTTTCTTCGCTTGAATGGTCTCCAACTGACCGCACCGAAGGAGGACCGCGTCCTCACGTTTTGGAGTCTCGCGGCCGGTGAAATCACCGAAGACCAACTCGCCCAGTGGTTCCAGATCAACACAGCTCCGCGCTGAATTAGGAAACTTGACCGGCAGCGCAACATTCGTGCGCCGCTCATCGCGAACAGCATTCGCAATCCCCTCAAGTCCCCCCATGTCCGCGCCGATGAACAACGCGGGGGACAAGTCCGCATGGCAACGCAAGCCGCACCCGCAATATGCATCGAGCCCGCTCTACAAAGGTCTACAGGCGAAGTTCGCTATGTCGCGCGCCAGCCAATTCTCAATCTGCTGGGGCGCGTGCACGGATACGAATTGCTTTTCCGCAACGCCCCCGAGACTGTATTCAATCGCGACACCGACACTGCCGCGAGAACCATGCTGGACAATGCCGTACTTTTCGGTTTGGAGATGTTTACCAATGGCCTGCCGGCTTTTGTGAGCTGCACCATGGAAGCGGTGACGGAGCAATTGGTTCATGTGCTGTCGCCAAAAATGGCGGTGCTCGCGATTCCGGCAAGCCTTGAGCAGACAGCCAAGCTCGTCGAAGCCTGCCGCGATTTGAAGGGCCAGGGTTTCCGCATCGCGCTCGATGGTTTTCCCGCCAAAGCAAATCTCAGGGCACTGCTCAATCTGGTTGATTACATTCGCGTCGACCTTACCCAACTCGACGCCGAGGCGCGCCAGCATTTGCGGCGAATCAATCGCGCTTCAATTGTGCGTGTGGCCATGAAAGTAGATACGCCGGAGGACTACCAGCAGGCCTGCGCGGAGGGTTTCACGCTCTTCCAAGGGAACTACTTCTGCCATCCGGTGCTGCTCAAGAAACACAAGATTCCCGCCAGCCGCCTCTTTCACTTCGAGATTGTGAAGCTCCTTCATCATGATCCCATCGACGTGCACAAGGTGAGCCAGTTGGTGATGCGCGACGCGTCTCTTACATTCCGATTGCTGCGGCTCGTAAACTCGCCCATCTGCGCCATTCAGCAAGAGGTGCGGTCCATCGAGTCGGCCATCCTGGTTATCGGCGAGGATACTTTTCGCCGCATCGTTTCTTTGGCCGTGCTCAGCGAACTCAACTCCGATCGTCCCCCGGAGATTCTGCAAATGGCGCTGTTGCGGGCTCGATTCTGCGAACTGGCCGCGCCCGTATTCGGCCTCGACGCGGCCGAGCAGTATTTGCTCGGATTGTTAAGCCTTGTGCCCGCAATGCTCTGCCTTCCCATGGAAGATCTAATTCCGTCGCTGCCGTTGCGCGATCGAGTCTGCGAGGCTCTACAGGGCGATATGAACCCTGAGCGCAGCCTGCTTTCGTGGATGGAGCTTCACGAACGCGGCGATTGGGAAGCCTGCGACGCCATCGTTCACGCAAATCTACCTGCCGAGCAACGCTCAACACCAGAGCAATTGCCCAAATTCTATGCCGACGCGGTGGTCTGGGCTGAAGCCGCGGTGCGTTCCGCCGTCTGAAGATCTTGAATCTGCCCTAGCCCTCGGAATCAAGTCCCCAGTCTAAAGTCGATTCAGCATTTTCGCTTAACCTGAGAGCTTAAAACAGGCGGTCATCCTGAGCGAAGTCCGCCGCGGCGGAGAGCCGAAAGCCTGCCCGCCGTGGCGAGGACCTGCATTTCCGTCGCGCCCTCCTGTAACAAATTTCGGACTTAACGATCTAGTCCAGGTCTTCCCAAAAAACCGCCCGGTTTGTAACAATTCATTTTCCTTTCACACAACTCATATATCCATTGCAGAGTCCAGCTTTTGCCTCCCCAGCAAGACTGGAATGAATCCCATCCCAGAGTTTGGAGCGTCTCCATGTCCGATTTGGCGACAACTATACCCAGCCGGCCACCCGCCGCTGAATTGCTTAACAAAAAGATGAAGAAATCCCACGCCATGATCAGCACCGGCGTGGTCTTGATTGCGCTGGTCGTTGGCCTCGGCTTCATCGGCTTCCACCTGATTGCAGACCTTACCAGCGCGGCCACCGGCAGCACGTGGGCGTATGTCCTGCTGGCGATAGCCCTCCTCATCGCTCTGGGCTTCGAGTTCGTCAACGGATTCCACGACACCGCCAACGCCGTGGCAACGGTCATCTACACGCATTCCCTTGAGCCAAACCTCGCCGTGGTCTGGTCGGGGATGTGGAACCTAGCCGGTGTGCTTGTCTCGAACGGCGCGGTGGCATTCACCGTCATTACCCTGCTGCCTGTCGAGCTCATCCTCCAGGTCAGCTCCGGCGCGGGATTCGCCATGGTCTTCGCCCTGCTCATTGCCGCCATCCTGTGGAACCTCGGCACCTGGTGGTTCGGTCTGCCCGCTTCAAGCTCGCACACCATGGTCGGCTCCATCATCGGTGTGGGATTTGCCAACCAGCTCATGCATGGGCACGACGGCACCTCCGGCATCGACGTCGATCAGGTCACCAAGGTCTTCAAGGTGCTGCTCATCTCCCCGCTTGTCGGCTTCGGTGCGGCCTTCCTGTTGTTTCTTCTTTCAAAATGGCTGATTAAGTATCCGGCACTTTACGAGTCTCCCAAAGACAGCTCGCCCCCACCGTGGCCCATTCGCGCTCTGCTCATCCTCACCTGCACCGGCGTCAGCTTTTTCCACGGCTCCAACGACGGACAGAAAGGCATGGGCCTGATCATGCTCATCCTCATCGGCACCGTCCCCACCGCTTATGCGCTCAACCACGCCGTCACCGGAGACGCTGTGCAGCAGTTTATCGCGGCCTCTGAAGCGGCTGGAAAAATACTCGATGCGCATGTAGACAAGACCGGGCTTCTCGGCGCCGACGCACGCACTGAAGTCACTGACTACATCCGCACCAAGCAGTTGCAGCCGGACACGATTCTGGCGCTTCGCGAATTGGTTGAGGACACCAGCCACGAAGTCGCCCTTTACAAGGAGCTGAAGGCTGTTCCCGCGGACCAACAGACCAACGTGCGCAATGACATGTACGTGACCAGCGAAGCCATTCGCATCATGCAGAAGACCGGAAAGCCCGCCTTCACGCCCGCGGAAGCGGCCAGTCTCAAGACCTACAAGACCGCAGTTGACAAGGCCACCAAGTTCATACCTACGTGGGTGAAGGTCGCTGTGGCTTTAGCGCTGGGCATGGGTACCATGATCGGATGGAAGCGCATCGTCGTCACCGTCGGCGAAAAGATCGGCAAAGAGCATCTGACCTACGCGCAGGGCGCCAGCGCCGAACTGGTGGCCATGTTCACCATCTTCGCC
>CAZSVJ010000017.1:20501-25451 GCA_964610185.1 uncultured Occallatibacter sp. | reverse complement strand
TGTTCCGCACCGCTGCCCGCCATCAAATCGATCCCCTGTGAGAAATAGCGGCTAGCTCTGGCGTTTGTGGCGACGCGGTTCGCGCGACAGGATAGGATGGAAAGAGACCCCGAGGACGAGCGGCCCCGGTTGCGCGTCCTGGGCCACATACAGAAGAAAATGAAGCGACTTAACCACCGGTAGAATGGCAAGAAAGTGGTAGGAGCAAAGGCGGGCGAGTGCTATTGTTCTGGCAGCGTCCGCGCGCATAGCATTTTTGCTGAGAAGACCTTCCATTTCAGTGCGCTAAGCCTTATTCACCCGAGATCGGAAATAGGCGGCGCCGAAAGACAAAAAGGTGTCCAATGTCGGATCGCAAAGGGCAAGGTGATCAGAACGCTACTCCGGACGACGTCGCTACCCTTTATTCCTGGGCGAATCTGCATGGCGCAAAGTACAGAGAGTTTTCGGATTCGCGCGCACAGATCAGGGAAATTTCCCGGCTGCGCGTGCAGGAAGCCACTGAAGGTGAACTTCAGCCAGTGAACGCGCCCGCCTTGAATTCGGGTGCGGTGACGGCAGAGACGCAGCGAGCGGCGGAAGCCGAGCGTGCCGCCGAACGCCAAGCGGAGTGGGATGCGCAACAGGCTGCGCAGCAGTCGGCAATACAGACCGCGCAACAGTCCGCGCAAGAAGCCGCACTGCGGGCAGCGCAAGAAGTCGCAGCGCAGAATCAGGCAGCCGCGGAGGCCGCGCAACTGGCAGCTCAGGCGGCGGAACAACGAGCGGCTAAAGAGGCCGCGCAGCGCGCAGCCGAAGAGGCGGAGCATCAGGCGGCACAGCAGGCCGCGTGGTTGGCGGCCAGGGCGGCGGAACAAAGGGCCGCGCAGTTGGCCGCGGAGTTGGCTGCGCTACAGGCTGTACAAAAGGCTGCGGATCAAGCTGTCCAGCACACTGCGCAGCGGCCCGTTTGGCAGCAGCCGCTGGCAGAACAATTCTCTTCGATTCCAGCCCCAACCCCAGTGTCCCAAGTTCCGCAATCTCCGCCGCTCGATCCTACTCCGCCGCGGCCGCCGTTCCAAGGTTCCGCTTCTCCAAACTCCGCTTCTCCGGGATACGATAGGCCGCCCCAGGCCTATGTCGCGCCGGGTCAGGTATTTTACGGGGCGCCATCTCCGCCTTCAGTTGCGCTTCCCGCGCAGGCTCCGGCGCAGATTCCAGGCCAGCCGCAACAAGAGCCTGCGCGCGAAGAGACAGCGGTGCCGCCTCGCATTCCCTGGACTCCAACCGATTCGCGGGAGAGTGCGGGCAGACCTGCCTGGCTGATGCCCGGCAGCGCGGAGACGCCCGTACAGACACCTCAGCCCCCCGCCTCGCTCCCAACCGTCTCTCCAGACACGCTGCAAGGCTCCCGCGATCGTCTGGCCTCCCGCTGGTTTGCTCTGCGCGGTGTCTTCGACGCTGGACACGCGCCGGTTGAAGCAGCTCCCGCGCCGGTCGCGGGGCGCGCTCCGGTGATGGCGGTTTTCTCGCTCGCAGGCGGGGTAGGAAAGACCAGCCTCGTGGCCACGCTGGGCCGTGCGCTCGCGGCTCGCGGCGAGCGCGTGTTGCTGGTGGATACCGCCGCGTTTGGCTTGCTCCCATTCTTCTTTGGCGCGCGCGATCAACGTCCCGGCTTGCTCAGGACCTTCAGTCCTCCCGGTGTCAGCACCGATGCGCCGATTCAACTGGTGACGATCGATCCGGAGTCTCTCGGCCCCGAACCGGCCGGCGCCGATCCGGGCGGCCTGAACGGGCTGAGCGGAGAGATTTCCCGCTATGCGCGCGGCGGGGTTGGCCGTGTGATTGTCGATCTGGCGACAGCCTCCGGCGCTACCACGCGGCGCGTGATGCGGATGGCCCCCATGATTCTGGTGCCTGTAATTCCCGACATGAATTCCGTGGTCAGCGTGACCTCGATCGACGACTTCTTTGAGCACAACAGCCCCGCCGGAAGCAAGGCGCCGCTTTACTACGTCATGAATCAATTCGACTCATCGCTGCCTTTGCACTTGGACATTCGCGAAGTGCTCCGCCAGCAGCTTGGCGACCGGCTACTGCCGTTTGCGCTGCGCCGCACACCGGCCGTCAGCGAGGCTCTGGCTGAGGGCATGACGGTGATGGATTATGCCCCCAACTCCACTGTGGCCGAGGATTTTGGTACGCTTGCAGGGTGGGTGAAGAGTCTTTCCGCACCCGCAAGCACAACCTATCGAGGCGTGCGGTGGAGTGAGCGATGACGGTAACGGGCCTGTGGCAGGACATTGGCGCTGGGGATAATATCGTTACTAGATTCCTTCGACTCGTTTTCCTGCTTGCGGCAGCGGTCGTATTTTATTTCATCGCGGTTCTTCCCCTGACCTGGCCGCAACAGGTGGTCCTGGGGCTGCTCACCCTGGTGCTGTCGATGGCTCTGGCCCGCGGTTCCGACTCCTATCTCATCACCCTCGCGTTGATGATGATGTCGATCTTCTGCACTTTCCGTTATGGGTACTGGCGCGTCATGACGGCCGTGCAGTTCTTTCGCGATCCTGCCAACCATTGGGGCGCGCTCGACGCATTCTTCATCATGACCCTGCTTCTGGCCGAGGTCTATGCCTTCCTTATTCTCTTTCTGGGATACTTCCAGTCCGTCTGGCCACTGCGCCGGGCACCGGTGCCGCTGCCCGATGCAACCGAGGAATGGCCTCACGTCGACGTTCTGATTCCAACCTATAACGAGCCGCTCGACGTGGTGCGCTACACGGCGCTGGGCGCGCTCAACATGGATTGGCCCGCCGACAAGATGCACGTTTACATTCTGGACGACGGGCGGCGCAAGGAATTTGAGCAGTTCGCCTTCGAGGCCGGCATCGGCTACAAGACGCGCGGCGACAACAAACACGCCAAGGCCGGCAACATCAACGCCGCGCTGAAAAGCATGAATTCGCCGTTTGCCGCCATCTTCGACAGCGACCACGTGCCCACGCGCAGCTTTCTGCAGATGACCATGGGCTGGATGCTGCGCGATGCCAAGCTGGCCATGCTACAGACGCCCCACCTTTTCTATTCGCCCGACCCGTTTGAAAGAAATCTGCGCCAGTTCCATGTGATTCCCAACGAGGGCGAGCTGTTTTATGGGGTGGTGCAGGACGGCAACGACTTTTGGAACGCGGCCTTCTTCTGCGGCTCCTGCGCGGTGCTGCGCCGCCAGGCCCTGGACGAGGTTGGCGGCATTGCCGAGGACACCGTGACCGAGGATGCGCACACCTCTTTGCGCATGCAGATGAAAGGCTGGGGCACGGCCTACATCAACATTCCTCAGGCGGCGGGGTTGGCCACCGAAAGGCTCTCCGCGCACGTCGGCCAGCGTATTCGCTGGGCTCGCGGCATGATCCAGATTCTGCGCATCGACAATCCGCTCTTTGCTCCGGGGCTCAGGCTGCCCCAGCGGCTGTGCTATTTCAACGCGATGTCTCACTTCCTCTACGCCATCCCGCGGTTGATTTTCCTTTCCGCGCCACTGATCTTTCTGCTGCTCAACCATACCAATATTCCTGGTTATTGGGCCGCCATTCTTGCCTACGCGCTGCCCCACCTGGCGCTTTCCAACGTAACCAACTCGCGAATTCAGGGTGAGTATCGCCATTCCTTCTGGAACGAGATCTACGAAACCGTGCTCTCGCCCTACATTCTGCTGCCCACCATGATGGCGCTCATCAATCCAAGATTGGGCAAGTTCAACGTGACGGCCAAGGGCGGCGTGGTGAAAAATACATTCTTCGATGCCAGAATCGCGCAGCCGTTTTTGATTTTGCTGCTGTTCAACATTGCCGGCCTAATCATCGCCATTCCGCGCTTCCTCATCTGGGACAGAGACCGGCCGGGCACGGTGCTTATGAACGTCGTCTGGTGCTGCTTCAATGTGGTGATTCTGGGCGTTTGCGTTGCCGTTGCGCGCGAGATGAGGCAGCTGCGCACCACCGTCCGCATCAGCATTGCGACCCCTGTCGTGGCCACAATGCCTGACGGCACGCCGATCTTCGCGCAGACCATTCACATCGTTCCGCCGGGCAGGAGCGCCGCGCCGGATAGGCAGCCGGCCCCCGGAGAAACCATCGACTTGTCGCCGGGCGGCGCCAGCATCCGATTCCCTGAAGCAGTGGATTTGCTTCCCAATACGCAGCTGCGGCTTAGCTTCCCTCATCCCGCGCCACCGACGGAAATTCCCGCGTATGTGGTCTCCTGTGAAGGATCGGTGTTGCGCCTGCGCTTTGAGGATTTAAGCATTGCGGAACAGGAAGTGCTGACCATGGTGATCTATTCCCGAGCGGACTCCTGGCTGGGCTGGGGCGAGTCCCGCAGGCGTGACAATGTGTTGCGAAGCATGGGAAGCATCTTCATGATCTCCATGCGCGGCCTGGGCGACACCTTCAAGAGCCTGTTCGGCCGGGAAGACGACAAAGCTAGAAAGACCGCCAAGCTCTCCATTGTCGGCTCCGCTTTGATCTTTGCGCTAAGCGTGGCGCTCACGGGCGCAGCGCACATCGCCCAGGGGCAAAGCCGGCCCCAGCCTTCGACTCAGGCCTCGTCGCAGACTTCGCCAAAGCCTCTGCCCGTTGTTTCCACCAACGCTCAAATCGCGGAGCAGGGCCAGACGCGGCTCAATTCCGGTATTCAGCAGCCCAATACTACGCCCGGCAGCCCGCTGCCTCCGGGCCAGTTCCGCGATGTCTTCACGCTCAAAGACGCGGGCTCGCCGCAGATCGAGTTGCATGGCATCGACTCGAGCCACACCGTATACTTCACGCTGCCTCAGACGCACGTGGCGCGCTCCGCAAAAATCCACATCTACTATGCCTTTTCTCCCACACTGCTGCCGCAGATGAGCCACATCAAGCTGATCATGAACGGGACCTTATTCGGCACCCTCCAGCCCAGGCCGGGTGAAAT
>CAZSVJ010000017.1:0-20491 GCA_964610185.1 uncultured Occallatibacter sp. | reverse complement strand
TCGGATAGCCAGGTTGCTGAGGCGGAGTTTGTCATTCCACCCGAGTTGCTGGTGCACGACAACGCGCTGACCATTCAATTCATCGGCCACTACACAATGATCTGCGAGGACCCGGCGAACACCACGCTGTGGTCGCGGGTGGGCATAAACACCTGGCTCGATCTCGAGGGCGATCTGCTTTCGCTGGCAGACGACGTGAAGCAGTTGCCCATGCCGTTCCTCGATCCGGCCGTCGTTCAACCCCCGGCCATTCCCATCATTTTTGAATCGGCTCCCTCCCTCAAAGCCATTCAGGCTGCGGGCGTGGTGGCAAGCTACTTTGGCCTGGTCTCGGACAACAGGCCGGTGCGTTTTCCGATCTTCGTCGGCACCATCCCGCAAGGCAACGCGATCGTCATTGCCGAGAATGCCGCCAATCTTCCGCCTGCCGTGAATCTGCCCAACGTGAACTCGCCCATCGTGGCCATGCGCGCCAATCCCAACGATCCCTACGGCAAGATTCTTATCGTCGCCGGCTCCAACGCGGACGAGTTGCTGGTGGCGGCCCAGGCCGTGGCTATGCATGGCGACCTGCTTTCAGGAGCGCAGGCGTCCATCTCCGCATTCAAGCTGCCCGACAAACAAGAGCCCGACGCAGCCCCGCGCTGGGCGCGTACAGACCAGACAATCGCGTTGTGGAACTACGCAACCGCGGAGCAGTTGCAGGAGGACGGAACGGCGCCTTTGAACGTTTACTTCCGCGTTCCGCCCGACCTCTACTACAACGACCGCGAACCCAACGCCATCCTCAAGCTTGCCTACCGCTATAACTCGATTCCAATCGGTCCCATCTCCAGCATGCAGGTGCGCGTCAACAATGCATACCTCGATTCGGTCCCGCTCGTTCCCGGTCAGGAAGACGCGCGCAAGACGGTGAAGGATCTGCCCGTGCCGGTGGTAAACCTGCGCCCGTTCTCCAACTCACTCGCCTTCGATTTCACCTTTCAGTTGCTCAAGAAGCAGGGCTGCGAGGATACGACGCCCATCAATATGCAGGGCGCCATCCTGCGCGACAGCTACCTTGATCTGCGCGGCTACCCGCACTACGCGGCGCTGCCCAACCTGGAGATATTCGCGAACGCCGGCTTCCCCTTCACCCGTCTTGCCGACCTGAGCGAGACCATCGTAGTGCTGCCACCCCAGCCCACCGAGCAGGAGATTGAGACCTTTGTCACGCTGATGGGCCACTTCGGCCGCCAGACAGGTTTCCCGGCGCTGCGTGTCATCGTCGCCGGGGCCGAGGAGTTGAAACAAGGAGCCGACAGCGACTTCATCGTCATCGGCACCGACGACGATCAGCCCGGATTCGACAAAATCAACGGCAGTCTGCCGGTTGCCGTGAGCAGTGGCAAGATTCAGGTGCGCGGCACGCAGGGCTTCTTCGTCAATGTGCTGCATGACGCATGGTGGAAGCTGAAGTCCGATGAGCACACCGAATCCGGCGACCTGAGCGCCGAAGGCGTGCCCGACTCAATCATCGAGGCAATCAAATCTCCATTCGACCTGGCAGGCGATCGCAGCATCGTAGTCATTCACCTCAAAGACGCCAGCACCTTCGAGCCGTTCATGGCGACGTTCCTCGACGTGCAACAGTCCCACGATATTTCCGGTTCTGTCGCGGTGCTTCATGGCACTCAGTTTCAATCGTTCCGTATCGGTTCCGAGGTCTATCATGTGGGTGTGCTGCCGTGGTGGACGTGGTTGAGGCTCACGCTGTGGTTCATGCAATATCCCTGGGTGGCCGCGGTCATCATTTTCATTCTGGTTCTTTTGCTTGCAGTCTGGATGAGGCACTGGTTGCGCGCCAGAGCCAGAACCCGGCTGAACATGATCGAGGACTAAGGGCAGGGAACAGGGATCGGGGATCGGGCCTTAGGAGACAATTCGCCGCTCCTCTTGCCGATCCACGGGAATGAAACTGTGCCCCATCCATAGTGCGTCCTTGTTTTTTGTCCGATGGGTGGGAGTCCTTAGAATTCCATGATGACGGCCATAGCCTATCTATTCTTGCGGCCGGCGCGGGAGCTAGCGCCGCTCTCACCCCATTCTTGAGGACTCGAACGATGGGCCTTCGGACATCCCGGGCAGTGAAGTGTCGGGCACTGATCGCATTCTTAATGACGATCGGAGCAACCACGGGGTGCAAGCAGGGTCCGTGGACCCTTTGGGACTCCTATTCCGCGCGCTTCATTACTGCACAGGGCCGGGTGGTCGACCGCTCGGCCGGCGACCGCACCACCTCCGAAGGACAGGCCTACGCCATGTTCTTTGCCTTGGCGGACAACGATCGCATCACCTTCGAACGCGTGCTGACCTGGACACAAGCCAACCTTGCCGTCGGCGATTTGCAGGCCCATCTGCCCGCGTGGCTGTGGGGAAGCGACGGCAAGGGAAACTGGGGGCTACTCGACCCTAACTCAGCTTCGGATGCCGATGTTTGGATGGCCTATTCGCTCGTCGAGGCAGGCCGCCTTTGGAACGTTCCCGCGTACTCCGACCTGGGTCGAAAAATGATGGACCAGATCGCCAAAAGCGAGGTTGCCGAGCTGCCTGGATTCGGTCCCTTGCTCATGCCCGGCTCCGCCGGATTCCAGCACGACCAGGTCTTCACGCTGAACCCCAGCTACATGCCGCTGTTCCTCTTTGAGCGCCTGGCTCAGGTTGACCCCGCTGGTCCGTGGCGGCAGATTGCGCTCAACATTCCGCGCTTTCTTGAGCAAAGCGCCCGTCATGGGTTTGCCATGGATTGGGTGAACTATCTGCCCGGCGACGGCTTCTATCCGGCCACCATAAAGCCGGCGTCCGCACCGGCAGCCTCTGCACAGCCTGCAGCCACGGGGCCCTACGCGGCCGCCAAACCAACAGCGCCGTCAAGCGCACAGCCGTCTGCGCAGCCTGCTTCAGCGGCCATCGCTCAAACTGTAGCGTCCGGCGGCAGCTATGACGCGATCCGCGTCTACCTGTGGGCCGGCATGATCGATGGCCAGGGTCAGGCGCGGGCTCAAGTCCTGAATGCTCTTCCCGCTATGAGCGTCTACCTTGCCGATCACGATGCCCCACCGGAAACGGTGAACGACCAGGGAATTCCTGGGTCGCGCGACGGTCCTGTGGGGTTTTCCGCGGCTGTGCTGCCGTATTTGAGGGCATTCCCCGGCCTCTCGCGCGAGAGCGCGAAGCAGACCGTTCGCTTGGCCCGGCAGAGGGACCGGTCAACGGGATTGTACGGGAAAGATGCGGCATATTACGATCAAAACCTCGCCCTCTTTGCAACCGGCTATCTCGATGGTAGATTTCGGTTTGGCGCGAACGGGGAACTGAACGTAGAATGGACACGCTGATGAGAGCGTGGTGCGGGCCTTTGAAAAAGGTTGCGATCGTCGTGGGCTGCCTTCTGTTGGCGCTCCAAATGGGCCTCGCTCAAAATAGGTCCGCTGCGCAAAACTCTTCAGGCGCGCGCTCCCTCTTGGTGGATAAGGCCCACGCGCTCGAGTCTCGCGGCCGTCCTGATATGGCCATCCAGATCTGGCAGCAGATTCTCCTCTCCGAACCCAGAAACACTGAAGCCCTTGCCGGTCTGGCCAAGGACTTCAAGCTGATTGGCTCCATCGACAAGTCCAGCGAAACGCTGGACCGTTTGCGCGGAATCAACCCCAACGATCCGAATATCCCCAAGATCGAGGCGCTGACCTCCTCCAGCAGCCAGAGCGAACAGCTTCGCCATGCCGGCGACCTGACGCGTCAGGGCAAGAATGACGATGCCATGCGCATCTACCGCGGGCTCTATGGCGATCACCCTCCGGATGGCGATATCGCCCTCGCCTACTATCAGACTCTTTATGGCACGGCCAGCGGCAAGCAACAAGCCATCGCCGCCATGCGCGGTCTCGCCGATCGCCATTCAGCCGAGCCGCGCTATGCGATCGCGCTGGGCGTCATGCTCACCTATGACGCCAGAACACGCCCCGAGGGCATTCGCATCCTCAAGGCGCATCCAAGCGACTCCGGCGCGCAGGCTGGTTTGCGTCAGGCCCTGATGTGGGATTCAGCCAATCCCGCCACAGCGCCGGAGTTGCGCCAATATCTCAAGGAGCATCCGCAAGACACCGAAATCTCTGGCCAACTCAAGGAAAACGAGCAGAAGCTGGCGCAGATGAACTCCGGCATCGCCCGCACGCCGGCCGAACGCGCAGCCTTTGCCGCTCTCAACGCCCACAAAGCCGATGAGGCGGAGAGGCTCTTTTCAGCGCTTCTCGATCAAGATCCGAGAAACGGCCGGGTTACAGCGGGCATGGGTTTTCTGCGCATGCAGCAGAGCAACTTTGCCGGAGCCATCAGTTATTTAACCCAGGCCGAAGAGGACGGCTTCAAGACCCCGGACATCGAGGATGCGCTGGCTACTTCAAGGTTCTGGTTCATCATGGGCGAGGCGACTCGAGCCTTCGATAACAATCAGCTTGAAGTGGCCGCGGGCAGGTACCAGGCCGCGCTCATCATGCGCCCCAAGTCGCCCGATGCGCTGAGCGGGCTGGCCGGGGTGCTGATCAAGCAGCAGCAATACGTTTCCGCTGCCGGAGTCTACGAACAACTGGTCAAGATTCAGCCGAGCTCGGTGCTCGCTTGGCGCGGTCTCTTCCTGGCTTACGCGCGCGACAGCCGCAACCAGCGCGCTCTCGACCTCTCGCTTCGCATGCCCGCGCCGGTAAAAGCGGCGCTGGACAAGGACCCCGAGTATCTGCGCACCCTGGCAACCATCTATAAGACCGAGCACCGCGATGCGGATGCGCAGCGGGTGCTAGTCTTGGCCCTGTCGCTGCCGTTCCCCGAAAACGGCGCCACTCTAAAGACCGACACCAAGCTCGAATACGCTGGAATCCTGATGGAGGCAAAACGCTTCGAGCAGGCCGGCGCGCTGTATGCGCAGATCCTCAACGACGATCCCGCCAACCTTTCCGCATGGACGGGCACAATCAGCGTGCATCACCAGCTCGGCCAGGACACACAGGCCGTTGCCGATGTGCAGAAGATGCCGCCGGCCACATACCAAGCGGCAATCGCAGATGCTGACTTTCTGCAATTGCTGGGCGCCATTTATCAGCAGGCCAACCAGCTTGAAGTGGCCCAGGGCCTGCTTGAGCGCGCCGCCAAGCAGCAGATCGCGGCCGGTACGCAACCCAGCGTCGCGCTTCAATTGCAGCTGGCGGGAATTTATCTGGCGCGCAACAACACCGCGCAGTCCTACAGCCTTTACCAGGAGATCCTGCGGCTGCATCCAGACCGCGTCGACGCCTGGAAAGGCCTGATGGACGCCCTGCTCGCGACCAATCGCAATGGCGAAGCCCTCAAGCAGCTTGCGCTTATTCCGGAGCCGATACGCAAGCAGTTGGATGCGGATATCGATTTCCTTCAGAGCGAAGCCAGCCTCTACGCCGCTCTAGGCGACACCCCGCACGCCGTCGAATACATGAACCGCGTGCAGGCTCACTACAGCAAGCTCAAGACACAGCCGCCCTCCAGCGTTGAGATCCAGTACGCCTGGCTGCTATTCAACATTGGCAACGACCGCCAGCTTTATCCCGAGCTGATGCGTTTGGGCGGCCGAAGAGATCTTACCGACGCCCAGCGCGAGACCGTGCAGAAGATCTGGGCCAACTGGAGCGTGCGCCGCGCCGGAATGGCCTTTGACAACGGCAACGCGGAACGCGCGGTCGATATTCTCGATGCCGCTTCGCAGGCTTTTCCCGACAACCTCGACGTGCGCAAAGCGGTGGCCGGCGGTTATGCGATGGTTGGCCGCGCCAAGGAATCGCTGAAGCTTTACAAGACCATCCCCATGCAGAATGCGACCCCAGGCGACTTCGAGGGGGCCGTCGGAGCCGCTCTGGCCGCAAACGACAAAACGCAGGCCGAAATCTGGCTGCGGCAGGCGCTTGAGCGCTACACCCGCGATCCTGGAATTCTCTCCCTTGCCGCCCGCTTCGAAAAGGCTCGCGGCGACTATCGGCGCGCAGCCGATTACTATCGCGCCTCGCTGGCGGCCATGCCTCCAAATTCGCCCGCCTCAACGCTGGCTCACGAGCTCTACTATCCCGAGCAGGACACGCGCGCTCATCGCGCAGTAACCGCCGCCGACCTGCAACACCTGCTCGATCCCGACTACGAGCCGTTCCCGAAAACCACCAAACTGCCGCCGTTGCCTTCGTATGGCCCCGATCCGTACAGCGCGCCCGCTCCGGTGCCCTCAACAACACAGTCTGCTCCGCCGGACGCCGAAGCACCCAACGCGCATTTCTCCAGGCAAGCAGCTCATGCGCGATACTTCGGCAACGCTCGCCTGCTGAGAGTTTCAAGCACAGATAGCTTTTTGGGCACGTCATCCGACGGGCAATACACGCCCTCCGCCCAGGATGCGGCTGCCGGCGCTTACTCCGCCCCCAAACAGCCAGGCGCAGCAGCTCAGTCTCAGCCACAGCAGGCTCAATGCGCCTCGCAGCCTTCGCTATGCAAACCCACCGCGGCGCAAAGGAAAGCCGTTGCGAAAAAGCCGGCCCAGTCGGCCTCTAAATCCAAGGCAAGCCAACCGCAAGCCGCGACTCCGACTCTAGGCACGGCAGAGCCCGCGCAACAAGGTCAGCAGATTCCCGCATCCGGGTCTGAACAGCAGGCCCAACCCGCCCAAACCGCGCCCGAGGCCACAGACACCGGCATCACCGACGAGGAACTCGAACAGCGCAATCTGCCTCCGCTGCGTGGCCCATGGATACGCATCCAGCGCGGCCCGCGCCCCTTCGATCCCCGCGCGGAAGCGGAGATGCAGTTGCGCTCCATCGAGAGCGGCTACAGCGCATGGTTCGGCGGCACGGGCATCGTCAACTACCGCAGCGGAGCGCTCGGATATAGCCATCTGTCGGCCCTCGAAGCTCCGTTCGAGCTCTCCACGCCGCTCGGCTTTAACACCCGCTTCACCCTCGTTGCCAGGCCGGTGTTTCTCGACTCAGGTCAAGCAGACGGTTCCAGCCTGCTCACCGTTCAGGCTTCCAGTACAGCGGGCACCGTCCTGGTGGCAATACCGCAGCCGCTGGGAACGGATGTGTCCACAAGCGTAGCCAACACCGGTGGCGGCGCGGGCATTCCGCCGCAGCAGAATGCGGCCGGCATTGGCGGCGAGTTGCAGTTGACCTTCCCGCACCTTGCACTGGCCGGCGGCTACACCCCCTACGGCTTCCTCGTCTCCACCTTCACCGGCCGTGCTTATTGGAAGCCCGGCGATGGTCCCTTCGCCTTCAACTTTGTCCGCGATTCGGTCAAGGATTCGCAACTTTCCTACTCCGGGCTGCGCGACCCCGCCGGGACCACCCTCGCCCATGAGGGGCAGATCTGGGGCGCAGTGATGGCCAACCAGGGCAATTTGCAATTCTCCCATGGCGATGCCGAGTCGGGACTCTACTTCGGCGTTGGCGGCCAATATCTCACCGGCTATCACGTCCAGACAAACATTCGCATCGACGGTTCCGGCGGAGCCTATTGGCGCTTGAAGACGTTTCCCGAGTACGGCAACCTGAGCATCGGCGCCAACTTCTTCGGAATGCACTATACGCACAACGAGAACGCATTCACGCTCGGCATGGGCGGCTACTTCAGTCCCCAGGCATACTTTCTGGCCAACGTCCCCATCTCCTGGACCGGCCACTATCAAACCCGCTGGCACTATAACGTGATGGGCTCGCTTGGCGTGCAAGGCTTCCAGGAAAACGCCGCCCCGCTTTTCCCGCTCGATAGCGGGGACGAGATCGGCGAAACCGTCACGGTTGGAACGACTGTCTACAACGAACTGGCCCTTCCCGCCAAGACCAGCGTCGGTCCCAACTACGATCTTCGCGGCCAGGTGGCCTACCAGATCGGTCCCCACTGGTTTGCCGGCGGATTCTTGAGCGCCAACAACTCCCGCGACTACAACGCCGTCTCCGCCGGCTTCTCGATTCACTACATGTTCCGCGCCCAGCCTTCCACCGCAGCCGGCCCCACTGGCCTGTTTCCCACCGACGGCTTGCGCCCGTTTCGCGTGCCGTAACTTCGAGTCGAGACTCGCGGACGCCGCCCGGCGTCAACCCTTGCGCAGCGGCTTGTGCATGGGCACCACCTGAACGGTAACGTCGCGGACCTCTGAAAGAAAGCGGTTCAGCACCGAGCCGCGCAGCAGAATCTCCCAGCGCGAACGAACCGGCTGCCCGAAGACCACGTGCGAAATATTCTCCTGCTGGGCAAATCGGATCAGCGCATCGGAGACGCTGCGGTCGGTCAAGTTGACGACCTTCGCGCCCAGGTCGCGGGCCATGCGCTCGTACTCCTCCAGGCGATGGTGAGCCTCGGGATCGCCGTGGCCTTTGTCCTCGTCGGGGCGAGCAACGTAGACTGCGTACCAGTTGCTCGCCAGGCGGCCGGCGATGCGGGAGCCAACGCGCAGCAGCCGCTCGGTGCCGGGCCGCGTGCTCAGGCAAACCATCACCTTCTCCGGAATCGGCGCCTGCTCCAGCCCCTGGGTGCGGCGATACTCCGACGCGCGGCTGCTGACCTGCTCGGCAGTGGTACGAAGCGCCAGCTCGCGCAGCATGTTCAGGTTGCCCTTGCGGAAGAAGTTGGCCAGCGACTGCTCCACCTTTTCCGGCGCGTAAATCTTGCCCTGGCGCAGCCGCGCCCGCAACTCCTCCACGGTCAGGTCGATGTTGACCACTTCATCGGCGCGCTTGAGGAAGTTATCGGGGACGGTTTCGCGAATAATGGTATTCGCGGAGCGGTTGACAGCGTCGTTCAGCGTTTCCAGGTGCTGGATGTTCACCGCCGTCATCACATTGATTCCAGCTTCAAGCAGCTCCAGCACATCTTCGTAGCGCTTGCGGTTTTTGCTGCCGGGCACGTTGGTGTGGGCCAGCTCGTCTACCACCACGGTGTTGGGATGGCGCGCCAGAATTGCGTCCACATCCATCTCTTTCAGCGTAACGCCGCGATAGGGAATCTCGCGCTGGGGCACAATCTCCAGATCGCGGATGCGCGCCTCGGTTTCCTTGCGCCCGTGGCTCTCTACCAGGCCGATCACCACATCCACGCCCTGCTGATGCTTCATCAGGTAGGCATCGTTGAGCATGTGGTAGGTCTTGCCCACGCCCGGCGCCGCCCCAATGTAGATGCGCAGCTTGGCGGGTTCCTGCTTTTTTTCGAGGACGATCTCGGCCATGCTCAGCCCACCTCGACAGGATGGCGAACCGATTCCACTGCCGCCACGGGAAGGGTAAAGCGAAACGTGGTTCCATGGCCCAATCGGCTCTCGACGGCGATCTGCCCGCCCAGCGACTCCACCAGCCTGCGCACCAGCGCCAGGCCCAGTCCCGAGCCGCTCTCAGAGAATGGATTGAAGCGGTCGAAGATCGAGCTCAGCCGCTCCGCCTCAATGCCGCGGCCAGTATCGCGCACGGTGAACTGCACAAAATCCTTCACCTCTTCGGCTGCCAGCAGAACCTCGCCATCTTCGGGCGTGTAGCGAATGGCGTTCGACAGCAGGTTGTCCAGAATGGAGCGCAGCGCGCGCCGGTCGGCATTGACGAAAGACAGATCGGCGTAGGCGTTGATGTCCATGCGAATGTGCTTGCGCGCGGCCTCGTCGCAGAAACGATCGCGGGCCTCGCCCAGTGACTGCGAAGGGCGCAGCCGCTCCGGTTTCAGTTCCCGCTTGCCTGTGTCCAGCTCCGCCACTTCAATCAGGTCGCCCATGATGTCGTCCAGCTTCTCCGCTTCATTGTTCGCCTCGGTCACCAGCACGGTTTGCAGCCCGCGCAACTCCCCGCCAAAGCCCTGGGTTAGCGCATAGAGGCCGCGCCGCAACTGTAGCAGCGGATCGCGCAGCTTGCGGCTGGCCACGGTGATGAACTGCGTCTTGAAGCGGTCGATGTCCTGCAGGCTGGTCACGTCCTCGAGCGTGGTCACGGTGCCCAGCAGCCGGCCTTCGGAGTCGCGCATGGGTGTGGTGCGCAGCCGATAGCTGCGCTGCTGGTTGCCGATGCGCATTGGCAGCATCGCCGCCTCATCCTCGTTGGCCACCGCTTTCTGCATGGAAACGGCATTGCGAATGGCATTGAGAATCTTGTCTCCACCTGGAGTGTTGTTGAGCGCCATGCGGTCTGTTGCGGCTTCGCCAAGGATCTCCGCCGCGGCCTGGTTCACCTTGAGTATGTGGCCCTTGCCGTCGGTCACGATGATGGGCTCGAAGATCGATTGAAGCACGGCGTCGGAGAGTTGAAACTCCATCTGCCGGCGTCCCGCCTCGGAGTCGCGCAGTTCGCGCAGCCGCACCGCAAGCCGGTTCAACTCCACGGCGATCTGGCCGAAGTCGTCGCGGCTGCTCCACGCCACGCGGTGTTCCAGGTTGCCTCCGGCAATTTTCTTCACGTCCCGAGCCATTTTGTGGATGGGGTCGAGAACCAAATAGATCGTTGCGACGCAAATCAGCAGCGAGGCCGACACAAGCAGGTAGCCGAGCCTGGCCTGTCCCGCCGCAGCCAGTGCGCGGTGAGCCGCCGCAACCAGCCCCAACGTGAGGCCGAAGAGCACAACACAACCGAGAATCAGGCGCTGCGAAAGGTTGAGCATGGCCCGGTCTCCCCACCGGAATTGAATAAAGAGCGAGTGTATGAAGTTTAGCTGGCGGGAGCGGGTAAAGAAAAGGCCGAGGTCTCCACAGGGTCGGTTACGCCTGGCGAATGGTGTTGCAGAGACGATTGGTCCATTCCGGCAACGGTCGCCGGCAAAGCGTAGTCGGAGACGCCGCTCAAAAATATTGGGGCCTCAAATAGAGGCCCCAATACCGCTCCCTGAGCGGAAAAACAACCTGAAACTCGGGCTTTGTCAGGCCGGCTCTTTGCTTTCGCTGTCCGGCGCTCCAACGCTGCTCCAGCGGGCGCGCATATCTTGGCGGAACTTCTCGCGCTCCTCCGGCGTCATCTTCTCCCAACGAGAGGCCTTCCCGCAGCGGCGGTCGGAGCGATCGCGGCCGTGACTCCCAAAGCCTCCGAACAGCATCCGGCAAAGCAGCAGCAGCCCAAGAGCTTGCCAGAAGTTGATCTGCCTCCAGCCAAAGAGCGTTGGCGCCAGCCAGTTCCACAGATGCATCGCCAACTCGCCGAAGGCCCAAACAAAAAGCGCCAGCGCCAATGGCCCTGCAACAAAAATCCACGGGTTTCTCTTTACCCAGCCGTCTCTCATTTCCTTTACCTCATTTCCTTGTAAATTCATCGTGAATGCTCTGCAATCGCCTGCGCAGGTGAAGCACCGCGTAGCGCTTGCGAGCGAGAAGCGTGTTGACGTTTACGCCGCTTTCCGCCGACAACTCTTTGAAGCTGCGCCCTTCGATCTCGTGCGCGATGAAGATCTCGCGCTGCTCCGCGGGCAGTTCGCCGACCGCAAGTTCCAGCTCATCGAAAAGCACTTTGCGAAGGTAGAGTGCGTCCGGCCCCGCATCCGGCGACGGCAGCAGATCTTCGATCCGCAGCAACTCGCCCTCTTCGTTTTCCACTGCCGCATCGGCAAAGTTCTCCGGCCTCTTCTTGCGGAAGAGGTCGGTGATACGATTGCGCGCTACACGAAATAACCAGCCGGTCACGTAGTCGATCGGCATCATCAGGCGGTGGGCTACCACCAGTTCGTAGAAGACTTCCTGGAGAAGATCGTCTACTTCCGATTCGTTCGGCACGCGCTTGCGGATGAAATTGCGCAGCCGCGAGCTTTCTTCCGCGATGACTTCGGCGATTTGACGGTCTTGTTCGATCATCGCGGTCGCGCTCATTGCTCATCCATCCACTGCTGAAGACGGACGGCGGCAGTAAATATTGTAGAGTTATTCAGATTACGGAATCCGGCAGACCGTCAGCGCATCGTTGTGCCACGGGCAGGCAAGCCCTGCGGGCTGGGGATAAGAAACAAGCACCCAGTCCACTCCGAATTGCGTCTTCAATCGCTCGAAGTCGGCAAGCTGAAAGCGCGGCCAACCGGCCTGCGCCGCTTGCTGCTCGTGCCATGCGGGTCCGAGGCTGGGCACTTGCGTTACCACCGCCGCGTCCTTGTCCGCATCGGCCAACTGGCTTCGCTCGGCCAGCGCGCGAAAGCTGTGAAAGTCTTCGCGGGGCGCGGAGAGGTAGTTGGGATCGAGTGCAAAGTAGGCGCTTGTCGGGGCGTTCTGCTTGATCCAGGCGAAGGCCTCTAGCCACGGATTCGAACTCACCACGCCGGGTAGCTCCAGATGCGTCCCGTCGTCGATCAGCTCCCATTGCACAAGAAACATGCTGCCGTTGAAGACCAACAGATAAACGGTCCAGCGCCACACCTTTGTCTTCAGGATGAAGCGCCCTATCAGCCCGCCCGCAACGAGAGCCATGAAGATATAAACCAGTTGCAAATAGCGCATGGGTTGCAGTGGCGCCAGCCGCTCCAATCCGCTTGGCGTAAGAATGACCATGGCCACAAGTTGTTGAAATACGCCATAGGCAAACACCGCAAGCGCGAAGCGGGCCAGTCGGGTTTCTCCGTGCCTTTGAGCCACTCTGCTCAGCAGCCAGAACAGAAACAAAGGCGCCAGCGCGCCCAGCCATTCATACCAGGCCCAGCGGTAGAGAAAGTAGTAGCCGCGAGTCGCCAGAGCCTCCCGCCAACTGGGTGAGGCAGGCTCGAACATCCAGCCCAGCGGCGCCGCGGCAGCCAGAGAGTCGCGCCAGGCACGAAATGGAATCGGCTCAAGCAGCGCCAGCGTGAGGAACACACAGAACGAGATGCCCAGCGCGGCCATGATCGGATGCAGAACAAAGGCCAGCATCAGCAGCGGAACAGCTTGCCAGCGTTTGCCCTCAAGAATGCGCGAGGTGGCAATGAGGATGAATGCGGTGGCCAGGTTGCGGGGATGCAGATGCTGGTCGGCTATGTTGAGCGCCGTTCCCGCCACGGGCAGCGTAAGCATTGCGGCGACCATTGCCAATGCGGCCAACTGAGCTCGGCACTCGACGAAAACCTGCTTGGCGATTCTGTCGCACGCCCAAAGGATGAGGAACAGCGACGCCAACTGCCAGCCCAACTCCGCCCAGGCAAGTGGGATTCTCGACCAGTGGACAAAGTGTGCCATCCACCCGTCAAAGAGCGTAGCTTGCAGTTGGACTGTGAAGAACTCCGCGTTGTGAGGGTAGAGCGCTGGGTTGAGGTCGGCTTTGACCGCCGTCAAATACACGCCGTCGTCTTCAAGGCCGGGGTGGTAGCCCATCACCAAAAAGCCGATCGTGGTAAACAGCAGAACGGGCAACAGATCAGAGAATAAGCGCTTCAAGTTCAAACCGGGATTCCCCACTAGTCAGGTCACGGCACAACCATAACCGTTGGCCGATTGACTGGCCGCACCCATGCAGAAGAGTGTATCGTCTTACATGTTGTAGACCGCTGTCTTTTGAGTCCCCATTTAGAATGGTTCAACATGCCGTCAACAGGATTGAGTTCATCTTACATGCCGTCAGCCACTGAAGTGATCTTGTCCACAGCAGCGGAGGGGCAGCAGCAGCGTGCGCAGGAAAAGCTGGCGCTGGTGATTCCGACCCTGTGCGAAGTTGAAAATATCGGCGGCCTGCTCCAGCATGTTCGATCGGTGCTTGAACCTCTGGGAATTTGCTACGAAGTCTTAGTAGTTGACGACGACAGCAGCGATGGAACCGGCGACGTGGTGTCGGCAATCGCAAAGCAGGATCCGCGCGTGCGCCTTTTGGTCCGCAAGGGGCAGAGAGGCCTGTCCGGAGCCATTCTGCACGGCTGGCAAAACACTGATGCCACAATTCTCGGCGTGATGGATGCCGATCTTCAGCACCCTCCGGAGCTGCTGCCGCAACTGGTCGCCGGCATACGAAATGGGAACGATCTGGTCATCGGCAGCCGCTACACTCCAGGCGGCGACCTGGGAAAATGGAACCCGGTGCGGAAACTTCTCTCAGCCGCCGCGGTGTGGGTGACCTGGCCATTGCAAAGGCCAAAGCTCCGCGCCAAGGACCCCATGTCCGGCTTCTTTCTGGTCCGCCGCAGTTGCCTAGACCAGATCCCGTTCCAGCAGTCCGGTTTCAAGCTATTGCTTGAGGTGCTGGTGCGCGGGCGCTTCCACTCGATTGAAGAAGTTCCATTTGCTTTCGGCCTGCGCTATCGCGGCGCAAGCAAAGCCAACTTCAAGGTGGCTGTGGATTATGCCCGATTGTTGGCCCGGCTCTACGCCGCGCGATTCGGTTTCGGCCATTGAACCTGAGATGTATGCAGCCGAATCTTCAAGCACAACGTGAAGCTTAGATTGCCGGCAAAATCATTCGCAGGATCAGAAATCCCGCCACGCCAGCGAAGAAAACAAGCGCCATGCGAATGCCGGGCTCGCGGTTGACTTCGGGCACCAGGTCGGTGGCTGCAACGTAGAGCGCCACGCCCGCGGAGATCGGCAGTCCATAAGGCAGCCAACTCGGAATCAGCTCAATCACCAGCACGCCCGCCAGCGTAGCCGCAGCCAGCGCCACGGCGGAGTAGAACGCCATCGTGCGACTGCGACCGCTGGCCAGCATCACCGACGCCATCGTGAATCCCTCCGGCGCCTTGTGCAGCAGGATTGCCAGAAAGATCAGCCAGCCCAGAGTGCTGTCGATCACGAAGCCCGAGCCGATGGCCACACCGTCAAAGAGCGCATGCACGCTCAGGCCAGCCATCACTGAATTGCCCGTGTGCTTGGAGACAAACTCGCCGTGATGCGTCTCCTCGCCAAAATGAAAGTGCGAGTTGATGGTGTGTTCCAGCAGGTGTACCACGCAATAACCAGCCATGATCAGAATCGGCCCGATGCTCGGTTTGCCGGCCTGGTTCCACAGGCGCAAGCTTTCCGGCGTCATCTCAATCAGCGCCGTGGCCATCAGGAAGCCGGCGCCGAGCGCGACAAAATAGCGCAAGTAGCGCTCCACGCCGCGCGCCTTCACAAGAACAAACCCGCCCGCCACGTCCGCCAGCGCCGCAATCGTTCCGAGAATAAGTGAGAGCTTCAGCATCGATCAGCCGCTATGCCGGATGTGCATCACGTCCCCATCCTGCACAATGTATTCCTTGCCTTCAAGGCGCAGCGTACCCTTGGCGCGCGCCGCCGCCTCTGAGCCCGCCGCCAGCAAATTATCCCAGCGAATGGTCTCGGCGCGAATGAAGTGATGTTCCAGGTCGGTGTGAATCGCGCCCGCGGCCTGCGGCGCTTTCGAGCCGACCGGCACAGTCCATGCGCGGCACTCGTCTTCGCCGGCGGTGAAAAAGCTGATCAGCCCCAGCAGCTCGTAGCTCTTGCGGATCAGCCGCACCAGCCCGCTCTCATGCAACCCATAGCTGCCCAGAAACTCCGCCGCCTCCTCGTCGTCCATTTCCGCCAGTTCCGCCTCGACCTTGCCGCAGATGGCGGTTGCTCCGGCGTTGGGCCGGTGCGCCACTTCATCCAGCTTGAACAGGCTCACTGCTGCATCAAGGTCTGCGCCAAGCGTAGTGCTCTCGCCGATGTTAAGCACATACAAAATAGGTTTTTGCGATAAAAACATGAAGCCTTTGATGAGCTTCTTCTCCTCCGGCGTCATCTCCAACTCGCGCAGCGGAAGCTCCTTCTCGAGCGCCTCTTTCGACCGCAGAAGCAGCGCGTGCTCTCGTTCAAGTTCGCTGGTGCGCTGCTTCTTCAAATCCTTTTCCAGCCGCTCCAGACGCTTTTCAACCTGCGTCAAATCGCTGATCATCAGGTCGAACTCAACGTTCCTGATGTCGCGCAGCGGGTCGATTGCGCCGACATGCGGAATCGCCTCGTCCTCAAACGCCCGCAGTACGTGAATCAGCGCGTCGACCTGGCGCAAGCTGGCCAGGAATGCAGTCTCCTTGAGCGCCTCCTGCCCGATGGCCGCCACGTCCACAAATTCAACGGCAGCGAAGGTCGTCTTCTTCGGCGAATAGAGCGCGGAGAGCTTGTCGAGCCTCTCGTCCGGCACGCGCGCCACGCCAATATGCTCCTGCCGCGAGTGGCCCCGCTCCTCGAGCTTGGCCTTGGTCAGAATTTTGAATAACGATGTCTTGCCTACCTGCGGCAGGCCGATAATGCCAGTCTTCATATGAGTCTCATTGCGGCCGCTGCACGATGAACTTCGCGCTTCCGGGCCTCTTCGATGATACAGGAACAGTAGTCAGCGAACAGTTGTCAGTTCTCAGTTCCAGAGTGCAGGCAAGCGACAAAGATTGAACGCATCGCCAAGCGTAGCGCCGTTGACACCGGGACGACTGACCACTGACCTCTGACCACTGTCTTTATGCCGATTCCGCCGCTGCGACGAGCACCACCGTTGCCAGACCCAGCAGCAGGATGGCTACTTCAATTTGCTCGCTGCGGTTGTGCAGCTTGTTAAAGTGAGCAGTCGTGGGGTTGGCGGGGTCGGCTACGTTAATCGCGCCACCTGAGGCCATGCGGTCGCGCTCCATTGCCGGGATGATCGCGAACTGCGAATAAACGGTAAGGCCGATCATCAGCACAAGCAGCGCCATTGGCGCCAGCACCGCGCGAGGTTCGTATATGCCCCACGCCGGCGCAAGCGCCAGCAAGGCCAGAGCCACCATCCCAGAGACCAGCCCCATGCCATGCAAAATGCGCAGCAACTCGCCCACAATCGTCCCGGCAGCATGTGTATCCGGCGCTAGAGATGTAAACGTAATTGCGGCCACAACAGGAAAGAAAATCTCCGCGCCCAGCCACACGATGAGCGCGAGATAGAGAAGAGTTCGCAGCAGTGTCTTCATGAATTCAGTTCTCAGTGGTCAGTTTTCAGTTGTCAGTGGACCGACCGAAAATCGCCTGAGAAGATTGTAGACTCGAATGCCCAGCAACCTCTCTTTGCAGGACCACCGATGTTCTTCCGTTGACGCCGCATAGGGAAGGGAGCCCTGACCACTGAGAACTGACCACTGACAACTAGCTTTTCTTCAACGCCCGCTTCAACACCGTCTCCAGCGCCGACTTCACTTCCGCATACTCGGCGGGTTGAATCGTGCCTGAGATCTTTTCGCTCTCCAACGCAAACATCTCTTCCTTCAGCACGTTCAGCAGTGCTGCATTTTTTGCAGCCGGGGAACCGAATGCCGGGTACGTCGTCGCTCCGCCATCGAATGTCGCTCCGGGCACAGCTCCAGCCCCTCCCGCCGGCTTGCGCAGCAGGAAAGCAGCGCTGGCGGCGAGCAGCAGCGCCAGTCCGCCCATGATCCACCACTTATATTTAGAGATCGCGTCCGTCCCGCCGACCGGCGGCCCGATGCCGCCGCCGGGTTGTGTGCTGGGGTTGCTCGCGTCAGGTGCTTGGGCGCTATCCTGCGCGCCCATCCCGGATGGCTGCCCGGCCGCGGCGCCCTGGTCTTCGCGCGGCATCGATCCACTCCCTGACACCGTGAAGGCAATCTGTTTCCCCGCCGCCGCGTTCTTCAGCAGGAAGAACTGCACCCCTGGAGTCTGATTCGGCGGATGCACCGGCTGAAAGTTGAGCCCCGAGCCCGCGGTAAACGCGATGCTCTTGGGCAACTGCACAACAAAGTTATCCACCGGCATCAGAAGCTTGGGACTGAATGCGTACTTCCCGCTGTAGGGCAGGTGGTAATGGACAGTAAACAGCGTCTGGCGATCGCCCTCGTCCGGTTGAATGGGAACGTTGAAGGTGTAGTGTCCCTTCTGGCTCAGGGGCTGAGGGATGGCGTTGGTTGGCAGGCCGCTTGGCCTGGTCGCCTCTGCGCCGTCGAGCACTGCGCCCGTCGGCAACACAAACTCAAAACTGTTGGCGCTGAACTGAGTCATGCGCGGCGAACTTGTGTTGTGGACGACGTATTGCTCTGCCACATCCAGTTGCCCGTTCTCCGATTCGATATCGAGCACATCGTCTTCGATCGAGACGCCGTCGACTTTCGCGGCAACATCGTAAACCGTGATGTTCCCAGGACCGCTATCCTGAGGCGCGGCAATAAAGTAGCCCGCGCCCTGATGCGTCACCCGCACAAGATACGGGCCGCTGCCGGGCTCGCTCAGTTGGTAATGCCCGTTGGAGTCGGTTGTCGCGTGGGCCGCGTCCTTCATTCCGGCCTGCACGTCAACCAAAACTACAACGTCGCCCACGGCGGGTTTGCCCGTGGTCTTGTCGGTCACCGTGCCGGTGACGGTAGCGGCATGCGCCAACGCGCCCGCGGCAAGCAGGCCCAAAGCAAAAATGCGAAGAAAAAATCGAGTCGAATTCATTGTCTTGATGGAATCCTTTTTGAAAACCCTGCGCGAAAACCTCCGCAGCTCTGAAAGGGCATGCTTCACGCCTGCTGTAGATGCTCAATCTCGGCCAGCAACATCGCCGTCTCATTCTCAAGCAGCGCCCGCTGCGCTTGAAAGTCTTCTTCAGGATACTTGCCGGCGCGATACTCGAAGCTCAGGTCGCGCAAATTTTCGTAGAGCTGGTCCTTGCGCTCCAGCAGAAAATCCAGGCGGGTCTTTTCGCGCTGGCTGGCGAAGACGTTCTCCGGCCAAAAAGTGTAGAACAACAGCGCCACCGTCAACAATCCGCCCATGACCATGCCTTGCAGTGTTGTCATTGCCTAAAACCCCCCATCGTTGCCGGCGTCTGTCTCCCGGCGAATCTTTTCCCGCCGCGCCTGCTCGGCCGGATCCAGATCTGCCATTTCAGGTCCGGCCGCGACCTGCGTTCGGCCAACCGACCATCGCCGGACAAGAAGAACAGTGCCCAGTAGCGCCGCTCCAAAGACCGCGAAAGGCGCGATCCACGCCACCAGATTGAATCCCTCAGCGGTGGGAGCGGCAAGCACCACTGCTCCATACTTGGCCACAAACGCGTCCTTTATCTCCTTGTCGCTCTTGCCGGCGGCAATGCCTTCTCGCAACTCGGCCAGTTCGCCGGAAGAGTTCGGGCATCCTACGTGATTGCATTCGCCCAGAATCTCGGCACAACCGCAGGTGCACATCAGTCTGTGGCTGAGGTCGTTGAAGCGCGAGCCGGCATCCGTTGCGCCGAGAGAAAGACAAACGGCCACAGCCAGCGTCCCCGCCTGCAGTGTCTTGATCAGAAAGGAAAATCCCTTGTGCAGCCTCACAAGCGGCCTCCCTTTAGCGCAGGCTCAGAAGGAGACGTTCGAGCCGGCACGCGCAACGAGGCAGTTGCCGGACTCAATGCCGGAACCAGCGCCACGAACGTGCCGAAAACCAGAATCACCAACCCAGCCCATATCCAGCCCACCAGCGGATTGAGGAATGCCTTGATAATCGGCTGGCCCGTGTCCGGGTTCGTGCCCTCATACACGACATACAAATCCCAGCTCGGCACCGAGTGAATAGCCACCATGGTCTGCGGCTGGCCGCTGACCAGGTAGACACGCTTCTCGGGAGCCATCTGGAACTGTTTCTTGCCGCCCTTGTATACATCGAGCAGGGCGTATTCGGAGTTGTAATTGAGATTCGAATCCTGCGTAAACCCGACGCACTCCAGCGTGTACGGCCCGATAGAGAGCTTGTCATGCAGCCCAAGCTCGCTCTCCACATTGCGATTGAAGGCCGATCCCGCCAACCCTACAACAACAATCACCACGCCGATGTGGATAATGTATCCGCCGTAGCGGCGCGTGTTCCTGCGCGTCAGCAGCCATGTGGCCACAATGAGGTTGCGTCCAGTCTGCTTGGAGATAACGCCCGCCCCACGCAGGAACTCGCTCAGAATCGCTGTCATCACGGCTGCGCTCACTGAGAAAGCAACCAGCGCGTAAAAGTTGCCCTGATCCAGAGAGCCATCTTTCCAGGGTCGAACCCCCACGGCTAGGCAGACGATCCCCGTGGACCAGAAGGCGATCACAGGCAGAACAAAGTTGCGCCGAATGCTCTTGAACGACGTAGCCCTCCACGGCAGCAGCGGGCCCACTCCGGTGAGAAACAGCAGGAAGATGCCGATGGGTACTGCCACTGCGTTGTACCAAGGAGCAGCCATCGTGACCTTATTGCCGACCACATATTCGGAAAGGATGGGAAAGAGCGTTCCCCAAAGAATCACGAAGCAGGCTGTAAGCAGCACCAGATTGTTGAACAGGAAGCTCGACTCACGGCTCACCAGCGACTCCAGATGGTGCTCGCTCTTCAGGTGGCTGCGGTTCAATACATAAGTAAAGATGCACACCGCCAGCACCAGCCCCATGAACACCACAAACCATGTGCCGATGGACGACTGCGCGAAAGCGTGTACCGAACTCACCAGACCGGCGCGCGTCAGCAGCGTGCCTAGCAGCGTGAGCAGAAACGTGGAGAAGATGAGCCACACATTCCAGCTCTTCATCATGCCTTTCTTCTCCTGCATCATCACGGAGTGCAGAAAGG
>CAZSVJ010000016.1:0-25615 GCA_964610185.1 uncultured Occallatibacter sp. | reverse complement strand
CACATTGTGGACAAGCTGGTGGAGGCGGCGCTGAAGCCGGCGACGCACCGCTACTCGGTTTCGCGCGGGCTGCCGCGGCTGCGCCGGGCGATAACGGCTTGGTACAAAACGCGCTACGACGTGGATCTGGACCCGGAGTCCGAGGCCATTGTGACCATCGGCTCGAAGGAGGGGATCGCGCACCTGTGCCTGGCGATTCTCGATTCGCGGGACACCGTGCTGGTGCCGAACCCAAGCTATCCCATTCATATTTATGGGCCGGTGATCGCGGGGGCGCACGTGGTGAGCGTGCCGGTGCACGACCGAGAGCAGTTTTTGGCACAGCTTGAGGACTTGATTCCGCGCATGGTGCCGCGGCCCAAGGCGCTGATCGTCAATTTTCCGTCGAATCCTACGACGGAGTGTGTCGACCTGCCGTTTCTGGCGCGGCTCGTGGAACTGGCCAAGGAGTATGGATTTCACTTGATTCAGGATTTGGCTTACGCCGACATCGCCTTCGACGGGTACAAGCCGCCAAGCGTGCTGCAAGTTCGTGGAGCGAAAGAGGTTGCGGTCGAGTTCTTTACATTGTCGAAGAGCTACAACATGCCCGGCTGGCGGGTGGGATTCATGGTGGGTAATCCGGTGCTGGTGGCTGCGCTGGCGCGGCTCAAGAGTTACTTCGACTACGGTACGTTCACGCCGATCCAAGTGGCTTCTATCCAGGCTCTGGAAGGACCACAGGATTGCGTCGCGGAGATATGCGAGAACTATCGCAGCAGGCGCAATGTGCTGGTGGAGGGGCTGAATAAGCTAGGCTGGCCGGTTGCCCTGCCCAAGGCCACGATGTTTGTGTGGGCGCAGATACCGGAACAGTACCGGAAGCTCGGATCGCTGGAGTTCTCAAAGCTGCTGCTGACCGAGGCGAAGACGGCTGTTTCGCCGGGAATCGGCTTCGGCGACTACGGTGACGCGCACGTGCGCTTCTCGCTGATTGAGAACGAAGAGCGGACACGGCAGGCGCTGAGGGGGATCAAGCACATGTTCGCTAGAGGCCAGGGGTCAGAGATCAGAGATCAGGGAACAGTGGTGCTGGCGGAGAGGTGACCGCCTACTCAGATTTGGGGTCATCCACGTTGGCCGCAGCTTGCTCTAGACGCGATTACCATGGCAAGCATCTTACCTTGCGGGGAATCAGTTTCATGACTGACGATTTAAATTTGCCTGCCCCTTCCGGACGAAGATCACCGTGGTTCGAAGTTGGGAGAATCCTGTTTTTTGTTGTGTTGGCGGTCTCCTTCTTTCTGCTGGCTGAGAGCATGGTGAATCATCGCTTCTTCAGAGGCGGCCGCATCGACAGGCACGGTACTCTCCGGCCATAGTCCGAATGCGCACCCAAGACTCTCGATAGCCGAAGCTCTGGGAGCGAGTGCCGAGGTACGCTGCCTTTGCGCCCGATCCCTTGCCGTCTGCGGAGGGGTATCAACGATCCTTGCTGTAAAGCAGGTCGCGGATGGCTCGGCGCCGGGCCTCGTCCACTTCCTTCTGAGCGTGGACTTCGTCGGCGGTCAAGTGTTGCTTTGAGGTGGGTTCCGTAGACTCCTGGGCAGTGCACTCCGGGCAGCGATTGGCAAAGCCCGGCTTGTCGGGCCTGAGCTCGAATTCCTCGCCGCAAACGGCACAGGTTTTGATCGGAAACGTCATTGCCATAAATGATAGAACCGAGCCGCGCCAGGTTCAAGGGTGAGAGCGGGACTCGATGGCGTTTTTCATCAACCGGCCATGCCCGGATACGGAGTTGACTGCTCTCACAGCGTTCAAGACTCGTACTCTTCGAGCGAGTTCGCCTCTGCGCAGGCTCATTAGTGCATCCCACCGCCGCCGGCGCCTTCGCCGGGCTTGTTCTTGCTGAGCATGAAGGCCAGGGCGACGAGAACGATGGACATGTAGGAAAGCTCCATGTAGACATCCTGATAGCCCTGCGTCTGTGCCTGCAGATTGAGCTGGTTATAAATGGAGGCTAAAGCCATGGACCTGCCGTTGCTCTGCCCGACGCTGGCGCCGAAGAAGCCTGTGAGCGCCTGCGTCTGCTGCTGGAAGGCGATAAAGGCCGAGGTCATGGCGTTTTGCAGGTGCTGCTGATGCCACATGGCGCGGCTGGTTACCTGGGCATTGGTGACGGCGATCAGAATGCTTCCTCCGATGTTGCGGGAGAAATTGATGAGGCCGGCCACCTGATTGCTGTCCTCCTTGGGCATGCCCACATAGGCGGCGGTGGTAATGGAGATGAAGCAGAATGGGAGCGGCATCATCTGGACGACGCGCAGCCAGGAAGCCTGCGCAAAGGTCATGTTGAGAGTGGTGACCTCGGCCGCGATGCGGAAAGTAACGATGAAAAGTAGGAACCCGAGGGCTGTGAGGTAGCGCGCGGCTATTTTGCCCGTGGCAATGCCTGCAAGGGGCATGACGATGACCAGGGTGAATCCGCCGGCGGTAAGGGCGAGGCCGGCAGTGGTGGCGGTCCAGCCCAGCAATTGCTGCATGAACTGAGGCTGTAGCACGGTGTTGGCGTTGAGCACGCCGCCCACCAGGGCCATCAGGAAGCAACAGATGGCGAAGTTTTTAAAGCGGAAGACCTTGAGATTGATGAGCGGATCTTTTTGCCGCCACTCCCACACGATCAGGCCAACCATGCCAAAGACGAAGAGAAAACAGAAGAAGCAGATGAAGGGTGAGGAAAACCAATCGTTCTCTTCGCCCTTGTCAAGCATGATCTGAAGGCCGCCCATGGCGACGGTAAGGAGGCCGAGGCCGAGGTAGTCCATGTGGCGGAGGCGGGAACGGTCGGCCTTGATCCAGGGAGGATCTTCGACGAGGCGGGTGACGAGAATGAAGGCCAGAATGCCGACGGGAATGTTGATGTAGAAGATCCAGCGCCAGGAGAAGTTGTCGGTGATGAAACCGCCCATGGTAGGGCCGATGGAAGGCGCCAGCACGGCGACGAGGCCGTAGAGAGCAAAGGCTTGGCCGCGCTTTTGGGGCTCGAAGGAATCGGCCATGATGGCCTGAGCCATGGGCTGCAGGCCACCGCCGCCGGCGCCTTGAATGATGCGGCAGATGAGCAGAATGGGCAGAGACGGAGCCGCTCCGCAAGCGAAGCTGGCAACCGTGAAAATGACAATGCACAAGACGAAGAAGTTGCGGCGGCCTAGAACGCTCGATGCCCAGCCGCCGAGTGGCAGGACGATGGCGTTGGCGACCAGATAGCTGGTGAGCACCCAGGTGCCTTCATCGGTGCTGGCGCCGAGCGAGCCGGCGATGTGGGGCAGGGCCACGTTGGCGATGGATGTGTCGAGCACCTCCATGAACGCGGCGAGTGCAACGGTCATGGCGATGAGCCAGGGATTGACGCGCGGCTTCCACGGCGTGAGCAGGGCGGGTTGCGGATTGCTTTGGGTATTGGCCGGGCCGGCGGGCGGCGGCGCTGCAGGCTGCAACTCGGACAAAAGTCTTCTCCTCTGCGTCGTTTTTCCGGTGTATGGCCGGGGAATTTCGGGGCGTGTAGCTCTCTTGTCGGGCCTGGCGACTAGGGAACGACCGCTCTTGTTTTACTTAGATACGCCTGAGCGGCTTTGGGGTTCATGGATTAGGCGGCGGGCGGCGAAAACTTGGAATCGAAGACACTTGGGCCGGGACACTTCGGCCGCAGCCGCATTCGATTCTTGCGCCGGGCACTATGGTTGGAAGGCAACCAGGGATGACGCTATTCGGTGCGCAGCGCCTGCATGGGATCGATGGAGGCGGCGCGGCGGGCGGGGATCCAGCAGGCTGCGAGGGCCACAACGATCAGAAACGGCGGGACAACAGCGAATGTAAGCTCGTCGTGCGGCTGAATGCCATAAAGAAAACTTGAAGCGAGTTTGGACAACATCCAAGCGGCAGGCCAGCCGAGGACGACGGCGATTAATGTAAGCACCAGGCCCTGGCGCAGGACAAGGCGTTCGACGACACCGGGCTTGGCTCCGAGCGCCATGCGAATGCCGATTTCGCGAGTGCGGCGGCTGACCGCGTAGCTCATTACGCCGTAGAGACCGACGGCGGCGAGTACCAGGCCGATGAAACCGAATGTGCCGAAGAGCGCGGCCGCGATGTGGGGAAGGAAGTAGGCGGCGCGGATGTGCTCTTCCATTGTCTCCTCGTTGTAGATGGCCATCGCGGGGTCCAGTGCGTAGATCTGGCGGCGGACGCCCTTTTCGACTGAGCTTGGATTGCCGGCAGTGTGAACCGTCAGAGTGTAGCCGATGAATGAGGGGTCGCTGGCGACGGTTTGCTGCAGCGAGCGATAGAGTACCGGGCGCGTTTCCTCGCCAATGGTGCGGGACTTTACATTTCCCACGACGCCGATGATGCGGTATATCGTGCCTGCGCCGGAGACCTGGGCGCCGATCGGGTTCCGTCCGCGAAGAACTTGATCGACGAATGCCTGATTGACGATTCCGGCCTTTGGGCCATCCGCAGTTTCAGAACCAAAGTCGTTGCCGGCGATGCGGGGGATGCCGAGGGTCTCAAAATAGCCGGGAGTGACCATGAAGAGTTCGGTGTTGATCCAAGAGTTGGGGTTGTCAGACGAACCTGGGATTCGAAAGCCGTCACTGCGCCCACCACCCGAAAGAGGAGCTGTATCCGAAGCGACCGCTGAAATGACTCCCGGCAATGCCGCCGCACGCTCTTGCAATTGGATCAAAAAGTTGGCGGTGCGCTGCGGCGTGTAGCCGTGGACACTGGGATCGACGGACATCATGAGAATATTCTGCGTGCGGAAACCAATGTTGATGGTAGACGCGCTCTCTAGGCTGCGCAGAAACAAGCCGGTCACACACAGCAGGACGACGGACATGGCAATCTGGGCGACCACCAGAATGTTACGCAATGTGATGTGGCGGCCGGGACGAGCGAGAGCATCCTCGCCTTTGAGCGCATTTGCAAGCGACGGTCGCGAGGCGGCCCAGGCCGGCGCAAGGCCGAGCAAAAGGCCGCTGATCAGGCTGAGAGAAAAGGAATACAGGAGAACGCGCCAATCGACGCCAATGCTAACGTCGAGAGGAACGGGCGCGGGCAGGCGAAACTGTGAGAGCGCCGAGGTGGCCCAGAGAGACAGAAGCACGCCGATGATGCCGCCGCCTAAACCAAGCAAGGTGCTCTCGGAAAGCATTTGACGCTGGAGCCTTCCGCGCGTGGCTCCGAGAGCAAGGCGCACTGCCATGTCGCGCTGACGTCCCGCAGCTTGGGCGAACAAGAGATTGGCTACATTGGCGCCGGCGATAGCCAGAACCAGAAGCACAACCACCGAAAGCGCGGCAAAAAAGATGAGCACCGCGTTGCGTTCTCTGGGCGGAAGCGTACCAGACTGCTCAAAGGGAAAGCTGATGCCTTTGTCGGTGGCCGGATAGTTCTGCGCAAAGCGAGAGGCCAGGGTGCTGAGCTCGGCTGCGGCTTGTTTGCGCGTTACACCCGGCTTCAGCCGAGCCACTACGATAAGGTAGTGTTGGCCGCGGTCGGTTGGCTTGGGAACATTGGGGGTCAGCAGGATGTCGCCAAGCGGTATCCAGAACTCGGTATAGAGGATTTGATCCACACCGTGAAAGGCGGGGGAAACGACACCCACAACGGTGTAAGGGCGGCCGGAAAGTGAAATTGTCCTGCCGACAATCGAGGGGTCACTGTTGAATCGACGCCGCCAGAGGGCAGCGCCCAGAACCACTGCCGGCGCGTTTTCTTCATCGCTGACGAATCCGCGGCCGAGAAGCATGGGAAGTTGCGTGACTGTGAAGAAATTTGAAGTTACCGCCTGGCCCCAGATGCGCTCAGGTTCTCCACTGCCACCGATCGAGGCGGGAATCAACTCGTTGTAAGCTGCTACTCCGGAGAAGGAACGAGCCTGATCGCGCAGATCGGTGTAGACGGGATAGGGGAAGTTGTTGCAGCATTGGTCGCCGTCATGGGTGGTGTGAAGGGTCATCAGTGTTGTTGGATCGCCCATGGGCGCGGGGCGCAGCACGAAGCGGCTGACCATGGAAAAAATGGTTGCGTTGGCACCGATGCCGAGGCCGATGGAGAGAATGGCCGCGGCTGTTACGCCGCGATGCTTGCCGAGTGTTCGCAGGGCGTAAGCGAAATCGCCGAGGAGCGACTCCAGCCACGGCAGAATGCTGCGCTCGCGAACTGCCTGACGTGTTTGCTCCACTCTGCCTAAACGAACGAGAGCCAGGCGGCGGGCTTCCTCCGCGGTCAGGCCGGCGCGAATGCCGTCGTCGGTATGCATCGCGATGTGGCATTCGAGTTCGGCATCGAAGTCTCCGTTATTGCGGCGAATGCTGAACATCCCGTGGAGACGAATCCAAAATGCTCTGAGCTTAGGCATGATGCTTCCTTATCCTTCCTCGGCGGGGGTGAGAAAGCGCGCCAGAATTTCCGTCGTCTGCTCCCACTCGGCGGTGGCTTTCTTTACCTGGCGCTGGCCGGCTTTGGTGAGTTCGTAAAACTTTGCCCGGCGGTTGTTTTCAGAAACTCCCCAATGAGCGCGAATGAAGCCCTCCTGCTCCAGCTTGAGCAGCGCGGGATAGAGCGTGCCATAGTTTAACTGCAGCAGATCGCCGCTGGTCTGCTCGATGCGCCGCGCCAGACCGTACCCATGCAGCGGCCCGAGCGTCTCAAGCGTGCGCAGGACCATGAGCGCCAGAGTTCCCTGCCAGATGTCGGATTTCTCGCCCATTTGTTGCTCCTCTTGCCAACCAATAGGAGAACTGTACTCTCTCTTCTATGGGAATGCAATACGAAAGAATCGGGTATCGGGTTCCCGGAGATTTGAGCCCATTGTGGGGGCTCTTCGGCGGATCGCAGACTTCTTACTGGAGCAAGGCCGGGGACGAGCACTTGTGATGCCCAGCGCTTAGGCATAAAGCCACGCGCCCAGCATCAACTCGGGGGCGTAAAGCTCCCCGCCCTCGGCGCTGCAACTCTCCTCGAACACGCGCATGTCCAACCGCACAATCACCTCGCGAACGAAAAAGCAGAGGCGCCTTTCACCCAACTCGTCCGCACGCTCGGCGGCAGCAAATACGCCTGCTCCGGGTTGTAAACCTTGAATCGTGACATACTTCTGTTGTCGCCCAGCTCGCCTGTGAATTACATGTACCTTGTGTAGTTCTCACGCAGACACTTTAGCCCAGAACTCCGTTCGGCCAGTTAGTGGCACGGCTGAAGCCGCGCCCTTCCAAAGCGGGAGACAGCAACTCTAGCCCCGCTCTGGAAATCGGACTTCATCAGAGGCTCCTAGCACTTCGCATGCGGGTTCTTGAACACAACCTCAACCGGCAGCCAGTCTGACAGGCGCTTCGCGTCGAGTTCTTCATCTGTGGCCTGCGGGCTGAGCGACGACCGGGCAAGCGCCACGGTTATCTTTACTTTCCCCTTGATGCAGTAAGCCCCGAGAAACTTCGACAGCTCCTTGTCCGCAAGATCCATGTAATCGGCGGGCAGGGCGCCCTCCGCGCCGGAGATATCTACCGGGGCCATGATCATCTGGTTCGCCAGCGGCCCACTCTTCGTAGCTCCTGTAGCGTCGAATTTCACAACCAGGACGGCTCTTCTCTCCAGCGCCTCGGGATTCGCCGTGTACTTGATGTCCGGAATGGTGACGCCCGCCGGGTTCGGCTTTGCCGCCTTCGCGTCAAACTCGATATGGTAGGGAGCACCTTTCCATTTGGGCTCAATGGGAACGTTGGAAGCCTTATCCTGGCTTCCGCATCCAGCCAAAAGCGCCAATCCCCCAACCGCCAAGCAGACTGCCAATACGATGCCTTTTCTCACGTCATCCTCCTCGTGCCTATCAAACGACGTGCCAGAATACCACTCCAGTGTGTCAGTGGGGCAACGGGAGCCCTCCACCTATCAAAGGAAACGCCGCGCCGGAGCGGTACCGGCGCGGCGTGAAAGCAAACAGGAGTGGTTTAGGGAGGAGCCTGACCTATGGCAAGGTCGCTCCGGCAGCGGATAAGCTGACATAGCCGATGGTGCGGTAGTCGCTGATGTCACCGGAGTAAGCGGCATCGTATCCGTCAAAGATCAGGTTGACGGCGTTGGGGCCGGCGACCAGGGCGTTCGGGTTGTAAACGCGGCCGGTGAACCAGGTCTGCGTGGCTCCAATCACCGGATTGTTGGCCGGGATGGTGACCGACTGACTTGTGACCGGGTCCGTTGCCGTGATTGTGCTGACGGAAGCGATCGGGTTATTGATGCCGTTGATGACGGTCCAGTTGATCAGGTCGGGGGATTCGGCGTACATGATGGCATGGAATCCATCCGAATCGCCGTCCAGGCAGTTGCCGCCGCCGAAGAACAGGCCCCACTTTCCAGTGCTCAGCTTGAGCAGCGAGCCGTTGGGCGCCATATAGCGAATGCCGGAGTAGGAAGTGGTCGTGGGATCGTTCAGTCCGTTCACCGGGCCAAGATCGGTCCAGTGGATCGAATCGGTGGATGTGGCCAGGTGAATGTACTCGGTATCGTGGTTGGCAGCGGCCCCACCGGGAGTCGGTCCGCATTGCTGGCTGGACGGAAAGACATAGTCGCTGCTCAGGGTTTTGTCGACGTAGAGAATCTTGAAGGGGTAGGTGTTGGGAACGTAGGCCAGGATTCCGTCGGGGTTGATAAGGCCGGCAGTTTTGGTGGGAAGACTCAACGGCGAGCCGCTGATCGGGGTTCCCAGAATATTGACCTCATCGAAGCGCCAGTTGCCGGAGGAGTTGTTGTACTGCACGGGCACTCCAGTTGCGCTGAGCGTGGAAGCGGTATAGGTGTACGGCGTGGGCGCATTGGCGGAGCGGTCGTACACGGAGACCATGCGGATGGCGAAGTTGGGATTGTTGTTGACGGCGGAGACGCCGGCAAGGTTGATGGTGATGCCGGGGTAATAGCCGCCGCCGACGGGAGCGACGTAGACAGGGCCGACGTTGTTCCAGGTTGAGCCGTCGGTGGTGTACTGCGCCTGGAGATCGCGGACGATCTCCGCAGTGGTGTACCAGTCGAACTGCACAACGATATTGGAATGACCGACGGTGCTGACGGCGAACTGCACTCCCTGGGTTTGCTCGGGCGCCTGCGTATTCCAGCCGGGCCCGGAGCTGCCGCCGTTAATCTTGGTGGTTCCGCGAACCCGCCAGGCCTCAGCACCAAGACTGGGATCGGTGCCGCCAGTGGTGCCCGTGATGTCATCCTTGTTCGTGCTGCCTGTGTACAGGCACGTCCCCGAGGTTACAACGCAAGTCGGCGGGATGGCGGAGGAGGAGCCGGCGTAGGAATTGGTCATTCCCAGCGCACTGGCAGTGCCGGAGCCGATGTTCGGCGCCGGGGAGTTGCTTGTCCCTCCAGTGACTTGGTCGAAGTCCCACTGGGCGATGATGGCCGGGGTGGGGATGGCGCTGGTTCCGGGAGGTCCGAACTCGGTGTTTACCGGCAATCCGTTCAGCGGCGAGCCGGCAATAGGCCTGAGGGTGTGGACGAGCAAGCCATCGTTATCGACGTGGCCGTTGCGGCGGTCCAGTGCATAGAGGAATCCAGCGCCGGCGAAGTTGATTACGTACGGATGCCCGACGCCGTCGTCGTTGCCGCTGCCATTCTTATCGGTTGCCGGGCAGATCTGGTTGAGGTTCTCGATCTGATTCTCGAAGTGCCAGGTTTGGCCGCCATCGGTAGAGTTTGCAGCCACAATCGCCTCGTTCACGTTGCGCGGCCGGTAATCGAAGTAGCCTTGCAGATTGAGCCCGCTGCCGGCAACGAAGGGGAAGTAATAGGGGGATGCGGTATTCACGGTTGCCGCGGAATTCACGATCGGCGCGCCGCCTGTGCAATAGGGGGTTGTGCCGTCAAAGGGGCCGCCCGCAGTGGTGGGGCCCGTGCTGTTCGCAGGGGTGTAGGGGCTGCCCTGTGCCAGCGTCCAGGGGCCGCCGTATATGGTGGTCTCGATTGGAGAGCTTGTTGAAGTCCAAGTGACTTGGGCGGTCACGGCCGGAACGAACATGGCCGCGCATACTCCCAGGATGAGGAGTCGGGTGTTCTTCATGGTTCGATGTTCCTTTCGGCGTTATTAAACGGTTTTGTGGATGCGCAGGCGTCGCGACAGGAGGAAACACACCAGGCCGGTACCGATCAGCCAGAGACTGTCCGGTTCGGGCGTGGTGATAAGGTCGAGCGTCACGGTACCGGTATTGACCGTAAACACTCCGTTCTGGACTGCCGAAAGATCGATGGAGCCGCTGGCGAAATCGGCGGCGAGAGTCGACAGATCGCCGCTCGTGAAGGTGTAGCTCCAGGATGTGGGGGAAGAACCCGCGTCGCAAGCAGCGCTGTAGGAAAGGGCGTCGTCGCAGGCAGCCACCTCAATGCTTCCGCCGTCGATGTACAGATCGACCGGGGCGCTTACATCGGTTGTACCGGGGACATCGCCGTTTCCGAAGGTCCCGGAGATGCTTCCCCCTGAGACCTGCTTACCAGCGGGGATTGTAAAACTAAAGGTCCCGATGCTGATTGGCGACGTCGGGAAGGGGCCGAAAGAGGCGGTTCCGTCATATGTGGGGATCGTTGAGACGACATCGGCGCTTGCAAGGGGGGCAAAGCCAAGCAAAAGCACAGCCGAGAGAAGAAGGGAAGATTTTCTGAACATCGGTTCCGCCTATCCGTAGCTTGAGTTTTATTTCGTCGTGCCTCACATCGTATAAACGCGCGCCACATTCCAACTACCGTTCCTTTGTTAATTCTTCGCGGTGCTGGACAGGTAATGGAACCATGCAAGGCCCTGGCTCAACCTTGGTGCGTCAGATCTGTTTTGGCCATAAAAAACGTGCCACTATGGCGCGGCGGATTGAGGCGAGTCTACCTCTCAATCGAACGATTTGGGCTCCATGATCGCACTACAGGCTGCATGGCAGCCGATGGCAACAGGAGCCGAAAGAATTTAATGCCGCCCAGCCGCAAGCTACCACGCGATTACCCCTTTTGAGCACCACACCCAGGCCCCGGGATTGCGATGCAAAGCGCGCCGGCACGGCTTTTTATTCAGCAGTCATTTCCGAAACCGAAATTTTCAGGCAGAATCTATATCGATATGAGTTTCCGATTCGTACTCCCTCAAGAGCTTCGCGGCACCGTGGATACGGCTGCCGCCGACTGGACCGGCAACAACAAAGTTGACCGCTTCTGGCAGAAGGATCCCAGCCTCTGGACCCGCGACGGCGAGGAGAAATGGATGGGCTGGCTGGACATTGTGGAGCGCCAGCAAGCCGATATCGCCACCCTTGCCGAGCTGGGCGCGGACGTTGAGACTGGCGGCTTCAAAAACATCCTCTTGCTGGGCATGGGCGGTTCCAGCCTTTGCCCGGAGGTGCTGGCAGAGACATTCGGGCAGCAGAGCGATTTTCCAACGCTGCACATTGTGGACTCGACCAGCCCGGCGCAGGTGAAGACGGTTCGCGACAAGCTGAACCTCAAGGAGACGCTGGTGATCGTGGCCAGCAAATCCGGCTCGACGCTGGAACCGAACATCCTGAAGCAGTATTTCTTTGAGCAGATGAAAGATGCCGTGGGCGCTGAAGCTGCGGGCAGCCACTTTATCGCCATCACCGACCCCGGCTCGAAGATGGAGCAGGTGGCCAAGGACGGGGGGTTTCGAGACATCTTCTACGGCGACCCAGCTATTGGCGGTCGCTATTCGGCCCTGTCGAATTTCGGCATGGTGCCGGCAACCGCAATCGGCCTGAACATCGGAAAGGTTCTTGACGAGGCAGCCAAGGCGGTAGCTGCGGCCAAGCAGCCGCTCAAGAACAATCAAGCGGTCGAACTTGGATTGATTCTGGGCACGGCCGCGAATGCCGGACGCGACAAGATCACCATCTTCACTTCGCCGGAGATTCACGACCTGGGCGCGTGGCTGGAGCAACTGATCGCCGAATCGACCGGAAAACTAGGCAAGGGCATCACGCCGGTGGACCGCGAGGCGATTGGGCCGCCGGAGGTCTATGGCAACGACCGGGTTTTCGCCTATGTGCGCCTCTCCGGCACGGCCGATTGGAGTGCGGACGCCAAGGTTGCGGCCATCGAGGCTGCGGGGCATCCGGTGATACGCGTTGAGATTGCGGATTTGTACGAGATTTTTGGCCAGTTCTTCAGTTGGGAGGTCGCCACGGCGGTGGCTGGCTCGGTGATGGGCATTAATCCCTTCAATCAGCCGGACGTGGAGTCGGCCAAAATCGAGACGCGCGCGCTTACCACGGCATACGAGCAGACGGGCAAGCTGCCAGAGCGCGAGCCGGTGCTGGAGGACCAGGGAATCAAGCTCTACGTCAGCGAGGATTATGCGGCCACCACACTGAAAACGCAGGCGCAGGATGGCACGCTGGCGGGGTTTCTCCGCGTGCATCTCAACCAGATTCACCCCGGCGACTACTTTGCCACACTGGCGTTTCTGCCCATGTTTCCCGAGCATGAGGCGACAATTCAGGGCTTTCGGCACAAGGTGCGCGACGCCAAGCGGGTCGCAACCTGCCTTGGCTTCGGGCCGCGCTTTCTGCACTCGACGGGACAGGATTACAAAGGCGGTCCCAACACCGGGGTGTTTTTGCAAATCACCGCGGACGACGCGATCGACGTGGAGATTCCGGGGCAAAGATACAACTTCGGGGTGGTGATTGCGGCTCAGGCCGCGGGAGATCTGGCGGTTCTGGAATCGCGCGGGCGGCGGGCCATGCGGGTGCATCTGGGGGCCGATGTGGCCGTAGGGTTGAAGACGCTTGCCGCGGCGTTCGATGAGGCGCTGGGGTAGGGAAAAACAGGGATCAGGGAATCGGGAATCGAAGAACCCTCCGGAGATGCGGTTGGGATGGGTCGATTCTTACGTGAATTCATACCCAGCTCGGCCAATCCTGGGTGAAGCTGCTATCGCGCCTGGGTCTGAATTGGGTTCACGGCGCGGAACTTTTTCCCGGCAGCCGGGTTATCACCCGTGACGGCTTCCGCGGATCTCCGTCTAAGCGGATGGATACCGGGAGCTTTACCGATGTGCGACTTTCCAGCCGGCTTGGCATCAGAACTTTGGAACGCGATGGAAAGACGCAAAGGCAGAGGAGAGACATGAATATGAATCGGACCTTGCAAAATAGATCGATGGCGCTGGTTCTGGCGTTGGGTGGGTTGATGGCCTTTACCGGCACGATTGCGATTGCCCAGGCCCCAGGCTCGGGTGCGGCAGCTGGACAGCGGACGGACGGACAGATCGAGATGGACGTGGTGCACGCTCTGGACGCTTCAAAGGCGCTGAAGAGCGACCTGATCACGGCCGCTACCATCCAGGGCGAGGTCACGCTTTCAGGGACGGTGTCGAGCGAAGCGTCAAGCGAGCTGGCGGAGTCGATTGCCGGGCGTGTGCCGGGCGTGACCGCTGTGCACAACAATCTGAAGGTCGGCAATCCGCAAGATGCCGCGCAGGCTCCGAGTAGCACAGAACCCGGCGCGCAGCAGATGGCCGACAGCCAAGGCGACGATTCGATGGCGCCCGTTCCGCCTCCTCCGGCTGTCAACGACGGGCCAATGCCGGCGCCGGGATCGCCTCAGGCTCAGGCGCCTTATCCGCCTGCGCAACCGCAGTATCCGCAGGCTCGGCCCCAGTATGGGCCTCCGCAGGGCCAGTATCCGCCGCAATATTCGCAACAGTATCCCCCGGCGAACCCTCAGATTTACCGGACGCAGCCTGCTGCGCCCGCCTATGCGGAGCCCAAGGGCCCAGTGATTATTCCGCAGGGAACGCTGCTACAGTTGCGGACCAGCGAGGGCTTGACGAGCAAGCGGGCCAAGGACGGCGAGCCGGTGCAGTTCACTGTGATTCGCGACGTGGCCGTCGGCGGCGTGCTGGCGCTTCCGAAAGGCGCGACGGTGCATGGAGTGGTGACCCAAGTCAAGAAGGTCGGCGCTGGGGATTTGGGCGGCAGCTCGGAGTTGGCGTTGCAACTTACCTCGCTCGATCTGGGCGGAACGAGTTATCCACTCGCCACCGACCAGTTCAAGGTGAAGGGGCCGAATAAGGCCGGCCAGACGGTGGGCAACGCGGTCGGCGGCGCGGTGCTTGGGGCTATCATCGGCGGCATTGCGGGCCGTGGCGAAGGCGCGGCCATTGGCGCCGGGGCAGGCGCGGCGGCAGGCACGGTGGCTTCAGCGGCTTCTCCCGGACCGGGAGTTTGGATCCCCGCCGAGGCGCTAGTTTCCTTTCACTTGGCTGCTCCGTTAACGGTCACCCCGGTTGACGCGCAGGAAGCGGCAAGGTTGGCGCAGGGGCTCTATTCCGGCGGCCCGGGCCTTTACCGGCGCGGCTATTATCCCTACGGATCGCCGTATGTGGCTAATGGGTATGGATATCCTTATGCATATCCGCCGGTTTATTACCGGCCCTATTATCTGAGCGGCGGGTATTACTACTGGCGGTAAGATTCGGACAAGTTAGCGAGCAATTCGCGGGCGTCCGCTGCGGCGGACGCCCGCTTCGTTTTTCCTTTTTTGGGCCGATTCGATCTCAAGTCCATAAACAAGATATTGGGGCGGCGAAAATGCGATCTCCGAATGGAACAATGTTGGTTCCGTCATAGAGCACAACCCCGAGCTTCAGATCGTCGCCGCAGATGTTCTGGAGCTTCCGAATTCCTTTGAAGTCGCTCGAATTCACGGTTGCGCTTGCTTTGAGTTCGATGCCGACCATTGCGCCGTCCTCGTCCTCGACTACGATATCGACTTCATCCTGATCCTTGTCCCGATAGTGATAGAGCGCGTAGCGTTCATCGGCCCATGCGCTCTGCTTCAGAATCTCGGAAAAAGCAAATGTCTCAAGCAATGCGCCAAAGGCGGAGCGTTTTTTTGCAATCTGCTCGGCAGTCAACCCAAGGAGAGCGGCAAGCAATCCAGAGTCAAGGAAATGCAGTTTGGGCGTCTTGACCAGCCGCTTGAGTTGATTCCGAAACCAGGGGGAAACACTTTGCACGAGGAACAATTGTTCGAAGATTCCAATGTACCTTCGCGTGGTCTTGTCGTCGATCCCGAGTTGGCCTCCAATTTGAGTGAAGTTGGTAAGTTGCCCGGAGTGGTGGGCGAGAATCTGGAGCAGACGCGGCAATTGGTCGAGTTTCTCAACTTCGGCAATATCCCGCACATCCCGCTGTACGATAGCCTTGACGTAGTCGCGTGCCCACGCCCGCCGGCGCCGGGGATTCTCGCGCCGCAGCATTTCAGGATAGCCGCCAACCAATACTGCGCGCACAAGTTCATCGCCGATCATGGGGGAGCGCGGCTTCGCCAATTTGCCCGCGAATGCCTTTTTCAAAAAAGCCGGCTTAGTGCCCGCTATCTCCGCTCTGGAAATTGGCATGAGGCTTACGGTTTCCATGCGCCCTGCCAGGCTCTCTGAGACTTGAGGCAAGGTGAGAATGTTGGCGGAGCCGGTGAGCAGGAAGCGGCCGGCTCTTCGGTCGGCGTCGACAGATAGTTTGATGGCGCGGAGAAGTTCCGGCGCTCTTTGTACTTCGTCGATGGCAACCAGATCGAATCCGCGCACAAAACCGGCCGGGTCGCTGCGGGCCGCCTCCAGCACGGTGTCGTCATCCAAAGTTACATATTCACGGCCCCTGTCGACGAACCGGCGGACGAGAGTCGTCTTGCCGCATTGGCGAGGGCCAATCAGCATGACCACAGGGGTATCGGCAAGCGCGGTTGCGATGCGGCCGGTCGAGAACCTCTCAATATGCTTGAAATTGGGTTCGGCCATCTCGGGTTATTGTATCGTCCAATCCGGAGTGTTGTCACGTCTGATCCGGATTTATAATTAGTCCAATCCGGAATATTGTTGCGTCTGATTCGGATCAACCATCCGTCCATAGCGGATTATATTTGCGTCTGATCCGGAGTTGTTACTCGTCCATTCCGGAGCTTAATCACGTCCATTCCGGATTTTAGAACCATTTCCCCGCATCGGCGGCCGGCCATTACTCGCCGCGGGTTGTCTGTCGTCTATAATTGCAGAGAATCGCGTCGAGCGAGAATTGCGCATCCGTGGGTGATGCGAGCCTTGCTGCCGAGCCTGGATTGGGCCGGATCAGCCTCAAGGCAGGCACACCATGCCCGCGCGTAGAGAGTTGAAGGTTCAAGTTCAATTATGATTCGTTTCCTGCAGCAGAAAGACAGCCGCATCATCAAGGCAGTTTTTGTTGTCATCATTGGCGTCATCGCGGTGGCCATGGTGGTGTATCTCATCCCTGGATTGACCAACCAGGGTGTTGCAACCGCCGATACCTATGCTGTGATTTACCCCCACTGGTACAGCAAATTCCTGTCATCGGGAGTGACGGTGAGCCAGCAGGAGGTTGACAAGCTTTCGCGGCAGGAGATGCAGCGGCAGCACTACCCCGACAACCCGATGCTGCTCAGCCTGTTTGAGCAGCGAGTAGGTCCGCAACTGGTGCAGAAGCAGATCCTGCTGGCCGAGGCGGACAAGCTCGGCATTCAAGCCACAGACGACGATGTGAAAGCGTTCCTGCACAAGGGCCAGTTTGGCGAGTTTCTGTTTCCCGGCGGCCAATACATTGGCGATGACCGTTACTCTGCCTTCATTGCCAATCAGTTCAATCTCTCCGTTGCGGAGTTTGAAGACGAGATCAGGCAGGAGATCGTCATTCAGCGGCTGCAGTCGCTGATCACCGCCGGAGTCACGGTGGGCGATCAGGAAGCGCGCGCCGACTATCGCAAAAACAACATCAAGATCAAGTTCGACTACGCGGTGATCTCCGCGGACGATATTTCCAAGCAAATCAATCCCGCTGACAGCGAGTTGCAAGCGTTTTTCAAGAACAACACCGCGCGCTATGCGTCGGCGGTGCCTGAAGAGCGCACCATCACCTACTTTGCTTTCACTCCCGAACAATTGCCGGGCGGCGTTCCGCAGCCCACCCAGCAGGAGATTCAGCAGTACTTCAACGCGCATCAGAGCGAGTATGAGGTTCCCGACCAGGCTCGGTCGCGGCACATTCTGATCAAGGTGCCCACAGGGGCGGACGCCAAGACCGATGCGGCTGCAAAGGCCAAGGCCGAGGGGATTTTGAAGCAGCTTCAGGGCGGCGCGAACTTTGCCGACCTGGCCACGAAAAACTCCGACGATACGGGCAGTAAAGTGCAGGGCGGCGAACTGGGCTTCTACCGCAAAGGAGCCACGGTCCCGGAGTTCGAGAAGGCTCTGTTCAGCCAGAAGATCGGCGACATCGCCATTGTGAAGAGCCAGTTCGGATACCACATCCTTCAAGTTGAAGAGCGTCAGGCTGCGCACGCGCAATCGCTCGCTGAGGTGCTGCCAACCATCCAAGCCACGCTGATTCGCCAGAAGGTTTCTCAGGCCGAGGCGAATTATGCCCAGACCCTCACCTCGGAAGCGCAGAAGAACGGTTTGGAGAAGACGGCCGCGGCGCACCACCTGGAAGTGGTGACCGCGCCACCTGTGGGCAAGCAAGGCGTGATTGCCGGGGTGCCGGACGGGTCGCAGATCATCGGCAAGGCCTTTGACGCGAAACAAGGAGACCCGCCGCAAGCCGCCTCAACCGGCGAAGGCTATGCGATCTTCCAGGTTACGGGCATCGCTGCCGCTCATGCGCCGACTTTTGACGCATGGAAGAGCCACCTTGTGGACGACTACCGCCAGGAGATGCTCCCCGCGCTGCTCAGCCAGAAGACGCACCAGTTGGCCGACAAAGCGAAATCGGAAAACGATCTGGCCAAGGCCGCGAAGGAAGTGGGAGCGACATTCAAAACCAGCGACCTTGTAGGTTCAAGCGCGCAGGTGCCCGACCTGGGGCAGGTGTCGCAGACGGCTCCACAATTGTTCGACCTCTCCGTAGGCAGCATCAGCGGGCCTATCGATACGCCGCGGACCGGAGTGGTAGCCAAGCTGCTGGACAAACAGGAGCCGACTGCGGACGACATCGCCAAGGACTTTGACAAGTTCAAGGATCAGATGCTGGAGCAGCGGCGTTCGCAAGCCTTCGGCGTCTTCATGAGCGGCATCATGGACGACTACAAAAAGAACAAGCGCATCAAGACGAACGCAAAAGCGCAGCAGGGGCCGCAGATTCCGGGCGCTTGATCCGCGCAAATCCAAACCGAGGCGCAATGAAGCCCGTTTCCAAAATAGGACGCGGGCTTTTTTGCGCCGCGAGGCTTGCTTTGCCGGGCAGTGTCCGGCGCTTCGTGCCGGCAGCGTCGATAATGGAGTCATGGAGTTTCAACGTTCATCCGGAATCTTGCTGCATGTGAGCTCGCTGCCTTCCTATGGCGGCATTGGCGATCTTGGGCCTGCCGCGCACGAGTTTGTGGCCTTTCTGGCCGAAGCCAAGCAGCACATCTGGCAGGTGCTGCCGCTGTGTCCCACGGGATACGGCAACTCGCCCTATGCGGGCACGTCGGCGTTTGCGGGAAATCCGTACCTGATCAGCCTGGAGTTTCTTTCCGACTGGGGCTGGATCGCGGGCGAGCGAATCGGCGGACTGGCCGAACGCGGCGGCAACGTGAACTTCGACGAAGTCGAGGCGCGCAAGCTGCCGCTGCTCTACGAGGCGGCTGGAAATTTTCTCGACCGCGGCTTGGACGATCCAAAGCTCGCCGAGCAATGGACGCAATTCGAGGAGTTCTGCCGGGTCGAAGCTGTATGGCTTGCCGATTACGCGCTCTATGCCGTGCTGCGCCGTCAATACAATACGGGCGCGTGGACGGCCTGGCCCGAACCTGTGCGCCGCCGTGAGCCGGAAGCGCTCAAGCAAATCGCCGCGAAAAATGGGCGCGCGCTGGTTCTGGAACAGGTGCTTCAGTTTGCGTTTTCGCAACAGTGGAACCAGCTTCGCGAGGCTGCGGCGAAATGTGGAATACGAATCCTCGGCGACGTGGCGATTTTCGTGAACATGGATTCGGCGGATGTGTGGGTGCATCCGGATCTCTTCGAATTGGACGAGGAGTTGCAGCCGATCCGCATCGCCGGCGTGCCGCCCGACTATTTCTCTCCCACTGGCCAGCGCTGGGGCAATCCGCTCTATCGCTGGGACGTGCTGGTTGAGCACGGCTTCAACTGGTGGATCGAGCGCATTCGCCGCGCCTGCGAACTTTACGACATTGTCCGCCTCGATCACTTCCGCGGCTTCGAGGCTTACTGGGCCATTCCGGCCAGCGAGGAAACGGCGGTCAAAGGCGAATGGGTGAAGGCGCCGGGCCTCGAGCTGTTCCGCGCCCTGGAAGTAGCGCTGGGTCCGCTGCCGCTGGTAGCCGAAGACCTGGGCATGATTACTCCCGAAGTGGAAGCGCTGCGCGCCGAGCTTGGACTGCCGGGCATGAAGGTGCTGCAGTTCGGCTTCAACTCCAAAGGCGCGCATCTGCACCTGCCTCATCGCCATACCCCCGGCACGGTGGCTTATACCGGCACGCACGACAACGACACCACGCAGGGCTGGTGGAATGCAGCCACCAAGATCGAGCGAAGCGCCGTCGAAGCTTACGTGGGGCCGGTCGGCAAGAGGCCAGTGTGGCCGCTGATTCGAGCCACCGAGGCAAGCGTGGCGCAACTAGCGGTGTTTCCAGCGCAGGATCTCCTCGAGCTTGGCTCAGAGGCGCGCATGAACACGCCAGCCGTGCCCTCAGGCAACTGGGGCTGGCGCGCACCCGAGGGCTGCTGGAAGCCGGAGCTAGCTGCGCGGTTTGCCGCTTTGGTTGGGGTGACGGACCGGGACAACGATCCGCTGGACGGGATCAGGGAAGAGAAATCGAACGAAGCGTAGACTGGGTGCTTCCGCTTTTTCGGAGAGAGCAGGCGTGGAGCACCTTGGGAGATACGGAAGTGATATGGATCAATTACGAGCGAGCCGGTGTAGCCTGTAGCCCACGAAGAATAACCAGGCCGTGGCGAAGAGAGCGTTTCCAATAATGGCGAAACTGAGGCCGGTCAGCGATGCGATTCCAAAAATGCCGGTGGCCAACGCGAGATAAGCTACGATCTTATCGAAGACTCCCCTCAGCATTACGACACCCGTCACCAGGATTCCAAGCGAGAGGGTTACGATTGCATACACCACTTCCAGAGGGGAGGTCAGCATAGCGGACCCATAGCTGGCAGCAGCGGTGTAACTTGCCCGTTGAACGTCAGACGTAGCCGCGGCGTACTTACTGTAGAGGATGAGGATCGAGGCGTAATGCGACCAAGTAACTGCTAAATCCAAGGCCACAAATAGCCCAATGAATGCTGTTGCCAGAAGCATGGCGTTTCTGTCGAGCTTTTTCAATGCCAGGTAAAGGGCCAATGCGAGGGGCAGATAAAGAAGGTCAGTGAAGACCGAAATAGCAAGAATGGCCCACCAGAAACTTGTCTTTCCAGAAAGGTAACTAAACCAAGCCTCTCCGCCGCTTGGCGGAGCGCCGACGCGGGCGTAGAGCGGAATGATAACGATGTATCCAATGCCGAGTGCGATTGCGGCGATACTGCCCACTCGGTACCAATACTTCTCATCCGGGCTGCTAGCCGCATCACCCGCCGTTTCTTCGATCTTCATGTGAGATGTCCTCCGGTGCATTCACAGAAACGGTTTCAGGTTGCCCGGCCTTCGGTCAAGGATCAAGTCACAGGGTCCGCGCCCGGTGGGCAGCGGCCTGTGGCGAGTGGTCAGTCGAGCGACTGCCGTCTGCTTTGTTCCGGTAAGCCAACCTTGCTATACTTGCCGCAGATGGAAACTGCGGCAATTCAAACCCACGGGCTCACCCGGCGGTTCGGCGCGCTGACGGCCGTGGACGATGTCACGCTGAGCGTGGCTCCGGGACAGTTCTTCGGCTTTCTGGGGCCGAACGGAGCGGGCAAATCCACCACCATCAAGATGCTCACCGGGCTGCTTGAGCCGAGCGCGGGCACTATTGAAATTCTCGGCCAGCCGTTCTCGGCCGGCGCGCTCGAATTGAAACGTCAGATCGGCGTTGTCCCCGAAGGCATGGCGCTGATGGGACGCCTCACAGCGCCTGAGTACCTGCGCTTTGTGGGCCGCATGTACGGCCTCGACAAGGCAACCACCAATCAGCGCACCGATGAATTGCTGGAGTTCATGCATCTGGCCGATGAGAGTCGCAAGCTGGTCACCGACTTCTCGCATGGAATGCAGAAGAAGCTGGCCCTGGCCGCCGCAGTGATTCACGGGCCCAAGGTGCTGTTTCTCGACGAGCCGTTCGAAGGCGTGGACGCCATTGCGGCGGGAATGTTGAAGTCCATGCTGCAAGGCATGATCAACCGCGGGGCCACCATCTTTCTCACCACCCACGTGCTCGAAATCGTGGAGCGCCTGTGCAGCCACGTGGCCATCATCTCGCAAGGCCGCCTGGTTGCAAATGGATCGCTCGAGGCGCTGCGGGCAGGCGTTCAATCCACGCTGCCTGGCGCCGAGCAGGAGCAGCGCCTGACGCTCGAAGAGATTTTCCTGTCCATTGTGGGAGCCGGCGGCGTGCAGGAATCGGCGCAGGAGCTGTCATGGTTGGCATAGACGGGGCCGGCATAAATGGGGCTGGCGCAATTGCGGCCGACGGCGGAATGTTCGGCGCGCAGGCGCGGGCGCAGTATGCGGCGCTGGCCCGGCTGCGCTGGGAAATGTTCAGCCACGGGCTCCGTTCAAGGAAGGGCGCGCTGGAGCTGGGCGCGCGCACCGTCTCGTTTGTCTACTACGCCATCGGCGGACTGGCGCTGGGCGTTGGCGCAGGCCTTGCCGCATTCGCTCTGACCGCCGGCAATCAGTGGAGGTTCTTGCCAATCCTGTTCTGGGCGGTGTTCTTCGTCTGGCAGGTGGTTCCCATCATGCTGGCGTCGTTTCAAGAGCAGTTCGATCTCGGCATTCTGTTGCGTTTTCCGGTGCGCTTCGGATCGTACTATCTGCTCTACGTGGTCTTCGGGCTGCTCGATGTCTCAACGATTCTTGGCGGGCTGTGTTGCGCAGGAATCCTGGTGGGGATTACATTGGCGCGGCCAGCGCTATTTGCCTCGACGGCGCTGGGGCTGATTATCTTCGCGGCCTTCAACATCCTGCTGGTCAGATCCATCTTTGCCTGGATCGATCGCTGGCTGGCGCAGCGGAAGACGCGGGAGATTCTAGGCGCGGTGTTCATGGTGCTGATCCTCAGCCTGCAACTGCTCAATCCAGCGCTGCACAAGCACAGGAATCAGGGGAACAGCGCGCCGTTGGGGCGCAATGCAACGAAGGAGCAAGCCCAGCAGAAGATTCAGGAATACCAGCGGAATAAGGCCGATTTTCAAGCCCGCTATGGACCGTGGCTGGGAACCGTCAATGAAGTCCAGCAGTGGCTGCCGCCAGGGCTGGCGGCGAAAGCGCTACAGCAACGTGTCCAGCGACAACGTGATCCTGCATCCGGGTCTGCCCTCCAATCGGGACCGCTGCAATCGCTGGGCCTGCTGGGGCTCTATGTACTTGGCGCCGGCGGCGTGTTGGCGGCGCGGCTTAGGGCCGAGTATCGCGGCGAAAGCCTGGGCGTGGCTCCGAGCCGGAAGAAGGTTGCTGCAAGCCGGGCCAAGTCAGCGCGTCGAGAGGGCGCAGGTTTGCTGGACGGCCCCGGCCCGATTGCCGCGGTGATGGAAAAGGAGCTGCGCACGCTTCTGCGCACGCTGCCGCTGCTTTATGCCATCGGCGCGCCGTTGCTGCTGGTTCTGGTTTTCTCCGGCGCGTTTATCAGGAACGGTCCTCAGGCGCATATTTTTCCTTTGGCGCTGCCGCTATGCATCGTCTACGCCCAACTGGGGTTCACGCGGCTGTTTTATAACAACCTGGGCGCGGAGGGAATGGGGATTCAGTTGTACTTTCTTTCTCCAACGCCGATGCGCACGGTGCTGCTGGCCAAGAACCTTTTTCATTCAGTGTTGTTTGGCCTGACCATTTTGGTTGCCGGCACTCTGGCTATTCTGCGTTTGGGCGAGCCGGATGGCGTGGTGGTGGCGGCGACCGTGGCGTGGCTCCTGTTTTCGCTGCCGGCGAATCTGGCGGCAGGAAATATCTTTTCGCTCACCATGCCTTATCGCGTGAATCCGGGCCGCATCACGCGCCAGGGCGGATCGCAGGCCAATGCGCTGGGAGCGCTGCTCGCGCAACTTGTGGCCATGGGCCTTGGCGCGGCGGTCTTCGGACTGTGCTGGTATTTGGATAAGATGTGGCTGGCGGTGCCGATTTTTCTGGTGCTCGCAGCGGGCGCAATCGTGGTGTGGATGCGCGGGTTGAGCAATGCCGACGCAATGGCCAACAAGCGCAGGGACTCGCTGATTGCGGCGCTGATCGAGAAAGGCAGTGGTTAGTGATTGGTGATTAGCCAATCCAATGGCGAGGGCGCTCGCTTGCAACTTCGGTTTCAATTCGCCGGGGTTCTCGCAAACCACTAATCACTAATCACTGCTTTCAGAACGGTATGTCGTCGTCGGAGATTTCGGCTTGCTGGGCATAGTCGTCGGGAGCGGCTGCTGGCGGGCGCTGGTCGAAGCTGGCCGCCGAGCTCGCGGCGGCTCCGGAACTTGACCCGCGACTGTATCCGCCCGCTGAACCTTCTTCGCGGCCCGAGAGCAGTGAAAGATCGTTGACGATGATCTCGGTCTTGTAGCGCTTGGCCTTGGTTTCCTTGTCCTCCCAACTGCTGGTCTGCAGCCGGCCCTCGATAAACAGCTTGGACCCCTTCTTCACGTAGTCTCGAATAATCTCCGCGGTGCGGTTGAAGGCGACCAGGTTATGCCACTCGGTGCGATCCTGCCAGTTGCCCTGCGCGTCCTTCTGGCGGTCGCTTGTGGCCAGCCCAAAGGTGGCAACCAGCGTGCCGCCGGGTGTTGAACGAATTTCGGGGTCCTTGCCCACGTTGCCTAAAAGGATGACTTTGTTAACGCTCTTGGCCATTTTATGCGCTCCTGCCGGTTACCGAACTTCGATATCGATGAACAAAACTTTGTGTCAATTCACACAGGTTGGCGTCGATGGAAAATCCTGCGCGAAGCGATCCGCTTGTGTCGATCGACACGATGACTCTAGATAAGTACGTTACCAGTTTGAACTTCCGGTCGGCAAACAGGAGGTGATCCGGGCCCGGCAGTCTTTCAGGCTGGAAAATGCACGGCTCGGTGCGGCAGCGTTTAGATAGGGCTTATTCAATCTTGTTTATTGCGTGGACGCCTTGCCTGGGCGGGCGCGTCCAAGACGCGTTTCACTCCGCTTAAATGAAATCTATGGCCGCTCGAATTCAATCGGAGGCGATCTTCTCACTGCGGACGAAGCGGGATGATATTCACGCTGCGGGCCGCCCCAGATCGCCCTGCGGTCCACGTCCTATCTCCCGCTTCGTCTGCAAACTGCCACTTTACTGGCCGGAACTTGTCGCGCTTTCCAACACAAGGCTCAGTTTACTCAGCTGAATCGATTGCAGTTGGTTGACTCCGCTCTTGGTTTCGGTATTGATTCCGGGGCTATTGTTGCCTGCGACCGCCTTTGCCGAGAATGTGACAACAGTCTTGTTCCTCTGCGCCAGCGTGACCTGGACGCCCGATCCCTCACCCGTCCACGTTAGCTTGTAATCGCCCGCGGGAACTTGCGTCGATCCAACTTGCACTGCTTCCGGAATGGTTAGGTTTTGTGATTTGTTGTTGCCGGCAAAAGCAGGCGCCGAGATAAGTGCGAGCATCAGTGCAAAGCCAAAGAATCGTTTCATATGTGTCTCCTCAATTGCCTCGCGTATTCATTCCCTTCCGCATAAGGCATTGATGAGGATTACACCACTCCAGTTTGTTCTTGAACCTTAAGAATCCTTAAGGGCTGCAAACTGACCGCAGGGAGCGGTCAATTCGAAACCGGCTCCGCCCAAAACGGGATCGAGATTTTCACGCGCAGACCGGGCGATGCATTCTCCGCCACGATTGTGCCATTGTGTGCCTGCACAGCTTTCTTTGCGATCGATAATCCCAGCCCCGACCCTCCACTGGTTGCATCGCGCGCCTCCTCAACCCGGAAAAATGGATCGAATATTTTTGCCAGCGCGTCCTCGGGAACACCGGGACCATAATCTCGAATCGAAACCAACGCAGCGTGAGAATCCCCGGCGATGGATACATCGATGGTGGAATGCTCCGGCGAATAACGAATTGCGTTGCGCAACACATTCTCCACGGCGCGCCGCAACAGTTCGCGGTTTCCCCGTACCTCGCCGTCGAGCCGGTCGTCGACAGCAATACGACAGTCGCGAATCTCAGCTTCCATAGCGCAGTCGTGCACGACTTCATCCACAATCTCTCTCACGCGCAAAGTTTCTGAAGCCTGCACAGCCGGTTCGGATTCAATGTAAGTAATTTCCAGAATGCCGGCTACCAGCGAAGAGATCCGGTCAATGTCCCGCTCGATGCGGTCGAGCGCCATTTTGCTGTCCGCCGATGTTCTGGCCAGCTTAACGGCAAACTTCAGCCGCGCCAGCGGCGATCTAAGTTCATGCGATATGTCTCCCAGCAATCTTCGCTCGC
>CAZSVJ010000015.1:0-26424 GCA_964610185.1 uncultured Occallatibacter sp. | reverse complement strand
CGGCCAGCTCGAAGGCGAGCAACACGCGGCGGCGAATCTCTTCGGCGTCTTCGATGGTTTTGAGGCCGGGAGCGAGCGGGGCCCAATCGTCCTTGCCGAAGTAGGAGTGGGTTGCGCCGGTGGCGAGGACGAGGTAGTCGTAGCGGATCTCGGCGCCGGAGCCGAGAGTGACGGTGCGGGCGGCGGCGTCGAGGGCGGTGACCTCGTCCATCAGGACCTCGGCGTTGGGCTGGTTGCGCAAGATGGTGCGGATGGGCTGGGCGATGTCTGCGGGGGAGAGAACGGCAAGGGCGACCTGGTAGAGGAGCGGCTGAAAGGTGTGGTGGTTGCGGCGGTCGATAACGGTTAGATCGACGGGCAGACGGGCCAGACCTGTGGCGGCGTGGATGCCGGCAAAGCCGCCGCCGACGATGACGACGCGGGGTCGGGCCGGGGGCTGGGGAAGTGCGGCGGGGGGGGCCAAGGTTTGCGGTTCCTCACTCTCCTTGATGCGGGAGGGAGGGAGAAAGTGGCAGGAACAGGGAACAGGGGTCAGGGGTCAGGTCCTAAAAATGGAATGACCGGCTCACCTTTTTGCCAGTTCCATCTGCACCAGCCTGGGGCGCAGTTCGGCGTTGCGGGAGCTGGCGGCGGCCATGATTTCGGCCACTCTCTCGGATTCGGGGTCGAAGACAGACTCCTCGGTGCCGATGGGTACCGGCTTGTACGGCAGGAAGACGCGGAAGGTAGAGCCGCGGGCGGGATTTCGCTCGGCCCAGATGCGGCCGGAGTGCTGGTGAACAATGGTCCGGCAGATAGCCAGGCCGAGGCCAGTGCCGCCTTTCTGGCGGGAGTCGGAGGCGTCCACCTGCTGGAAGCGGCCGAAGATGGTCTCGAGCTTGTCGGCGGGAATGCCGCGGCCGGCGTCGACGACCGAGACGGTGACGCCGTTGAGGTCGGGGCGAATGAGCACGGAGACGGCGGAGTTGCGGGGGGAGAACTTGATGGCGTTGGAGAGCAGGTTGGTGATGACCTGGACGAGGCGATCCTGGTCGGCGCCGACCTCGACCTGGGTGGTGTCCTGGATGAGCTGGACGCCGGCGGCGTCGGACACGGAGGCCACGCAGTCCATGGCCTGGCGGACGATCTGGCCGAGCTGCACTTTCTTGAAGACGAGGCGGTCGCGGCCGCTCTGCATGCGTTCGAGGTCGAGGATGTCGTTGATGAGGCGGACCAGGCGGTCGGAGTTGGAGAGGGCGATGCGCAGCAGGTTGGCGGCCTTGTCGTTGACCGGGAGGAGGCTGCCATGGGAGAGCAGGCCGAGCGAGCCGCGGATCGCGGTGAGCGGGGTGCGCAGCTCATGGCTGACAGTGGAGATGAACTCGTCCTTGAGCCGGTCGAGGGCGTAGCGCTGGCTGATGTCGCGGAAGCTGAGCACGGAACCGGAGAAGCGGCCCTGATCGAGGATGGGGGTCAAGGCGTATTCGGCGGGGAACGAAGTTCCGCCGGCGCGATAGATGGTATCCTCGCCTGTAGCAGCTTTGTGGTTTTCTCCGGCGCGGCGGAGCTGGCAATCCTCAGTGCAAGCCAGGTTTGCCGGTGCTGACCCGTGAAGGAGCTCGTGCACCGACTTGCCGGTCAGATTCACAGCTGGTGCGCCCAGCAGCCGGGCGGCGGCAGGATTGGCAAAACTGACCATGCCGTGACGATCCACGCCGCAAATGCCGTCGGCGACCGAGTCGAGCAGGATCTCCTGTTGCCGGTAGAGATCCTCGGCGCGGCCATATTCGTGCGAACGGGCCAGCAACTGCCCCAGTGAACCCGCTACGGTTTCGATCGCAGCCAAAGCTTCACCGTCTTCGCGAAGACAAAAGTGGCAATAGAATTCCAGAATCGCCAGCACCTTGTTTCCCACGCGCACGGGGACCGCCCATCCGGAAATCATTTCATGGCGCAAGGCGGACTCGATGCGCGGACTGTAGGGCATTGAGGCCAGATCGGCAACCCAAACAGCGCGGCCGTCCTTCCAGGCCCGCACAGGCAGCTCGGTCCCGCTCGCCAGCCTGAGGCCCATGCTCTCGTGGATGAAGGCCTCGGCGCGCTTTCCCGGCGCGCCCCATGCCGAGGAGAATTCCAGGCGGCTGCCTTCAGCGTCCACCGCCCATTTGACGGCCATATCCCAGCCCTGGGAGACACAGAGGGCCTCGAGAATACGCATGGACGCCTGTTCGGAGGAAGCGTTTTCACCCACGATCTGGCTCACTTGCAGTTGCAGGGCCAGACGGTGTTCCCGCTGCTTCTGTTCGGTCACGTCGCGCACCAGGCAGCGCACCGCTAGGGGGCTGCCGGCCTCTTGCCGCTGGCTCAGGCTCAGTTCCAGATCCAACAAGCGGCCGTCAGGCGTGTGGTGGCGTAGTGGCGCGCGGTCCACTGTCTCGCCATCCAGGACGAGACGAAAGAGCGAGCCCACCTCGCCGCGTTCGCCCGGTGCAAACAGATTCTCGAAGGAGGTCAGCTCCAACAGCGCGGCCGCGTCTTTGCCGAAGCATTGCTTCCAGGCCGGATTGGCATACAGGAATTTCCCAGCCGGGCTGAGCGTTGCAATCATTTCGGTGGAGTTATCAAACAGGTCGCGGAACCGTTCGTGGGATTCGCGCCGCGCCTGCTCGTGGCGGACGGTCGCGCTCTGATCCAGTGCTACTGCCACCAATCCCGTACACGCGCCCGCGCTGTCGCGCAGAGCGGAAATGTGAAGCAAGACCGGAAGCAGGGTTCCATCCTTGCGCCGCAATTGCGCGTCGAAGCTGGGCACCTGACTGGGAGGCAGGCTGCGCGCGCAGCTCATATAGGCCGCCATCCGGCCTTGCGGAGTGGGTTCGTTCGACCGCTGAACTCCGCACAGTCTCTCCATCTCCATGACCAGCCGCGCTCCCTCACCGGGAGCCAGTATCTCCACCGTGCTCCATGCCTTTTTCAGTTCACGGGCGTGGTAGCCCAACAACCGCTCCGCGGATGGATTGACGTAGTTGAGACTGCCATCGGCGCGGATGCCGACCACGGCGGGGCCGGCGGAATCGAGCAGGTCCTCAGGCGAAATCGGAATCGAGCCCTGAATCGAATCCAGAATTGAGTCCGGTATTGAATCCGGCTCGGCACCGGTTAACATGCCGGCAGCAAGCGCGGTCGAGCCCGCGGTTCCCGCCGAGCCGATAAGCAGAAGGCGAATGGAAAGCAGCGCAACCGCGATGCCGGCAATTGCGGCCGCGAGCATCAACAGCCAGTCGAAGCGAGGTCCGCCCGAAGAGCGCACGGAAATGGCCCCCGCGACCAACCCGAAGGTCAGGCCCGCCAGCACAGGCCAGCTCCGCGTAAGGCTGAACCTCCCCTTCGACGCGCCCACTCCGCCAGCCGCGCCGGGCTGCCCATTTGGTGTCGCGGTTACTTCACCGGCCTGGTCCTGCATCTTGCCCCCGAGGCAACGATCGAGAAAAGGTTCATCTTGCAATAACTCTGGCGCACGTTGCATGACTTAACTCATCGGCAAAACGGCCTGTTTCTTCCAAAAACAGGGCTGGCAGCCGTGTCATGCAATTTGCAGGTAGTATAAGCGTTCGGCTAAGGACTCTCCACGCAAATCGGAAGCCTGTGACCGGGGGAAACGTTGCAGTTACCGGGGTTGGCGCGGCGTCGGGACGGGGATCATTCAGGCAGGTAAAGGCTGAATCTGTTGTAATTCAAATAAGGCAGTTGGAGTAGAAGCCGATCTAGATGGCAATGAACAGGGAGATTCCTGACGATAAGGCGAGCAAGATTCTCCGCCAGATGCGCGAGGATTCAGGATCGAAGAAGCATCTCGACCAGCAAAAACTTCGTGCGCAAAAAGCCCTGGGTCGGGCGGTCGAGGCAAGGGACGAGCAGGCTTTTGTTGCGGCCTTAACTGCGCTGGGGATCGATCCTGAGGGAAAAATAGGTCGGGCGCATTTACGGGGTTTCCGGCAGTTACCGTCGAAGAACTATTGAAGGTGGGCTACGGCTCGTTCCGCTGCTCTCACCGCTTGCTCCCGTTCTTCCTCACTCATGGTCTCAAGCGAGGCGGAAACGGAAACCATGACGCTGGCAAGAAAGTCCTCCTCTGTCTTGGCGGTCGAGCTCTTTTTCGGCCCTGAGGAACGGGGCATCTGAACGCGTGGCCGTGATTGGGTTGCCATAAAGGAAATCCTCATCTTGGATGATCATACCGCATAGTCTCAGCGCCCCCCGGCTGGGCGATGCCAAAATGCCGCGATGGGTCCGAAAAGTGGACGCTCGCTAGTCTACTCTTCAAGTCTTTGAGAGCACGTAAAAGCAGTGACGTTGAAGGCGTTGATTCGCGCGTCAGCTTTTGCGCGATCCTCACACGCTAATCCCGCCGCCAATCGTATACTGGCCCCATGCTGCGTCTTTCTCTCTCTCGTCATCTTTCTCAGTCGGCCTTCCTCGCAGCCGGGCTGCTTTGCTTCGTCGCTCGGCCGCAGGCTGCTCATGCCTGGGGCAATGAAGGCCATCGCCTGATCAATCGTCTGGCAGCCGAAACGCTGCCCGCCAGCGTGCCCGCTTTCCTGCGTTCAGATGCGGCGGTAAAGGAGATCGAGTACCTGGGCCCCGAACCGGATCGTTGGCGGTCGCGCGCCGAGCCGGAGTTGAACGCTGCGCAGGCTCCCGAACACTTTATCGACCTGGAGCCGGCCGATGCGCTGGGTCCGCTGCCGCGCAACCGGCTCGATTTCGAGGCGAAGGTTTTTGCGGCGGGCCAGCGGCCGGAGAAGATCGGCCTGCAGCCTTGGGAGACCACCGAAGTCTGGGAGCGGTTGAAGGCGGCGCTGCGCGAGTACCGGGCTATTTCTGCTGCCGGGCAGGACACACACCCCGTGGAGCAGGTGGTGATCTTCTACTCTGGATGGCTGGGCCACTATGTGGGAGACGGCTCGCAACCGCTGCACACGACGATTCAGTACAACGGCTGGACGGGGCCTAATCCCAACGGCTACACAATTGAACATCAGATTCATTGGCAATTTGAGGGGCCATTTGTGGCCGCCAACGAGCATGAGCCCGAGGTGCGCGCCAAGATGACAGCGGCCAAGGCCATCGACGGAGACATCTTCGACAGCTATGTGGCCTACCTGCGGCATTCAAACATCTACGTCGAGAAGGTTTACCAACTGGACAAGGCCGGAGGCTTTATAGGAGCCGGGAGCCCGGAGTCGCGGGAGTTTACCGCGGAACGGCTGGCTGCGGGCGCATCCATGTTGAGGGACATGATCTACACGGCCTGGCTGGAAAGCGCAAAGCCGGTGCCCGATCCGTACGCCGGGAAGTAAGTTGGATGGAAAAAGTCGGCCGCCCTAGTCGCCAGCTTCGACTGCGGCCAATGCGGGAACGCGCTGCAACAGAATGGTCAGCGTGAAGGTCATCAGCGCAACGGCGGGCACAGCCAGCACCAGCCAGGCGAGCATGGCGTGACCGGCCAGCCCTCCCAATCCGAAGAGCATTTTAATCGGAGATGCGTGGAGCAGTCCGCCCGCCTTGGCTGCCTGGTTTGGACCCGAGGCAAGCAGCCAACCGCCCAGACGCACGAAGGGCACAATCAGCACAAACTGCAGCGGCATGACAATATAGTTGGCCGCCTGAATGGCCGGCAGATTGAGCCGGAGCGCCAGCGCCAGCAGCGCGCACAGCGCGGTAGGAATGCCCACCACCGGAAAGCAGCCTATGGCGAATCCGAGCGCAAGAGTGAGCGCCAGCCGGCGCGGCGAAATCCCCTGAGACAGCCAGTCGACGGCGCTCTGCTTCATCGAAGCGATGTGGATCGACGCTAGGGATTTGCTCATCATGGCCACACTTTACGCAATCAGACTCATAGAACAAATAATCGTGCCATGAATCTCCTGTAAATGAACCAAAAGTTGCAGCAGAAATCGAGCGGGCGTTCCGCTTCGGGAAACTGGTGTCCTGTCTCGAAAGTTCATTCAATTAACGCTAAACACCCTCCCAAGGCGGTCATCCTGAGCGAAGCGTTCTACAGCGGAGTCGAAAGCCTGCCCGCCGTGGCGGGGACCTGCATTTCGCCCTTCTGTTTTCTTCAACGAAATTCGGAGACACCGAACTAGATTCTTGTTGAAGCTCCAGGCATCGGGCCGCGGATGCACATCTCAGTCACGATTCGTTCAATCTTCCAGTTGAGCCGCTATTTCCGGGATCAGGCGCGTGAAGAGCCGGGCGAGTTGGTGCTCCACCTTGCGCCCGGCTTCAAAAACCTCCTCATGGCTGAGCGGCGTTGCCCCCAGCCCGGAGGCGAGATTGGTGACGCAGGAGATGCCCAGCACTTCAACCCCCATGTGCCGCGCCACGATGGTCTCGGGCACAGTGGACATGCCCACCAGCGTGGCTCCCAGCGTGCGGAAGGCGCGAATCTCGGCGGGCGTCTCAAAGCTGGGGCCAGGGACGGCGAGATAAACGCCTTCGTCAAGCTGAAAACCTTCGTCGGCTGCGGCTTGACGGGCCGGAGAGCGCAGACGCTTCGAGTAAGCCTCGGTCATGTCTGTAAATCGAAGGCCAGAACCTGGCTGGAAGCCGAAGCGCGGCTCGTTGGTCCCGCCGAGCGGATTGAAGCCCATGAAATTGATGTGGTCGGCGAGAGCGACGAGCTGTCCGATTTGGTAGCCTTCCTTGATTCCTCCGGCCGCGTTGGTGAGCACAACGGCACGGATTCCAAGCGCCCCCAGAACGCGCATGGGGAATGTAACTTGCTGCGGCGTGTAGCCCTCGTAGAAATGAACGCGGCCTTGCATGACGATGGCCGGGACCCCGGCAAGAAGCCCCGCAACGATGCGCCCGGAATGTCCCTCTACGGTTGATTGGGGAAAATGGGGAATCTCGGCATAGGGAACGAAGACCGGGTCGGTGACTGCGTCGGCCACCGCACCCAGTCCGGAGCCCAACACGATACCGATTTTGGGCGCGAGCGAGCCGAGCTTGCTCTTTAGAAATGCGGCGGCTCCGGTAACCTGGTCGAAGTAGGTCATGGGTAAACTTGACTCAATGCTTTTTCAGATTCTACAGGCAGAGATTAGGATTGAGCCGAGGGCTAGTGAGATGTGCCGGAATATCAAAATGCTTTTCAACTTCGATCCTCCCGTGACAGACGAGGAGATTCGAGCGGCATCGCTACAGTACGTGCGAAAGATCAGCGGCGTGAACAAGCCGTCGAACGCCAACGAAGCGGCGTTCCTGGCTGCGATAGATGAGATCGCGGCTGTTTCGGCGCGCTTGCTTTCATCGCTCGAAACGAATGCGCCCAAACGAAATCGCGAAGAGGAAGCAGCAAAGGCCAAGGCGCGCAGTGCGGAAAGATTTCGCAATCAAGGGCGTGTTGCATGAAGGAACTTGTCGCTGTGATCTTCGGGCTGGGGCTGGGATGCAATGCGTTGCTGTTTGTTCCGCAGGTGCTGGCGGTGTGGCGCAAAAAAAGTGATGAAGGAATTTCGCTGATCACGTTTGGCGGCTTCAGCGTGCTACAGGCGATTGGGATTGTGCATGGGATTTTTCAGCGCGACTTATCGCTAATACTGGGAATGGCGGCGAGCCTGCTGACGTGCGGGTCGGTGACGGCTTTGACGCTGTTTTATCGGGTCAGGCGGATGCGGGCTACGATTACGACGGTCGAGGAGAGTTAGTTAGGCTCGCGGCTTGCCGAGCAGATTGGCTCGCATAGGTTGGTTTTGCGGGTTGATGCGAAAGCTTCCGTAGAGTAACTCCCTGAGGATCGGGGTGGGACGCAGATACCAACTGCCCCACGAGAGCGGGGTATCTCCATTGGCATCCTTTGCATCGATAATCGCGCCTGCGCCGATGAGAAGACGGATGGTCTCCACTTCGCCGAATGCGGCCGCCCTATGGAGCGGAGTCTCGCCTTTGGTTCTACAGTCTCGCATGAATCCACCTGTCTCAACACCCGGCTTGGTGGCAACATTCGGATCCGCTCCATGTGAAAGCAGTACGATGAGCACCCGGTCGTAGACTAGCCGGTCCGTCTTGCACAGAGCTGCGTGTAGCGGAGTCTCGCCGGTATCGGGCGAGGGGTGGTTGACGTGGGCGCCCCGCTCGAGAAGAAACTTGCACAGCCGCCAATGACCGTGAAACGAAGCGGCCTCAAGGCCGAAGTTCTCACCAAGGGAGTTGAGCGACTCTCCGTGCGAGAGAAGAAAGCGGACGGCGCTGACATCCCCGTAGTATGCGCAGTGCCGTATAAGTGAGACGCCGTTTTCGTCTTTGTGGTCTACGGGAAGGCCGCTTGCAAGAAGGTCAAAGACTAGCTCCGTGCGCCCGTCCACAAGTTCGCTAATGGCTTGGCTTAGTTGGGGGTCAATCATTGGGGAAATCCTCAGGCTAGATTCTATCCCAGGAACATCCCGGCAATCGAGGCCGAAATCAAGTTAGCCATGGTGCCGGCTAACATGGCTCGGACGCCTAACTTGGCTAAGTCGTTTCTTCTTTCGGGAACTAATGCGCCTATGCCGCCGATCTGCATTCCGATGGAGCCTAAGTTCGCAAAACCGCACAATGCAAATGTTGCGATGGTGAAGGAGCGTGGGGCGAGCGTCGCTTTTTCCGCGCCGAGCGCGATGTAGGCGATCACTTCGTTGAGCGCCATGCGAGTGCCCAGCAGGTTGCCGATAGCCATGCAATCGTGCCAGGGCACGCCGATCAACCAGGCCACGGGAGCGAAGAGATAGCCGAGAATCTGGCCGAGCGAGCCGGGGATCCAAGGCACGCCGCCGTGTATCCAGGTGAGCAGCATATCGAGCAATGCGACGAGGGCCAGGAAGCTTATGAGCATGATAGCCACGTTCATGGCCAGCTTGCCGCCGTCAATGGTGCCGCGGGCGATGGCGCCGATCAGGTTTTCATCCTTGTGTAACTCGTCTTTGGGGATAACGACCTTGCCCTCGGTTGCGGGGACTTCGGTTTCAGGCACCAGCATTTTCGCGATGAGAATGGTGCCGGGCGAGGTCATGATAACGGCTGAGAGCAAGTGGCGCGCCTCAACGCCTTGCGAGATGTACATGGCCATGATGCCGCCGGAGACATGAGCCATGCCGCTGGTCATGATGACCATCAGCTCGCTGCGCGTGGCCTTGGAAAGAAATGGGCGGATGGTGAGCGGGGCTTCGGTCTGGCCCATGAAGATGGACGCCGCCACATTCATGCTTTCAGCGCCGCTGATGCGCATGGTCTTGAGCATGATCCAGGCCATGGCTCGAATGATGATTTGCATTACGCCGATGTGGTAAAGCAGAGCAAAGAATGCGGAGATGAAGATGATGGTGGGCAGCACCTGGAATGCGAAGATGGCGCCCGAGTTGGACGGAAGCAGATTGCCGAAGGCTCCGGAATTGGGAAGGCCGAGCTGGCCGAAGAGCACTCTGGTCCCCGCGAAGGTGGCGGAGAGCATGTTGTTCACAACGCCGCCGGCCCAGGTCATGAATCGCTGTCCATAGTCGAAACGCAACACGAGGAAAGCGAACGTTACCTGCAGGCCGAGGCCCCACGCGACGGTGCGCCAGCGGATGCGTTTGCGATTGGTCGAGCCGAGCCATGCCGCAAGCAGCACGGCCAGAATTCCGAGCAGTCCGGTGTATCGATCCAAAGTGGTTGCTCCTCAAATGACAGCTTCGAGCCTCTAGCTTCTAGCCTCTTGCTCATAGCTCGTGGGCGCTTAGGTCTTTTTGCCAATTGGGACTTGTCAAGCTAATAGCTAGAGGCTGTTCTCCGATTACCTTACAGCATTCCGCAAATGCCGCTCTGCATTTTCGTGCGTAAAGATGCCGCCTACCAGTGGCACGAAGTCGGGCGGGACGCTGGAAATTGTGATTGCTTCTTTGAGAAGCGCGACCGGCTCGGGCAGTAGCACGGCGTTCGTTGCGAAGAATCTGGCAATGGGCTGGCCCCTATCGACTCGTGCGCCGCGACGGGCGTGGAACTCGATCCCCGCGTGCGCATCCACTGGCTCACCGGCCTTTTCGCGTCCCGCGCCTGTTCGCTGCACGGCCCAGCCAATCTTCGTCGTGTCCATATTCGCAATGTAGCCGCTCTCCCACGCCGTCAACACTTGAGTTGCGCCTGGCTTATGGAATCCGGCAGATTCGTTGAAGACGGAAATATCGCCGCCCTGGGCTTCGATCATGCAGAAGAAGGCGCGCAGGGCAGAGCCATCGGCTAACGCCGCTTCAGCGCGGGCATAACCGAGCTCAGGCGTGGCTGCCTGGCCGCCCAAATGAATCATCCAGCCGGCGAGGATCAGCGAAAGCTCGCGCAGGTCTTCGCTCTCCGCTGGCCTGTTGCCTCGCAACAATCCCACTGCCTCGACCAACTCGATCCAGTTTCCGGCAGCGCGGCCGAGGGGCTGGCCCATGTCGGTGAGCAGGGCAACGGTGCGCGTTCCAGCGGCTTCGGCGGTGGCGACCATCAGAGCGGCGAGGTATTCGGAGTCTTCCAGCTTGCGCAGGAACGCGCCGGAGCCGGTCTTTACGTCGAGAACCAGCGCATCAAGGCCGGCGGCGAGTTTTTTACTCAGAATGGACGCGCAAATCAGTCCTGGATTTTCGACTGTGCCCGTGCGGTCCCTCAATGCATACAGCACGCGGTCTGCGGGTACCAGCGACGGGGTTTGGCTAACGATGGATGCGCCGCACTTGAGCAAGACTGTCTCAAATTCGGACAGTGGAAGAGCGGTGCGGTAGCCGGGGATGGATTCCAGCTTGTCGAGTGTTCCGCCGGTATGGCCGAGGGCACGCCCACTGATCATGGGCACGGCCACGCCGCAGGCAGCGGCCATTGGCGCAACCAGGAAGCTGGTCTTGTCGCCGACACCGCCGGTGGAGTGCTTGTCCACAACGGTTTTGCCCAGACTTGCGGGCGAGAACTTCTCGCCGGAGTCGCGCATGGCGATGGTGAGCGCGCGCGTTTCGTCGAGCGAGAGGCCGCGAATCCACGCAGCCATCAACCAGGCGGCGAGCTGTTCAACTGGGATGGAGCCGCTTGCCGCGCCGTTGGCAATGAATGCGATCTCGCGGTCGTCAAGGGCGCCGCCGTCACGCTTTTTGCGGATGATGTCGATCATATGGAGCGGCACGGGGGTGGACATGATGGGTCGAGCCTCTAGTTGTTAACTGTTGAGATTATCGCAAGTGGGAGGCAGGCTTCGCATATCAAGCATCGCAAGCTGCGATATAACCGACTACCATTCGTGAGGGTATTTGTATGGCGCGCGATCCAATCCATCCCGGAAAATTTCTAGCCGGCGAACTTGAGGCTCTTGGCATGAGCGTTCCGCAGGTTGCCGAAGTTTTGCACGTGCCGCCGAATCGGATTTATCAACTGCTGAGGTGGCAAAGAGCTCTGACCGCCGATACAGCGCTACGGTTGCGCCAATGGCTGGGCACTTCAGCCGAGATGTGGCTGAATCTGCAAAAGCTCTACGAGTTGCGGCTTGCGGAGCAAAAGGCTGGCGAAAAGATCAGGAAAACGATCATTCGGCGGGAAGCTGCGCGCTCCGCATGAATCGAAACCAAGAGATCCCGAACCGCGCCCCACGCGCAACCGTGGCAATTCCCATCACTGTGCTACTTCAGTTTCATGTCAAAGGCCATCGGCAGCAGGTCGGCAAGCCGCATCGTGCGCAATCCGTCCGTGGCCGGGAATACGACCAGGGTATCGGGCTCGGCGAACTCGGCCAGAACCTGTCTGCATGCGCCGCAGGGCGGGCTGGCGGCGTCGTTTAGATTGGCTACCGCGACAGCCTCGAGGCGAATCCGAGGGCCGAATTGTGCAACCGCGTGGACCAGCGCGGAACGCTCGGCGCAAATGGTGAGGCCGTAGCTCACATTTTCAACGTTGGTCCCGGTGACGATTTCACCGGTGGTGAGCTTGAGGGCCGCGCCCACTCGGAAGCTCGAATACGGCGAATAGGAGTGCAGAGCGGCCTGACGGGCTTGTTCGAGCAGGTCATTCAGCCCCGCTTCTGGCGCGTTCGGATCGTTCATTGAACCCCCAATCTGCAGACTCTGTGAAAGTCGAGGCTAAAGCATTTGCGCCTCGGTTGTACACGGGCAGGCGACAATCGCCCCCTCCCATTCCAGATTGCCTTCCCAAACCTCATTTCTCAAGTTGATTGGCTTCTAACCGATAAGGTGAGTGGAAGCTCGCTGTGCCTGATTCTCAGGGCGAGCGGGTGAGTGGACTCTATGGCAATGGATGAATTGACGAGGGAGTTCTTGATCGAGAGCCAGGAAGGTCTCGACCGGATGGAACGGTGCCTGACGGAGCTTGAGGAGAGGCCGCAGGATGCGGGCTTGATCGGCGATATTTTTCGTTCGGTGCACACGATCAAGGGCACTACGGGTTTCCTCGGATTCAAGCGGCTGGAGAAGCTGGCGCACTCCGGCGAGAACCTGCTTGGTCTGCTGCGCGAAAACAAACTGACGGCGGACCGGCCGACGATTACCGGACTGCTGCAATTGCTCGACGGGCTCCGTTCGATCCTGAAGTCCATTGAGGTGGAAGAAAGCGAGGGCGCCGGCGACGATGCGGTGCTGATCGAACGCCTCGAGGAACTGCAGTCCCCGGCAAAAGCGCAGGCGAAGCACGTTGTCCACCAGCGAGCCGGAACGCATGAAGCGCAATCCGCTGAGCCTACCTTAGAACATGCAGAGGCATCCGCGCCGGCTGGGGCGGGAATCCCATTGGCTTCACCGCATAAGGCCGAAAGCGCAGCAGCGCCGCCTTCCGGTGCGCCTGTGAAGGCCGACAGCGAAGCAGCCAAACAGCGCGCGCCGGCGACGGCCGCGGCGACGGCGGCGGAGAGCACGCTGCGCGTCGATGTGGCATTGCTCAATAGGATGATGAACCTGGTGGGCGAACTGGTGCTGACCCGCAATCAGGTGTTGCAGGCAACATCGGGCGATCCCAGCATGACGTTGCTTTCGCGCCGCCTGGACATGGTAACGGCCGATCTGCGCGAGAGCGTCATGAAGGCCCGCATGCAGCCGGTCTCCAACATCTTCTCCAAAATGCCGCGCATTGTGCGCGACCTTTCGCAGTCGCTAGGCCGTCGGGTGCGGCTACAGGTCGAGGGCCAGGAGACGGAGCTGGACAAGAGCCTGCTAGAGGCCATCAAGGATCCGCTCACTCATGCGGTAAGAAATTCATTGGATCATGGCATCGAGATGCCCGATGTGCGCGAGGCCGCGGGCAAAGATCCCGAAGGAACGCTGAAGCTGCGGGCTAGCCATCAGGGCAGCCATGTGGTCATCGAGATTTCCGACGACGGCGCGGGTGTCGCCGTGGAAAGGGTGCGCCAGAAGGCAATCGAGCGTGGGCTGATCACGCCGGAACGCGCCGCGCAACTGTCCGATCGCGAACTGCTGCAATTGATCTTTCTGCCCGGCTTCTCCACCGCTGCCGCCGTCACCAATGTGAGCGGACGCGGAGTGGGCATGGATGTGGTGCGCACCAATGTGGAGAAGATCGGCGGCAAGGTTGAGATCGAGTCGCGCGTGGGCAAGGGAACTACGCTGCGGATGCGGATTCCCCTTACGCTGGCGATTATTCCCGCCCTGATTGTGCGCAGTGTGAACCAGAGCTTCGCGCTGCCGCAGGGAGCGCTGCTCGAGTTGGTGAACATTCCACCGGAACAGGCCGCCACTTCGATCGAATGGATGGAGGGCGCGCCGCTCTACCGCCTGCGTGGAAAGCTTTTGCCCCTGGTTTTCCTCGATCGACTGCTGATGCCGGAGGCGGAACACAAGCCGGCCAATGAACGGGACAACTTTATCGCCGTGTTGAACGCCGATGGAAGGCAGTTTGGGCTGGTCGTGGATGGGTTGGCCGATCCCGAAGAGATTGTGGTGAAGCCGCTGAGTTCCGTGCTCAAGGATATCGGTCTGTACTCCGGCGCGACCATGCTGGGCAACGCTGAGCTGGCGCTGATTCTGGATCCCGCTTCGATAGCCTCGAAGGCTGGCGTCACCATGATTGCCGATGAAGAGGCGGCGCGCGCAGCCGATGGGGAGACGGGCACCGAGGCCGCCAGGAGCCTTGAGTACCTGCTGGTTGAGGTCGCGGGACGCCAAGCTGCCGTCCCGTTGGCCGACGTGCTCAGAATCGAGCAGCTCCCGCTTTCGCGTGTTGAATACATCGGCTACCGCCCAGTGCTGAACTTCGAGGGGCAACTGCTTCCGGTCGAGGATTCGGGCGGACTTTTGGCGGCGGTCGAGGGCAATCCCGAGGCAAAAGTCATCGTCGTAGTGTGCCGCGAGGCCAATCGGCAGGTGGGCATTGCAGTTTCGCACGTGCTGGATGTGGCCGCCGGAGGAAACCTGTTTGAGGCCGGGACCAGCCAGCGCACCGGAGGGGTGACGCTGTTGAAGAATCGCGTGACTGGAGTGGTCGATCTGGTCGGCGTGGCGCCGTTGCCGGTTACTGAAAACGCGCCGGGAATGCTTGGTGAGTTTGCGGAGGCAGTCAGATGAGTAATGAGGAAAGGGTGTTGCATCGCAAGGAAAAAGTCGCGGCGACGCTTGTTGAGATGTGTTCCGTGTGTGTGGCGCAAACACTATTCGGCGTCCCCATCACCCACATACTTGAGATCGTGGGCTCGGCGCGGCCGCAACCGGTTCCACTGGCCCCCGGCTTTGTCGGCGGGCTGGTCCACTACCGCGGCGACGTGCTCACTACAGTTAGCCTGCGCTACTTGCTGCGCTTGCCGCCAAAAGACGGTCGGCAGGACCTGCTTGTTCTGGAGAGCTTCGGCGGATGTTTTGGACTGCTGGTGGATTCCGTGCGCGAAGTGCTTTCGGTTTCGTCGGCCGATTACGAGCCGAATCCTTCAATTCTCGATGAGCGCCGGAAAGGTCTGTTTGCCGGGGCATACAAGCTCAAGGACAGCTTGCTGGTGATGCTGGACCCTGAGCGCTTGGACCCGATGCGGCTGGGTCAGGCTGCATAGAGCATGTTCGAACACACCACTGAATGGAGGCGCCCATGCGAGCGCTGATTGTCGATGATTCTCGTTTTGTAAGAGGATTCTTGCGCGGCCTGCTGGCGGAACACGGCATCGACTGCGAAGAAGCCGCCGATGGCCAGGCCGGCATGGACAGGCTGCGTGAAGGCGAGCCCTTCGATCTAGCTCTGGTGGACTGGAATATGCCGGTGATGAACGGGCTGGAGATGCTTGAGCGGATGCGCGCCGAAGGATTTGTCGACGTAAGGGTGTTGATGGTGACAACCGAGGCCGAGAACGATTTCATCGTTCGCGCGTTGGATGCGGGCGCCGACGAATACCTGATGAAGCCTTTCGACAACGAAGCGCTGAGCGAAAAGCTGACTATGCTTGGTCTGGTGGAGGCCTAAGCCATGGCGGCCAGTCGCCGAACCCGGATCTTGATTGTGGATGACTCCGCGGTGATGCGCAGCCTGCTGCGTTCGGTGGTGTGCGCCGACGCGGAGCTTGAAGTGGCCGGCACAGCGGGGAACGGTGAATCGGCTTTAAGCATCATCGCATCCATTCGCCCGGATCTGATTCTGATGGATGTCGAGATGCCGGTGATGGATGGTCTGGTCACGTTGAAGCATTTGCGGGCGCGAGGAAACAAAATGCCGGTGATCATGTGCAGTTCGCTGACCCAGCGCGGCGCCAAGGTGACCATCGAGGCCCTGGCTAGCGGCGCATCGGACTACGTCACGAAGCCGGCCGGGCAATCGGGCCGCGAGGCCGCAACCCAGGCGCTGTCACAAGAGTTGATTCCCAAAATTCATGCGCTGACCAGCCACTTGCAACTGCAAGCGCGGCCGCAGCCTGTATTCCCCGGTCTTCCAGGAACAGGGTCCCCAGGTGTAGCCCGTTGGCCGCTGCCGTTGGCCGCGCCGCCGGCATTCAAGCCGCAGCCCGTCACATCCGTTCCGCTGGTGCTGGTCATCGGCGTCTCTACGGGCGGTCCGGCGGCGCTTGATATTCTTTTGCCGGCGCTCCCGGCCAGCTTTCCCTTGCCAGTTGCGATCGTGCAGCATATGCCGGAGCTGTTCACCAAGCTCTTCGCCGAGCGCCTGGATAGCCGTTGCGGATTGCGGGTCCGGGAGGCTGCGGAAGGCGATCCAATGCAAGCGGGAACCATCTATATTGCGCGTGGCAACTGGCACGTGGAAATACGGGCAGCCGCGCGCGCCGGGCAGCCCGCAACGTTGCATCTCAACCAGGGGATGCTTGAGAATCACTGCCGCCCCGCTGTCGATGTTTTGTTCCGCACCGCCGCCGCAGTCTATGGTTCCGGTGTGCTCGCGGTGGAGCTTACCGGCATGGGCTCCGATGGATTGGCCGGATGCCGCCTGATTCGCGAACAAGGCGGAACGGTGCTGGCTCAGGACCAGGCCTCGAGCACGGTGTGGGGCATGCCTGGCGCGGTGACCAACGCCGGCTTGGCGCACAGTGTGTTGCCTCTCAGCGCTATCGCTCCCGAAATCCTTCGAATCGTGAGCCGGACGAACAGCGAATTCCGCGAGCTTAGAAGACGGGTGGTGTAGTCATGCTACAAGCCGCAACTGTGGACTACGTCTATCTTCGCCAACTCGTCTACGGCCTGTCGCAAAATGTGCTCGATCCCTCGCGCGACTACCTCTTCGATACCCGGCTAACCAAGGTATTGCGCAACCAGGGAATGGCCGGCCTTGATGAACTCGTTCGGCATCTGAAGATGAAGAAAGATTCGCTGCTCGAGCGCTCCATTGCCGAGGCGATGACCATCAACGAAACCAGCTTCTTTCGCGATAGCCGCCCCTTCGAGCTATTGCGCACAGATTTGCTTCCCAAACTCATTGAAGCCCGCCGGTCCGTGCGTACGCTGCGCTTCTGGAGCGCGGCCTGCTCCACCGGCCAGGAAGGGTACAGCACGGCGATGCTGCTGCTGGAGCATTTTCCGCAGCTGGCAGGCTGGAACATTCGCATCGAGGGCACCGATCTCTGCGCCGAGGTGGTGCACCGCGCTCAGGCTGCCAGCTATCACCGCATTGAGATCAATCGCGGCCTGCCCGCACGCTTTGTCGTGCGCTACTTCGATCACGCAGGCGAAGATTGGGTGGTCAAGCCGGAAGTTCGGAAGGTTTGCAACTTTCGCCAGGCCAATCTTTGCTCGCCGCAATTGCCCTTCAACCGGGCAGAAGACAAATTCGATGTGATCTTCCTTCGCAACGTCATGCTCTATTTTTCACAAGAGACGCGGCGCACGCTATTGGCCGGAATTCACCGCCTGCTCGCCCCCGACGGCATTCTCTTTCTCGGATCCAGCGAACAGCCCGCCGACCCCTCCATCTGGACTGCGGTCCTGGCCGGCGGCACATGTCACTTCAAGCCGAGGGTGCCGAGTTAGCGGCCTACAGATGCCGTTGCTTTCAACAGGCTCTACGCGCGGAGTTTCCTGCGCCGCGTTTCTACCAAGGCCAAAAGTCCGGTTCCCAATAAGTAAAAGCTGCCCGGCTCAGGGGTGACGACCGGGATCTGACTATCATCAGTGATCACGAATGTTTCGTCGTCATAGTTGAAGTCGGAATGATCCACGCCGAGGAAGATCTGCGGTTCATCTTCAAAGGCGATGTAAGTCCCCGCGGGGATATAGATGCCGTTGATATCGCCGCCCGCCCATGTCGTGGAATAGGCGTGATTCAAGCCATCGGAGCTATCCGCCGGATTCGACGAGACAACCACGTTCAAAGTCGCGTTGTTCAGGTCAAACTGGAGAACGTCGCCCGCATTGACAGAGCCAAAATTCACACTTGTGCCCGCCGGGGTCGTCTGGTTATCAAAGACCCAGCCGCTGCTGGTCCCGGTGGTCACATCTATCATTTCCACATAGTCCGTGTCCCATGCGCCGCCGCCCTCTGCGTAGCCGCTTTCCACAAGGTATCCGGTAATATCCCCTGTCGCATCTGCTACGAACGTGTTGGCCGGCGCAACAGTGCCGATGTTTGAATACGGAATCGAGCCTGCTTTGGATTGCACCGCAAACAGGACAAGGGCTACCGTCGCAACAATTGTCCGAGTTCTCATAAGAAATCCTCCTTGAAATTCCGACGGGAGACAGAGGGCCAAACCCAATTCCACCAATCGCACCATTTACGTTGCAATTGGTAGGCCACTTGTCTGCATTGAAAACAAATGATTTACGTGGAACGTTTTCGCGGCATGCGCAAACTTTTGCACCTATATGCATAACATTGCGACAAACATGCAGAGAATTGCACTTTGGTAACGTGGCACCAACTCCAATGGGTGATTCGCAGCCCGGAGTAACTGTGTTAAGCGGGTCAGTTTGATCCAGATGATTCTGACAGACTCATTTAGGAACATTTGGAATGATCTTTGGCCCGGTTTGGCGGCTGAGAAATCTATTCACGCTGCCTCGCGCTCGGAGTTCAATTCCACAAGGCGGTGCAGTTCCCCAAGCGAGGCGACCCCTTCGGATAATCCCGACTCCGGAAGCACCTGCAATCGCTCTTCAATCTCTTCCCGGCCTGACTCCCCGCTGCTTGCAGCGGGGTCGTTCAATCGGCAACGCATTTTCCGCTCAAGAGGCAATTCGCTGATTCTGGCTTTTCGCTTCCTCTTCGCCGCCCTCTCGCGCTATGCTTAGAACTCATGTTCTCCGAGCATCCCAACCCAAAGACGCCGCCTGAACAAGCGCAAGCCGCAGACCCATTCGCCGGTTTCCATCCCGTAACAGCGGAGTGGTTCAAGGCTGTTTTCGATGCGCCCACCGCGCCGCAGCGGATGGGCTGGCCAGCGATTGCGCGCGGTGAAAGCGCGCTGATCCTTGCGCCGACAGGGACAGGCAAGACGCTGGCCGCATTTTTGTGGTGCTTGGATCGGCTGATGCTCCAACCTCAACCCGATGGCCAGAAGCAAGCCTGTCGCATCGTCTACGTATCGCCCCTGAAGGCCCTGGCTGTGGATGTAGAACGTAATCTGCGTTCACCCCTCGCCGGCATGGCGAACATGGCCAGGCGCATGGGTGTGGCCTTCCGCGAGCCCACCATCAGCGTGCGCACGGGCGATACGCCGCAGCGGGAGCGGGCCAGGTTCGCACGCAATCCAGCGGACATTCTGATCACCACGCCGGAGTCGCTTTATCTGCTGCTCACGTCGCAGGCCTCCGAAGCTCTGCGCACTGTGGACACTGTGATCGTCGATGAGATTCACGCCTTGGTTCCCACCAAGCGCGGCGCCCATTTGGCGCTTTCATTGGAACGGCTGGAGGCGCTGACCAAGCGCCGGTTGCAGCGCATTGGACTCTCCGCCACGCAGAGGCCGCTTGAAGAAGTCGCGCGTTTCTTGGGCGGCGTGGAAAGACAGGGACTAGGGACTGAGGGACTAGGGACTGGCGACGCGGATTCCAGGAGAGCGGTTGTTAACGCTGGGCCTGGTGTTGAGGATTTCGAGAGAAGTCAACTATTCGAAGAAGCCGTTGTGGCGGATCAGCCGCAAATCCCCAGCCCCTTAGTCCCTAGTCCCTCAGTCCCTGACTCGGTGGTCGCCGAGTGCCTCAGCTATCGCCCCGTAACCATCGTCAACGCCAGCGCGCCGAAGCAGTTGAAGCTGCGCATCGAGGTTCCAGTCGAGGATATGGCTCACCTCGGTCAACAAGAAGAGATCCCCAGCGGACCGGCCTCGCAATCGCCCAAGCGGATCTCCATCTGGAATGCGATTCATCCCAGATTGCTTGAGATCATTCGCGCGCGCAACTCGACGATTCTGTTTGTGAACAGCCGCCAGGTTGCCGAGCGGCTGGCGGGCGCATTGAACGAGTTGGCAGGCGAGGCGATTGCGCGCGCACACCACGGTTCGCTGGCCGCGGCGCAGCGATCAGTCATTGAAGAGCAGTTGAAAGCGGGACAGATTCGCGCGCTGTGCGCCACTTCCACGCTGGAGCTTGGCATCGATATGGGCGCGGTCGACCTCGTAATCCAGATCGAAGCGCCGCCATCGGTAGCCAGTGGGATGCAGCGCATTGGCCGCGCCGGCCATCATGTGAATGCGGTGAGCGAGGGAATTCTGTTTCCCAAGTACCGGGCCGATCTGGTGGCCTGCGCAGCGGTAACGCGCGCCATGCACGAGGGACACATCGAGTCGACGCGCTACCCGCGCAATCCGCTGGATGTGCTGGCGCAGCAACTCGTCGCGATCGTCGCGCATCCGCCGGGAGCGGCTACGCCGCGCAAGCCGAAGATCCTCACGAGGGCGCGGCGAGCGAAGAATCTTACCGCGGAATTGAAGTTTGGCGAATTGGAATCCGCTCGCAAGCAAACAGAAGCACCGAAGCCCGAGGTCAGCGTCGATTCGCTTTTTGAACTCGTGCGACACGCGGCGCCCTTTGCCAGCCTAAGTCGCGGCGCGTTCGAGGGCGTGCTCGATCTTCTTAGCGGCCGTTATCCTTCCGATGAGTTTGCTGAGCTGCGGCCGCGGCTTACATGGGATCGCGTGCGCAACGTGGTGACGGCCCGCGACGGTGCAGCGCGGCTGGCGATTCTAAATGCGGGTACGATTCCCGACCGCGGCCTTTACGGCGTTTTTCTTGCGCACAGCGAGGGCAAGGCGGTGCGCGTGGGCGAACTCGACGAAGAGATGGTCTTCGAGAGCCATCCCGGCGAAACTTTTATCCTGGGCGCGTCCACTTGGAGAATCGATGAGATCACGCATGACCGCGTGCTTGTAACGCCCGCTCCCGGCGAGCCGGGCAAGATGCCGTTTTGGAAAGGAGACGGTCCCGGCCGTCCGCTGGAATTCGGTCGCCGCATCGGCTCGCTGGTCCGCGAACTGCGCGGGTTGCCCAAGCCCGCCGCATTGACTCGCCTCGTAGCCGAGCACGATCTCGACCCCAATGCGGCGGAGAACCTGATGCAGTTTCTCGCCGATCAGGAGGCCGCGACCGGCTCGGTCCCCGACGATCGCACGGTGGTGATCGAGCGTTGCCGCGATGAGTTGGGCGACTGGCGCGTCTGCGTGCTCACGCCATTCGGAAGCCGGATTCATATTCCGTGGGCCATGGCTGTGAGCGCGAGAATCCGCGCGGCGGGCGGGCCGGAAGTGGAAACGCTGTGGTCCGATGACGGATTCGTGCTGCGCTTCCCCGATACTGACGAGCCGCCCGATCCGGATTGGTTCCTTGTCGAGTCAGCCGAAGCGATGCCGCTAGTGCTGCGCCAGTTGGGCTCAACGGCGCTGTTTGCGGGGCGATTCCGTGAAGCGGCAGGGCGTGCGCTGCTGTTGCCGCGACGCCGCGCCGATGCCCGCACGCCGCTGTGGCAGTTGCGTAAGCGCTCCTACGATCTGCTCAGCGTGGCTTCGCGCTATCCGAAGTTTCCGCTGCTGCTCGAGTCATATCGTGAGTGCCTGCGCGATGTTTTCGACATGCCGGCGCTGATTGAAACCCTGCGCGCAATCGAGCAGCGCCAGTTGCGCGTGCATGTTGTGGAAACGCGCAAGCCTTCGCCCTTTGCCGCTTCGCTGCTGTTTAGTTACGTCGCGAACTTTCTCTATGACGGCGATGCGCCCTTGGCGGAACGGCGCGCGCAGGCGCTCACCATCGATCAGGAGCAGTTGCGCGAGTTGCTCGGCGAAGCCGACCTGCGCGAGCTTCTCGATGCGGACGCCATTGCCGAAGTGGAAGAGGCAGCGCAGTGCCTATCCGAAAGCTATCGCTCGCGCTCCGCGGACGGCATTCACGATCTTTGCCTGCGACTGGGTGATTTGTCGCGAGAGGAACTGGCGCGGCGCGTGGCAACGCCGGATTTGTTGCAGCATGTGGACCGTTTGATCCGGTCGCGCCGCTTGCTCGAGCTGCGCATTGCCGGCGAGCGCCGCGTGATTGCAGCCGAAGACGCGGCGCGCTATCGCGATGGGCTCGGAATTCCATTGCCGCCGGGGTTGGCCGCGGCGCTGCTGGAGCCAGTGGCGCATCCGGTGATCGAGTTGATTCGCCGTTATGCGCGCACTCATGGGCCGTTTACGTTGCGCGAGGCTGCGGATCGATTCGCACTGGACGCCGCTGCTGTTGAAGAAGCATTGCGCCAGCTTGCGCATGAGGGACGCGTACTCGAAGGCGGATTTCGTCCCGGAGGCCTTCATCGTGAGTGGTGCGATGCGGAGATACTGCGCTTGATTCGCCGCAAATCGCTGGCCAGGCTGCGCAGGGAAGTTGAGCCGGTGGAACAGCACACCCTGGCTCGCTTCCTAACTCATTGGCAGGGACTGCTCGCGCCGCGTCGCTGCGGGCACGGAAATCTTGACGGACTACTCGATGCGATCGAGAGCTTGCAGGGCGCACCGTTGCCTGCATCGCTTGTGGAGACTGCCATCCTGCCCGCGCGCATTGCGGAGTATGCTCCCGCCGGCCTGGACACGCTGATTGCCGCCGGCGAGGTGGCGTGGGCGGGCGTTGAGCCAATCGGCGAGCGAGACGGACGCATCGCACTTTTTCTTGCCGACAAACTGCCGCTACTTGCGCAATCCCGGCCTTTCGTAGAACCCCTAAGCGAGAACGAAGCGAAGCTTCTTGCGGTGCTGGAGTCGACGGGCGCAAGCTTCTTCGATATGCTTCATCAGACTGTTGGCGGCGGCTATCCAGGCGAGACGATTGAGGCTCTGTGGAGCCTCGTGTGGCGAGGGCTGATCACAAACGATTCGCTTCACGCGCTGCGCGCCTATGTCGCCAGACCCGAGAGCGCGCGGTCGCCGCGTCGCCTGCAAACGGGCGCAGTGTTTCGTTCGCGCAGAACAACACCGCCGACGGCGCAGGGGCGATGGTCGTTGTTGCCGTTGCGTCAGGCGCCAGGGAAGCATACCTCAGGGGCTAAAGCCCCCGTCGATTTTGCCGGGTTGAATGTCGGGGTTGAAACCCCGACCTACCGCCCCGAGTTCTTTGCAGACAAGAGCCATTCAGAAGCCTATTCCGCGACCGAAGCCAGTCATGCGCTGGCTTTGCAACTGCTCAATCGCTACGGAGTGCTGCTCAGGGAGCACGTGGCGGCGGAGAACGTTCCCGGCGGATTCAGCGCGGTATACGACGTGCTCAAGGCTCTCGAAGAGAGCGGCCGCATTCGCCGCGGATACTTTGTGGCTGGGCTGGGCGCGACGCAGTTTGCGCTGCCGGCCGCGGTAGATCTACTGCGCCAGTTGCGGACCGCGCCGCCCGAGGAGAAGCCGGAGTTTGTGCAGCTGGCTGCGACCGATCCGGCCAACCCATATGGTTCAGTGTTGCGCTGGCCGGAGCTTCCCGTAGCCGAAGAAGATTCGGAGACTACGCCACGACTGCTAACGCGAGCCGCTTATGCGGAAGTGATTCTACGCAATGGACAGTTGGTTGCTTGGCTCCGTCGCGGCAATCCAAATTTGCTCGTCTTCCTGCCCGCCGACGAACCGGAGCGCTCGCAAGCCGCCGCGGGTCTGGCGCATTTTCTTTGCTCGCGCGGCCAGGAGCGGCTGCGCGGGGCCAGCCATCAGGGCGTGCTCATCACCACCATCAATGGGCAGCCGGTTGCGGCGCATCCCATGGCGCGATTCCTGATGGATGCGGGCTTTCATCGCGGCCCGCTGGGAATGCACCTGCGGCGAATTCTGCTGCCGGTAGGACAGCACGGCCACGAGCACCACGTGGACAATCGGGCCGGCGGGGTGCAATAGGCTATGCCCGAGGGCGACACGATTTTTCGCACGGCACGCGCATTGGGCCGCGCGCTTGTGGGCAAGCAGATCGCAAAATTTCAATCGACTTATCCTCTGCTGACGCGGTTCAACGACAATACGCCGTTTGCGGGGCAGACAATTGAGCAGGTGGAATCGCGCGGCAAATGGCTGCTGATTCACTTTTCCGGCGGCGCGACGCTGGCTACCCATATGCTTATGAGCGGCAGTTGGCACCTCTACAAGCCAGGCGAGCGATGGCAGCAGCCGCGCGGCAATATGAGGATTTTGCTTGAGAATAGCGATTATGTTGCGGTTGGATTTCGCGTGCCGGTGGCGAAGATGTTGAAGCCTCAGGAACTGGCGCGAGCAACGAAGATTCCGCCGTCCACGATTGACGTCTTGGATGAGAATTTCAACGCCGGCGAAGTGTTGCGCCGCATGATTGTTTGCGCGGACGAAGAAGTTGCCGACGTATTGCTGCATCAGGAAGTAATGGCCGGCGTGGGCAACGTTTTCAAATCGGAAATCTGTTTTGTAACCGGCGTTAATCCGTTCAGCAAAGTGAATTCACTGGAAGACGGGAAGCTGAATGCGCTGATCGCAGCAGCGCGGAGACTGGTCGCGGCCAATGTGCTTGAGGATTCAAGTGAGACCATCGTGACCTACGGCGGAAGGATGCGGCGAACCACGCATGAGGCCGACCCAAGCGCAAGCCTGTGGGTTTATGGCCGCGCCGGCGAGCCTTGCAGACGCTGCGGGGAGGCGATTCGCAGGCGTATCCAAGGGCCCGATGCTCGCGTGACGTTCTGGTGCGCGCGCTGCCAGCCGATGGCCGACGGGGCAGATGTGGATGGGTGAGCGAGCGCTCGCGTGGATGATTGAAGGAATGCGCGAATCACGTCACGGCTTGCCCGTGCCGAAGATCTTTTGCAGCAGATTGCGATGGTCGGCGGGGTGGTCGCAGGTTTCTGTGGGCGCTGTGCCGGCAAGGAAAGCCGCTTCGAAGGCATCGGGGCAGGATTCATCGCTGAGCAAGTTGCTGGCCTTGTCGATCTTCACTATATCCACTCCCTCGGGCGCGGTGAACGCGTGTGTGTCGGAGTACTGCGGGAGCAAGACAGCCTTTTTCATGAAGTCGGCCCAGATGGGCGCGGCGACATGCGCACCCTGGACGCGGCCGCGGTTTTCTGGATCAAGAGAGGTGTAGTCATCGTTGCCAACCCAGACCACGCAGATCAGGTTGCTGGTGAAACCGGCAAACCATGCGTCGTGGTCGGTGCCCGTCTTGCCCGCTGCCGGCGCGGTAAAGCCCATGTTGCGGACTCCGGCGCCGGTTCCGCAGAAATCTCGTCCTCCAATCACGCAGCCATCGCTCCCGTTGCCTTGCAGCACCGCCTCCATCATGTTTGTAGTGAGATACGCAACGCGCGGGTCGAGAACCTGCCGGGTAGCCGGCGTGTAGTCGGTAATGATGTCGCCGTTGGGCGTCCGCACGCTGGCCAGCATCCATGGATCGATGTGCAGGCCGCGATTGGCAAAGACAGTGTAGGCGCCGGCCATCTCGAGCGGTGTGGCGTCGTAAGAGCCGATGGCCATGGAGGGTGTGCCGCGTGCGGACTTGATACCGGCTTCTCGGGCGAGAGCGGCGACGCGATCGAATCCAACCATGGAGGCAAGGCTGATGGTGGCGTTGTTGTCAGATCGCATCAGAGCTAAACGGGCGGTCATCTGGCCGTAGAACTCGCCTACAAAGTTGCGCGGCGTGTACTCGTAGAGTGTTCCCTCGCCGTAGGTTCTTTGCTCGTCGTTGAGGATGGTGACGGGCGAGAACAAATGCGTCTGGCCCGGCAGCATGGTGCCTTCGGTGGTGGTTTGAAAAGCGGCAGCGTAGACAAAAGGCTTGAAGATGGAGCCGGAGGGCCGATGCGCGACAGCGTGGTTGACTTGGCTGTTGCCGTAGCTGCGGCCGCCGACAAGAGCAAGAATCTGGCCGGTGTGGGGATTGAGCGCCACAAGCGCGACCTGGGGATAGGTATAGGGTCTGCCTGCCTTCTTGTCCTTGGCGTGGACCTTGTCGATCTGCTCATCTACCAAGTGAATTGTTGACTCGACGGCCGATGTCGCTTCGCGCTGCAAGTCGGGATCGAGCGAGGTATAGATGCGTAGGCCCTCGCGGTTGAAGTCGCGCTCGCCGAATTTCTGCAGAAGTTGGTCATGCACCAGATCGACGAAGTAAGGCGCTTCGCTGGCGTCTACGCTGGCCTCGGAGAGATGGAGCGGCTCGGCTTTTGCGCGCTCCGCTTGGTCCTTGGTAATAGCGCCTGTCTCCACCATGGAATCGAGAACCAAGTTGCGCCGCTCGATGGTGCGTTCCGGATGGTGGAAAGGGTTGAAGTAACTGGGGCGCTGGATGATACCGGCCAGGAATGCGCACTGGGCCAGGTCTAGCTGTCCCAAATCCTTCCCGAAGTACACCTGTGACGCTTCACCGAAACCGTCGATGGAGAAGCTGCCGCGCTGGCCCAGAGGGATTTGATTGGCGTACATCTCGAAGATCTGGTTCTTCGTAAATCGGTGTTCGAGCTGAAAGGTAATCAATATCTGGATAAGCTTGTACTTGATGGTGCCATCGTCGGAGAGGAAGAGCAGCTTTGCCAATTGCATGGTCAGGGTCGAAG
>CAZSVJ010000014.1:0-26579 GCA_964610185.1 uncultured Occallatibacter sp. | reverse complement strand
CCGGCAGCAGGTCGAAGTAGTTATCGGAGACTTTTACATCGAAGTCGCCGAATGCCAGATAGACGCTGCGAGCCAGCACTCGGGAAGTTATGCGGACCTTATAAGTACCGTTTGCGCCTGTGGTCTCGATGGTTAGAGGGGCCGGCTTCAGATGAATCTCTTTTGTCGGCGCAAGATAGACAAGGTTGCGCGAGATCTGCTCTCCGTTGGCAGTAAGCTCCGCAACAACGAAGACCCGTGAAGTATCGGCAGCGCCTGAATCGGTCAGCTTCTTGAGCGGCCAGTCGAGATAGACGTGGCTATCGAGAGGTGTAACTTCCACCGCATGAGAATCCTCAAGCAGGACCTTGCCGTCGAAGTCCATCAGCCGCACACGGAGCGTGGCCTGAGTCGCCTTGGTCTTGTCGGAGACGATGTAGACCTTTAGCGCGCCGTCCTCGACGTGCGGTGAAACAAGAATCGGCGCATAGAAGCGACGGGCATAGTATTGCAGCGCCTTCCAGCGGCCGTAGTAATCGATTGAGGACCAGGAGGCAACCGGCCAGCAGTCGTTCAACTGCCAGAAGATGGAGCCCATGGTCTCCGGCCGGCTGCGGCGGAAGTGTTCCGCGCCGATCTTGATTCCCTCTGCCTGTAGCACCTGGCTCACATACAGAAAGCTCGCAAAATCCTTCGGCTCGGAGTAATCCTTGAGCAGATAGTCGTGGATGATCGAGTTACCTTCATTGTTTTTCTGATGCTCGAGCATCACCGGGGTGAAGATGCCGGTTCGATCCTCAGGCAGCGTGAATGCTTCGATCGTCTTCATCTCGGGAAACGACTGAAATCCATACTCAGTGACAAAGCGCGCATGATGGGTTTCGTAGGTTGAGAACGGGACGCGCCCGTGCCATACGTCCCAAATGTGAGCATCGCCGCTTTGAAAATGGTCGCTGAGAGCTTCATAGTCGGAGCTGGGCGAGCTGGGCCAGTAAGGAGTCTCAGAGTCAAGCCGCGCGACAACTCTGGGCAGGATGCCGCTGAATTCCGTCAGGTAATCCTGCCACATTTGCAACCGGACATCCGCGGGAAAATCAGGCCTCCCCTTCCAGCCAAAGGCGGATTCAGTCTCGTTGTTGCCGCTCCAGACAACGATGCTTGGATGGTTGCGCAGGCGGCGCACCTGGTCGTCGGCTTCGGCTTCGATGTTGAGCTTGAAGTCGTAGGTCCCCGGCTGCCAGTCGTTGCCGAACATGAAATCCTGCCACACCATGATTCCCAACTCGTCGCAGATGGAGTAGAACTCGTCGGTCTCGTAGTATCCGCCGCCCCAATGGCGAATCGCGTTCATGTTGGCGTCGCGTGCGGATTGAAGAATGCGACGATAATCCGCCGTCGTCACGCGATTGGGAAAGCTGTCGAACGGAATCACGTCGGCTCCCTTGGCGAAGACGGGAATGCCGTTGACAATCAATTGAAAAGACCGGCCCCACTTGTCCAAGTGCCGGTCGAGGACAATCGAACGCAGCCCGGCCTTAACCTTGCGCGATTCGACCGGCTGCCCGCCGACGCCCACTTGCGCCGTGAACTCATAGAGCGGCTGGCCGCCATAGCCCGCCGGATACCAAAGCTTGGGTTGGCGAATCTCGATGGGAAGATCGATAACATTGCGCCCGGCATGGAGGCTGGCGACTGTGCTGAGCGTGACCGGCTTACCGTTATCGGCGTATTGCACGCTGACTCGGGCTGACCCGGCGCCGGCTGCTTCGACCTCGACCTCGGCGTCGGCGTGGGCTACAGTACTGCTCACATCGCGCTGGCGGATGGCGAAGTCGGCGATGCGGATCTTGTCCCAGGCTTCGATTTGCGCTGGCCGCCAAATTCCGCTGGTCACGAAGCGCGGTCCCCAATCCCACCCGTACTCATATGCGGCTTTGCGAATGTAGGTCTTGGCGTCGGTTTTCGTTTTCGGCTGCCACGGGTCGAGCGCCGCAACTTCATCAGCGGCTTTGATGGGCGACGGAAAGACGACGCGCAGCAAATTCTTGCCGGCGTGCAGCCGGCCCTTCACGGGCACGCGCCAGATGCGAAACATATTGTATGCCGCGAGCACCTCGGACCCGTTTACGTAAACCTGCGCGGCTGCGTCGAGACCGTTAAAGACCAGGTCCACATTCGACCGGCCAAGCATCGCAGGGGTAACGTCGAAGGTGAGCCTGTATTCCCAGCTCGAATCTTCGATCCACTGCAGCTTGGGCTCATTGTCGCGATAGAACGGGTCTTCGATCTTCTTGTTGGCAAGCAGATCCAAGTGAACATCGCCGGGAACGGTGGCTGGGAGCCAGCCTGCTTCCGGTTCCTGTGGTGCTGACGTGACCTGACGGAATTGCCAGCCATGATCCAAGGCCAGAACCGCATTCTGTGCAGGCTTCGACCTTGTTTGCGCGATTCCTCTTCCCATACCGATTGACCCCGCTGCCAAGACGCAACAGATTGCTGCAATTATCACGCGCATCGCGCTCTCCCTATGCCTTCTATTCGATTGCTTCCTGACGCGCAAAGGCCCGCTTCAGAATTCGCTGATAAGGCTATCACGATGGTGTCGGCAAAGGATGCTCTCTCGCTCACTCTTTACGCTAGCGATGCATTGTAGAGCGCCTCCCATTCATCGACCTTGGCATCCATGCTGAACTGGTTTTGTATGCGGGCGCGGGCCGCGCGGCCAATGGTGCGGCGCCCTTCCGCGGACGTTTGCATGATGTTGAGCATGGCGTCGGCAAGCGCGTTTGAATCCTTGGCGGGGACGATCGTGCCTGCATCTCCCACGAGTTCACGAACGCCACCCACATCGGTCGCGGCGACAGGCTTCTCCATGGCCATCGCCTCGCCCAGCGCCAGAGGCATTCCCTCCCATGCCGAAGCCAGCACAAACCCGTCCGCGGCGTCGAGCAGAGCGGGCAGATCGCGGCGGAGGCCAAGAATGCGAACTTGATCCAATTCCCCTTTAACACCGCCGAATATGGAACTGGTCACGTGATTCAACTTCTCGTCGATCGCTTCGCCTGCAATCCAAAGTTGCGCGCCCGGACGGGCCGCACGCACCTGCGCAAAGGCCCGAAGCAAATTTGGGAAGTCTTTGGCCGGCGCCATGCGTCCGGCGGTGAACCAAATAAACTCATGGGTTACGTCCATTTGGGCTCTCGCGCAGACACGCCGATCAGCGTCGGGAGCGAACTCCGCTGTATCGATGCCATTGGTGAGGACCGTGCATTTGCCCACGGGTACAGCCTTCAGCCGCACAAACCGGTCGGCGGCGGCTTTGCTAACGGCCGTTGTCTTGCGGCTCAAGCCGTCTGTCAGGCGATAAGCCCACATGCGCTTCCGCCCGCCTTCATAAACGTTATGCACGGTGGAAAGAACGACCGTGGAGGGAACAAGGATTTTGAGAAGGCGGGCAACGATGTTGGAGTGAAATCCGTGGCTGTGAACCAAATCCGGGCGAAACTCATGGAGGGTGCGGCTGGCTTTCAGAAGGCCGGCAAGGACGCTGAAGGGTGTCCGCCGCATTCCAAGATGAACGACGGGAAGCGCGGTAGACCATTGCTCGGCGACGGGCGGGCGAAGAACCAGAAGCTGAACCGTGTGACCACGCTCGGCCATGCGACCGGCCAGCGAGACCACCAACCGTTCCGCCCCGCCCATGCCCAGAGAGGTAAGCACATAGACAATCCGCATTCGCCCCAGATTTCACAACCGATGTGGAACGATGATAACGCTCGCGGTTCAGGCTTTGCGCCCAGGGGCGAGCCAGCGGACAAACACGGTGTCGAGAGCGGCCCATCCAGGACCAAGAATAAGGATCAACAGCGCAGCAAACCAGTATGTGTAGGGCGTTGCTCCGTAAAAGTCGCTGGGGTTGGATAGGATGTGCGAAAAGTTGATGCGGTCGTCGGGCACGCTCAGGTATGCCATGGTCATGTTGACGAAGAGAACCAGCGAAGTGAGCCGGGAAGCAATGCCCAACGCAAAGAGGACACCGCCGACTAATTCAACCGAGGCAACAGCGAGTGCGGTCATTCCCGGCGCGGGGAGGTTCAAGCTTGAGAAAAACTGGGTCACTTTGTCGAGATGAGTCAGCTTGCCCCATCCATCCTGGGCGAACTGCCAGCCCCAGTAGAGACGGATAGCCAGCAGCAGCGGGCATTGCAGCCAATTCAACGCCGTGCGCGCATGCATATACGTGGAGCCGATTAGTTTGACGATCGGTTGCATATCTTTCCTCTCTATTGCTGAATAATCGATTCAAGATCGGGAGCGCAGATCCATCCCAGTTCGGCCCAACTGGCAAACCACTCGCGGACGAGACTTGGACGTCGAACCTCGGGAACCGGTGAATCACTAAAGCCCGCCTCCAGTGCTTCGTTTAAAGACAGGCTTCCGCGAATGGCATCAAGCGTAAGGAACTCTTCGCGCTTGAGGCGGCGGTAGTAGACGGTCAGATCGACCCGATGGGCCGCAACCCAGGTCGGCTTGCGGCGCAATTTGGGCAATGTTGCCGGTGCGTCTGGACCGCCTTCATGTTTCTGGCCGGCCTCGCTGGTCTCGCGCTTCTGGCGGTCGTGCAAGGCGAGTACCAGATCGTCTGCCTGATAGTCGAGTGCAATCAGTCGCAGATGGGGCTGTAGGGCAAGGCGCGAACCGGCGTCGAGCGTTGCAATCTGGTCGAGGGTTAACGGCGTGCGGTCGGCGCTGTCGAAGGCTTCTACAAATGCCCACTCGATGCGTACCACGTCGAGGGCCAGCCGTTGCCGGCGACGGGCATATTGCGGATTGGCGGCCAGCCACTCTGCCAATCTCGACCCAAGGTTACGCATCGAGAAGGAGCGGCTGGGATTCGCCGTGAGATAAGCAATGGACAAGGCCTCGAAGGCGCGGCCACCCACAACGGCGCGCAGAGCGGGAAAGTCCTCGGCCAACGCGTCGAGTACGCGGTACCAATATTGGCGGTTGTAAATCTCAAGACGCTCAAAGGCGCTCAGCATGCTGTTAGGGGCAATAAACGAAGCTGCCACTGCGTCCATGCGACGGCCATCGGGAGCGACGGCGCGCATGTCTTCATTGGCGGTAAGCGGCATCATGACGGCTGCGACCATCTCGCGCTGCAATTGGGCTAAGCTCATCTCGGGGCTTATCTGGTCCGAGCTCATGACGCCGCCTCCACTAGTTCGGGCGCTTGTTGATTGAGATATCGCTCGGCCTTCTTTGCTTCGCCGTGAACCTCGTCAAAACTGGGGATATGATCGTCCCATTCGAGCAGCGTGGGCGTGGAACCGCAGAGCTCGATGGCGCGCGCGTAGAGTTCCCAAACAGGATCGATGACGGGATGATCGTGCGTGTCGAGGATGTACTTCTCATAGCGCGAGTGGCCGGCAATATGAATCTGCGCCACGCGATGCGCGGGAACGGCGTTCACGTAGTCCATGGGCGCGAACTCGTGGTTGACGGAAGAGACGTAGATGTTGTTCACGTCCAGCAGAATGCCGCAGTCGGCGCGTTCGACTACTTCCGTCAAAAACTCCCACTCCGTCATCTGCGAGCCGGTAAATGCGGCGTAGCTGCTCACATTCTCGACGGCGACGGGAATCTCAAGGTAGTCCTGAACCTGCTTTACGCGGGCAACGGTGCGCTCGACCGCTTCCCATGTATATGGCAGCGGCAGCAGATCGTGTGTATAGGTTCCGTCCACGCTGCCCCAGCAAAGATGGTCGCTGAGCCACGGAGTGTTGGTGCGGCGAACCAAAGCCTTGAGCCGGCGCAGGTGTTCGGGATCGGGAGCAGTCACCGAGCCGAAGTACATGGAAACGCCGTGCTGGACGACTCGATACTGTTCGAGGATGCGATCGAGCATGGCCAGAGGGCGCCCTGCGTCGATCATGAAGTTTTCCGAGATGATCTCGAACCAATCGACGATAGGCTTGCGTGAAAAGATGTGCTCGTAGTGCGGAATGCGCAGACCGATTCCGACGCCGTGATTCTGAAACGCGTTGAAGCGATTGCCGGGCATGATAGACGGTTCTCAGTTGTCAGTTGTCAGTTATGAGCGATGCCGCTGCGTGAGATGGGAGGAATTCGAGGATTGATGGCGCGGCAAGTGTCGGATTGATGCGATCCCGCCGCGCCACCGGTTGGATTGCAGTTTAGACGAACGCAGGCGGCTTGGAGCCGTCGGTTGCGCATCCGCCCTTGCCCTTGCAAGAGTTCTTGCCCTTGCAGCCTTGATCGCCAGTGGCGCAGCCGCCGGTGCCTTTGCAACTGTTTTTGCCTTTACAGGAGTGCTTGGCAGGCGGGGTCTGCGACTGGCCTACATAGCGCAGCCCGGCCTTCACCGATGGCGCCTTCGACGTGCCCTGGTTGGCCGTTTGGGCGGCTACGGAGGTTCCACCGACCAGGCCGGAGAGCGCCGCGGTCAGAAGCAGTGCATTCAGTTGGTTCTTCATGATCCTTTGACCTCACTTTGCGGTTGCGGCGGATGGGGTCCGCCTGGTTGTAGACCCACGGGATTGAAGGACTGCAAATCCCGCATTTTCATTCTTACGCACCTTAGGAGTGGACGCCTGACGGAAAGGTTACAGCGATTCTGATTTTGTTACGGTGAATCTTCAACCGGAGAGGTTCATTGTCTCAAGTTCTCGGCGAGGCGGAAATTGAATTGGCTGCGGCACGCGGTCTGCTTTACCATGATTCTGCCCGGAGCCTTGAGGTCAGCGCCCTGGGACCGGGAGGCTATTTGGAAAACTCCAAAGGAATGCGGGTCTTGACGAGCGCAAGTCTTGTCTTGGCGCTGCTGCAGAGCTTGTGTACCGCCATTCTCACTATTAGCGGAATTCGCATGGCAATCGGCCTGGGCGCATTGGCGGCATCCAGCATCTATGCGCCAATCCTTGGATTTCATGAGGACAAGTTTCGCATACCCATGCTTGCCTTGGCCACCATCGGCGCCGTCGCCAACCTGCTGGTGCTGGCCTGGATATGGTGGTTGCGGTCGCGGCCTTCGGCGCAATGGCGAAGGCGCGAAGTCAGCAAAAACGAGCGCCGTTCCGAACGAGTCCAGGTAGCTTTGGCGGTTCTCACGCTGGCGCTGGTTGGGCTGGAGGGATGGGCGCACGTCGTAGTCCACCGGCCGCCGCCACCGGTCGCTGTCCAATCAAGCACCATTTAACTCAGTTAAGGTCACGCTAACTCCAGTTCTCTATCCAGCCGCGCATGCAGCCGCTCGCTGAATCCTGCGGGGAGTTCGAAGACACGGCCATCGGCCACCAGGACGACTACATTGCGGGTCGAGTCGAGCACGGCCGAGCAGATCTCGCAGGTCTCAAGATGGCGATCGATCTGTGCGCGCAACTCCGCGTCCACCTCGCCGTCGATGTAGGCGGAGATGTGCTCCCAGACGTGTTTGCAGTCCAGCCTCATCCCGGTGCGCCCCATCCAAACAGCCCTTTTCGTTTGGGCGCAAACCCTTTCAAGCGCGGCGCCAGGTTCCGCTGCAACAGGGCACGCGCACGGTGCAGCCTAACCTTGACCGTGCCCTCCGTGATGCCGAGTGCGGTTGCAGTTTCCCTGATGTCCATCTCTTCGATGTCTCTGAGCAGCACAATGTTACGGTAAATCTCCGGCAGCCCCTCTATGGCTTGGCGCAGAATCGCGCCAAGTTCCTTCTGCTCAAGGGCCTGTGAAGGTACTTCGCGCCAACTGGTCAGGATGGCGGGGGTAAAGTCTCCGCTCTGGTCATCGAGGCCGGCATCCAGCGATTCTTCCCGGCGGGTAGCAGCCTTGCGCAGCCGTCCCAGCCCCTCATTGCGGGCAATCGAGAGCACCCAGGTGCGAAATTGTGAGTCGCCGCGAAAGTTTTGCAGGTTCTGATAGACCTTGATGGCCGTCTCCTGCGCCGCATCCTCGGCTTCAGCTTCGTTGCGCAGCAGCGAGAGGAGCAGAAAATAGATGGCGCGCTCGCAGGGGCGGATCAGGTCATGGAACAACTGCTTCTCGCCCGCCAGAATCCGGCGGATGCACTCGGCTTCGAGTTGTGGGTTGGAAACCGCCGTCATTTAAGGCCTGAAGGAAGCCGGAAACGGGAGCCTGCCGCTCTGCCGGTACGCTGTCCCTTCTAAGGAGAACTATAGCTCGGCCGGGGCCGAAAACCGAGAAGAGCAATCGCGCGCCGGGTTCGGCCGGCAGAGCAAACTTGGATTGGTCGAGGCCTTGTAAGCCTACCCTGACGAGTCCGGGCGACCCCTTCGATGTTTCCCTTAAGGTAAGATTTTTCAATTTTATGGATTACTTGTACTGAAATCGTACAATCGGCTGTACAATTCCCACGAGGGGACACATGGCCGGAGATACTCAACTTACGTGCAGCGATTGCGGGCAGGAATTCACCTTCACCGCTGCTGATCAGGCGTTCTTTCAGGAACGCGGTTACTCGACCCCGAAGCGTTGTAAGACTTGCCGTCAGGCAAAGAAGAACGACCAGGGGGGCTCCGGCTACCGTTCGGCTCCAGCACAGGGAACACCTGTGATTTGTTCGGGTTGCGGCCAGCCTACAACAGTGCCCTTTGAACCGCGTGGCGATCGCCCGGTGTTTTGCCGGGACTGCTACCAGGCGCGCAAGGGCAGCGGCGGCAGTGGGGGCGGAAGTTCGCGTGGCCGCGGCCGCTGAATGCTTTGCGGTGGCCCAATGATCGGTTCTTGACCATTCACCTGAACAACGAAAATCGGGTCGAAGCTTCATGCGATCAAATTCAAGCGAATTTGCTCAGCAACGGCTGACTGAGTTCTGCTGGCCACTGGCGTTCTTTGGCGTGTGAAGCTGCGTATTATTTTGTTTTTTGGCCGTTTAGCGAGAGAACCTTCAAGAAAGGCAACAACAGCAAAAGCTGCTGCCCATCGTCCAACCGTGTCGGCGAACAGCCAAACGTCTCGTTGACGAACGTCTTTCGGTATGGGTCACTCTTCCGCAAAGGCAGCAATTCCCTGCCGATATCCCGCGAATCTCCAGCAACCGGTGGACATTGCTTGCGCCGCCCGGTACACTGGCCCACAGAATCAGACCCATCCGGCGGGCAAGAGGACTTATCCTACTATCATGGCTTTGAAACTGTCCTTCGCCGGATTTGCCTGGAAGAACCTCTGGCGCAGGCGTCTCCGGACGCTGCTGACACTGGGCGGGATCGCGATGGCGATTGGCGCCTTTATCGCGTTGGTCGGATTCTCCCGCTCCTTCGAGCATGAATGGCTGCGCCTTTACTCAAGCGCCGGAACCGATATGGTTGTCGTGGAGAGAACTTTCCTCGAAACAGCCATCAATGAGTCCCTGGGGGCGAAGATTCAGGCTCTGCCGTTCGTGGCGCAGGTCACGCCCATGATCTTCAACATGATGGATCTCACGCCGGAGGTCAATGCACTGGTCTTCGGCTGGAAAGCCGATTCCTACGACTTCGAATCGTTGACATTCAAATCCGGGGGCAGATTTCACGATGGCAAGGCGGAAGCAATCCTCGGCGACGTGCTGGCTGAAAACCTGAGCAAAAAAGTCGGGGACAGCCTAGAGCTTCAGGGCACAAGCTTCACCGTGGTGGGCATCTATCATGGCGGCTCGGCTTTGGAAGCGGGCGCGGTGATTATGCCGGTCGATCAATTGCAGCAGATTACGAGTCTGCAAGGCAAGGTTTCCGGGTTTCATCTTCGCCTGCGCCCCGCGCCGCCCGGCGAATCCCAGGATCAGTACGTAAAGCAATGCCAGGCGGCTATTGACGCCGTTGTTCCAGGACTGCGCGCAACCCCGGCCGGCGAATGGGCGAGCAAGAACCAGTTTGTGGAGTTGGCCCATGCGGTGGCCTGGGGCACGTCGTCGATCGCCTTGATCGTCGGCATCCTTGGCATTGCCAACACCATGGCCATGTCGGTCTTCGAGCGGACTCGCGAGATCGGCATTCTGCGCGCCCTGGGATGGAAGAGTTGGGGCGTCATGCTGCTCATTCAGTCTGAGGCCGTAGTGCTGGGACTTGTCGGCGGCGTTATCGGCCTTGGCGTTGGATGGGGCGGGCTGCGTTTGCTGGCTGCTCTTCCACAGACGGCAAGCATTGCATCCGCTTCCGTTACTCCATTGCATCTTTTGGAGGGGCTTGGCATTTCGGTGCTCTCAGGATTGCTTGCGGGGGCAATTCCCGCTTGGCGCGGCGCGCACTTGTCGCCGGTAGAGGCGCTGCGACATGACTAGCGCAGAGACGATGAGCAGCCAACAGACAGCCGTCAGCCCGCAGCTCGAAGTGCGGAGACTGCGCAAAAGCTACGACGATGGACGCATTGAAGCGCTGCGCGGCGTGGATCTGTCCGTCACCGCCGGAGAATTTCTGGCCATCAGCGGCGCCAGCGGCAGCGGTAAATCTACCTTGCTGCAACTGATGGGGGGACTCGACGTGCCGACCAGCGGCGAGGTGCTCTTTGAGAATGCATTTCTCGGAACCGCCGTCGACCTGGACCACTATAGAGCCACTCAGATTGGATTCATCTTTCAGGCCTTCTACCTTTTGCCCACGCTGCGCGCAATTGAAAACGTCCAGGTCCCGATGCTGGCCGTCGGGCTGAATTCCAATCACCGCGCCGAGCGAGCCGAGGCACTCCTGGTGGAGATGGGCCTGGAACACCGCCTCATGCAGTATCCCAACGAGCTTTCCGCCGGAGAACGGCAGCGCGTGGCCATCGCGCGAGCGCTGGCCAACGATCCCTCGATTCTGCTTGCCGACGAGCCGACCGGCAATCTGGACTCCGTAAACTCCGCGCGGATCATGGAGATGCTGATGGGCGTCCAGAAGAAGCGCGGGATGACGCTGATTGTGATCACCCACGAGCAGGAGATTGCCAAGTCCGCTCCGCGCCACATTCGCATTCGCGATGGAAGGATCGAGCCGTGACCCTCCCCTCTGCTGTAGCGTTGCTGTTGGCTGGCGCAATCCAGATAGCTTCAGCCCAGACTACATCTACGCCTGCGGCTACAGCGAAGATTCCTGACGTTCACTCGGTGATTGCCGCTTCCCGGCAGCGGATTCAGGCGGCCGACTTGCGGGCCAGCGGGCATCTGGTCCGCGTGGACGCGAGCGGCACGCGCACCAGCTACGGAATCTCCTTGAGGGCGCACTGGTTCCCCGGCGTGCTGCGCGTCTTTGTTGATATTTCACCGCCCGCCAAGCCGGACGCTCGGACCCACATCCTTTTGGAGATGCGACCCAACGGCCAGAATTCGATCCAGATTGGGCATCCAGGCGACAAGGCGCCTGCCACGCTGCCGTTCGACAAATGGACCGACGGACCGCTTGGGGCCGGTTTCAGCTACGAGGATTTTTTTGAGCAACAATACTTCTGGCCGGGCCAAGCGATAGTGGAAGAGACCAAATTTGGCGCTCGGGATTGCGACGTTTTGAAGAGTACAGCAGGTCCGCCGGACAAGACACATTACGCGGAGATAAAAACCTGGCTGGACCACAGCATCGCCTTTCCTGTATATCTTGAGAAAACACTGAAAGGAACGGGAGCGGTGAAGGAGTTCACGTATTTTGGCCTGCGCCACGACGGCGGGGTCTGGTCCGCGACCCAGGTGGAAGCAAAAACGCGCGGCCAGGACGGAACCACCCTGCTCATCGTCGATCGCGGGAGCACCAAGGCAAGTCTCACCCTCGGGGACTTCACCCCCGAGCAACTTATTCGTTTCTAGGGTCAATTATGCAAGTATTTTTGTGGTTGGTTGGTTTGGCGGCGGCTTTGATCGGCGTGGGGTTTCTTTATCAATGGGTCGGCGGCCATCGCGACCGGAGGCGGTTTGCCGGCGCTGGGCGCTGGGTGACCATTGGGCGACGCTATAAGCTCTATGTGCTTGAAAAGGGATCGAAGCATTCGAGCGGTCCCACGGTCCTATTCGAAGCCGGAATCGCCGCCACCAACCTGAACTGGTTTCACATCCAGGAGACCGTAGCCCGCTTCACAGGCACGGCCTCCTACGATCGTGGCGGCCTGGGGTGGAGCAGTCCCTGCCGCACGGCGCGCACCCCCGGCAACATTGCCGCAGAGCTGCACGATATGTTGCAGAAAGCCCGGATCAAGCCGCCCTATATTCTTGTCGGGCACTCCTTCGGCGGCTTAGTGATGCGGCGCTTTGCCCTGCTGTTTCCAGATGAAGTCGTAAGCGTCCTGCTGGTCGATCCAATGCGCTGCGAAGAGTGGCCGCCCTCGAATCCCAGCAAGCAAGCGGAGTTGGACCGGGGCAAGAAGCTATCGGGATTTGCGATTCCGATCGCTCGCTTCGGGCTGGCGCGTCTGGCTGTAACTTCCCTTCTGTGCCGTGGGGGGATCATTGCAGGGCGGTTGGCTGGAGTCGCAGGTAATGGCGGCCGCCATGTGCTAGGTCGCGTGACCCATGAAGTCGGCAAAATGCCGAGCGAAGTGTGGCCGATCGTGGCAGCTCACTGGTCCCGCCCCAGCTATTACCGAGGTATGCGCAACCATGTAGCCGCAGTGCCGGATTCGGTGCGCGAGATGCTGGCCACCGGGCCGATCCAGTCTATCCCGGTGCTAGTGCTGACGCCGGGGAAATCGACGCCGCTGTCAGCCGAACACCTAGATCGTATCGGCGACAACGTGCAACAGGTCATTGCCGAGGAGAGCGCGCATTGGATTCATCTCGACGAGCCGGATCTGGTCATCGATTCGATCCGCGAGATGGTGGCGGCTGCAACGCCGGAGGCTGTGGCGGCCGCGGTTTGACTTTCCCGCTTCTCTCCAGCCGCAAGTGACGATATCACGGACTATCGGATCTCTCAGCGCTTCTTGGCAGGCTTCGAAGCGGGCTTTTTCAGCGATGACTTCGATGGCTCTCCTGCCTTGGAAGCCGCCGCGGGAGCCGGCTTTCCCTTTACCGCTGTCTTGGCGACCGGCTTGACCGCTGGTCCGGTAGCCGTCTTTGCAGGCGATTTCGGGGCAGCCTTGACTGCGGCCTTCGCAGGGGCTTTAGCCGCGACCTTGGCGGTGACTTTGGGCGTGGCCTTGCTGGCAACAGGCCGCGCCAGCTTGGGAGTTCCCTTTGTTTGAGCCGCTGTGGGCGCAGCCTTCTTTGCTGGCACAGTCGCCGCTTTTCCCTTAGCCGGCGTTCGCTGAGGCTTGGCCGGAACTAGAGCTTTTGACTTTTCAGCTTTCGTCGCGACCAGTTTCGCAGCAGGCTTGGCCGGGCTCACAGACTTTCCGGGAGCAGGCAATTTGGCCGGAGGCTCTTTTGCAGCCTTCGTTGAAGCGGGGGCCTTCGCGGCGCGCTTCGGCACCGTAACCTCGGGCCCGGCCTCGTCAGCTTCCGACTCATCCTCTTCCGATTCGGATTCCAGATCGGGCTCGGAATCGATGTCGTCCGCAATCTCGGAGTCCAGATCCAACTTGGGAAGCTTCAGGCCCAGGTCAATCTCGTCTTCATCGACGGCGAGATCGTCCAACTCCTCGTCATCGTCCAATGCGTCCTCAGCTTCCTCGTCGTCGAGCGCCTGCTCCTTGACCTTGGCCTCTCCGCGCTTGGCGCGGGGCCTCTTGATGGTCACTTGCGGAGGCGGCGCGGGAGGCGAATACGGCTCAAGGAAGGCGCGAATCTCCTCCGGTGTTGTCAGGCGGCCGTCAATCAATTCAAGAAATAGGGCATGCACAACGTCTCGGTATGCGGGAATCTCGGGCGTAATACGCATCTCCTGCATTATGGCGTGGGGGATGCGCTGGCGAGCCTCGGGCCAGACCTTCAGAAACTGATCGAAGCGCTCACGGACCGTTGCGTCCTTGCTGGTAAAGCCAAGCCAGAGAACCGCTTCAGGATCATAGGTTGTGAAGAGCTTGTACGCGCTAGAGGGAGTCGAATTGCCTTTGGCAAGCAATACCTTGGCGAAGCCGGCGGCCAGCGAGTCCAGGCTGTCCCACTCCTCAACGAACCCAGGGCGCAGCATCAGCTTCTTCAGAGCCGTCAGATCCTTGGCGGCAAGCTTCACTGTGAGCAACTGCATTTGCGCGGCGGACATGTCCGGATGGACACCCTGGAGCAGCAGCTCGACCGCCAGGTCGTGCAGAGCTTTGAGCTTTTCTTCATCGGCCTTAGCCGAGGTCCAGGCCGGGAAAAGGTGCTGCATCCAACCTTCGCTTTCGAGCGCCCGCAGCACTTTCAGCCCGTCTTCCTCGTGGCCAATCTGCTCCAGTTCCTGGCTGCGCGATTCCGGGGACAGATACTCGATCACTCCCTCTCCCTTGGCGTTCTCATAGCGAGTTAGGGTTTTGGGGTCAAGTTCCCAGCCCAATCGGGCGATGTATCGGGTGGCCCGAATCAGCAGGGACGGCTGCTCAAGAAATCCGTAATTTGAAACCAGGCGCAAGGTCCGGGCTTCAATGTCGGCAGCGCCGTTCAGCGGGTCCATTAACAGGCCGAACGATCCTTCATTGAGCGAAATGGCCATGGCGTTGACGGTAAAGTCCCGGCGCCGAAGATCTTCGTGAATGGAAGCAGGATGATAAACAGGCTTGCCGGGTGTGGGGTATTCAACGCGATGGGTGCTGATGAGGTCCAGCCGGACCGTTCCCGGAAAACAGAGATAAAGACTGCGTGAGGCTTCGTTCTGGCCCCAGACTTTTCCGCCAAGTTTTTCTATTATTTTCTTTAGTTTGAGCGCGTTTCCATGCATCGAAACTTCAAGATCGCGAACAGCATGGCCACTGGTCAGATCGCGGACGGCGTCGCCGGTCAGGAAGAGAATGCTTCCGGCTTCGCGTGCTGCCTCGCGTACTTGCCGCAGAGCGTTCTGTTGGTCGGCAGACAGCCGGTTTTCCAAAAGATAAATGAAGTCGGGCATTCCGTTTCCTGATTCCGCCGTCTCGTGCCTCTACCGTTAACGCTAATCCCAAGTACCTGATGTTGTTGCGCTTACAGCATTATCGACAGAGGCGGCAAACCAGTACATTAACACAACTAAGCCAGATTGGCTAGGCTTTGTTGCACCGGAATTGCCGCTTTTCCCGTTGACGGCACTCGGCCCGGAATTGACCCAGAAAAGAAGCAAGATCCGTCGCTGCCGACCCGGTTCATGCGACAATCCAAAACGATGGCCTCAGTTCGCAAGCCGGTGATTGTACGCAAGTTCTCCAGGGACTGGTGCGCGGGGTATGCCGGTGCCCTTTTCCCGCCTGACTCGGCTGAACTGGAGATCCTCGATCTGACTGGGAAAGTGCTGCGAGTAGGTTGGGACCAGGTCAAGTGGGTTTGCTTTGTGCGCGACTTCTCCGCCGGAACGAGCGATCAGGCGAATCCGGAACGGCTTTTGCACAAGCGATTTACCGTCCGGCCCCGCGCGGCGGGAATTTGGCTGCGCATGACCCTGACCGACGGCGATGAGCTTGAAGGGCTGGCAGCGAACGACCGTTCGCTGATCGACGGGGCTGGACTGTTGCTGACCCCGCCGGATACGCGCTCGAACACGCAACGAATTTATGTTCCTCGGCAGGCTATCCAGACGCTTGAGGTTGTAAGTCTGATCGGCGCCGCGGCGCGGAAGCGAGCGGGAGCTGCACCCGCCGCTTCCAACCAGCCGGAACTCTTTCCCGGCGAGGCGGACACCGCGTGATTCGGCCCTTCAGGCTATTTCATGCTCCTCTTGCCCAAGTGAAAACGATGCGCTCAGGAGCGCTTGTACAGGATCGGCAATTCGAGCTCTTCTCGTTGCCATTCCGGGATTCGAAAGACGCCGAGAATCTGCTCGGGTTCGCGAACGCATAGTTGAATATGCGTTTTGTCCAGAAAGCCCGCGCCTGGATAGAGTTCCGATCCCTCTGGAAACAACGCCCGCACGGTCGTGTAAGGCTGGCTTTTGGGGTCCGATGCCTGAGCGGTTTGCAGAATCCCGTACAGAAGGTTCATTACTGCGCAGTCCAAACGCCTAAGGATTTTATCTCCGCTGGACTCGTTGCCAGGATCCACGTTCTCTGGAATTGTTGAACCAGCCTTTTCAGCCGACAAGACCAATTCGTTATATGCAAGCTTTACCGCATCGATTCCAGACTGCGTCGTCAGATCGAGACAGTTGCCCAGTTCGATCACAGCGCCGACAACCGAGGGGTGATCGAAGCCACGGCGGCGTTCGGTCGCCCACCGATACGCGCGGAGCACGTCATTTTCCCAGAAGTAACTCCCGACGCCAAGCCAGTCGTAGTCCCGATTACTGGGCTGAAACTGCGAACCGCCCAGAAGTCTCTGGGCGGTCTCGAAATTGCATCCGTGATATGCGAGAACTAAAGGCAACTAGACCCACTTACCGAAATCTCTCAGCTACTTGGCCGTCTGGGTTCAGGTAACCGATCTTTATGAGAAATGCCCTGGCCTTTTCGGGGGTGTTGTTCTCGAGCCTGATCTTCTCCGCTGTTTCCTTGAACTTCTTGAACTCTTTTGGACTCATTGCACCCTCCGGAAAACCCAATCAAGATTGAATCTTCGAGGCCTTGAAATGCGTACGGGAAATACACATACGCCGATTCGCTACCTGAAAGATAATATCATGCTTTACACCACCAATGGCTCCCATCTCGCTGTCGAAAGTAATGCCGCCACAATACCCTCGAATCAAAGTGAAATCCGTCCTGGACAGAATCCGAGTCGTATCGACACCGAGAGATCAGCCGTTGCTGCACTCGCCCCGCGGCAATTTAAGCAGCCTAAAGCCGTTCAGTATCTTTTTGAATTGCTCTTCGTCAACTGAACGGTCTCGCTGGGTCGTGTGAAGTGAGATTGTGTATCTAATCCCCGAACGCACTGCAATAACAGCTTCGTCAATCACCGCGCCTTTGGGAGAAGCATATTCGGCCGTCGACCGAATCGCCTGCAGCCCCGCAAGCTTCGTTGATTTGCGCTCGACGACGCGAGAATGGCCACTCGCTTCTGTCGTAATTTGGTCCTCCTCGGAGGCCGCACCAACTAACGACTGATCATCGGATGTGCCATAAGACGCATCCACCCACACAATTCGTTCCTCGTCATTCGCCGAAGCAAACGATGTCTTTCCAACGTCAGGCAGCGCAACGAAGAAACCGTGGTTTGGGCTTGGGGAATGAGTACCGTGACCAATTACACCGCTTTCAAGCAAGACGTAATAGCCGTAATCACAATTGGTATATCGGGTTCTCCAAAGTGTCTCTGTCTCGGTTTCAGTCCAATGGCGACGGAGGTGCGGCCGTTGCGAGGTCTGTGCGAACGATGAAAAGTCGGTCGCAAGTAATGCTACAACCAACAGCAAATAGCACACGCGTTTCATGTCAAACAATGTACTACAAACTTTGTCAAGCGTATCGCTTCCGGTACAATCTCATCGATGAAGCTAGGCGAGTTGGCAACGCGGTTGGGCGCGGAGCTGCGCGGAGACGCGGAGCTGGAAGTCACTGGCGTGAAAGGGATTGAGGAAGCCGGGCCCACGGAGATTACCTTCGTCGCCAATCCCCGCTATACCGCTCTGGCGCGGAAGACGAATGCCGCCGCTGTGCTGGTAGAGCCCGAGTTTCAGGAGATTGAAGCGGCGACGCTGCGGCTCAAGAATCCCTACCTGGCTTTTTCCAGGGCACTGGGGCTTTTCTACCAGCCGCCCGCTTACCCGCCGGGCATTCACGCTACCGCGGTCATTGACCCATCGGCGGAGATTGGTCCCGGAGCGCACGTTGGCGCCTATGTAATAGTGGGGCCTGGGGTTAAGCTTGGCGCCCACGCTACGCTGCTGCCCCACGTCGTGCTCTATCCCGGAGTGCAGGTCGGCACCCACTTTTTTGCTCACGCTCACGCGGTGGTGCGCGAACATTGCGTTCTCGGCGACCATGTCACGCTCGAGAATGGCGCGATTGTGGGCGCGGACGGTTTCGGCTTCGCCAAGAACGAGGCTGGGCATTGGGAGAAGATTCCGCAATCGGGTCCGGTTCGGCTGGGCGACAGGGTAGACGTCCAGGCCAATGCCACAATCGACCGCGCAACGGTGGGAGCGACCGAAATTGGCGACGGGACCAAGGTGGACAACCTGGTGCAGGTCGGCCACGGGTCGCGGGTGGGAGAGAATACGCTGCTATGCGCTCAGACGGGTCTGGCCGGCTCATCGGTGGTCGGCAATAACGTGATTCTCGCCGGACAGACGGGCATTGCCGGCCATTGCAGTGTGGGCGATGGGGTGGTTCTGACGGCGCAATCCGCGGTCTCGCACGATGTGCCGCCGGGCAAGGTCATCTCCGGCTCGCCGGGCTTCGATAACCGCATTTGGCTCCGCGCGGTGACCATCTTTCAGCGGCTGCCCGAGATCCTCAAGCGGCTGGACCGGGTGGAAAAGCAAGTTGCGGCCAACTCTGGATCAAAAAGCGCGCGCGACGAAAGTAGAAGCCGGGAATGAATTCCCTGAACCAGAATCGTGCATGGTCCTTGGCCGCGTTGATGCTCACCGCGCTCATGGCTGGCTGCCACTCCTATCATGTGGAGACATCGGTCGAGAACCGTACCGGTGGGGCAATACAACTGCTGGAGGTTGACTATCCGAGCGCCAGTTTCGGCGATAACCGCCTGGATGCGGGCGGAGTCTTTCACTATCGGATTCAGGTGCGTGGCAGCGGCCAACTGAAGGTGCAGTACACGACCAGCGACGAACGCAACGTACACATCGACGGACCGGCGCTGGCCGAGCGGCAAGAGGGCAGCCTACAGATTGTGCTGCTGCCCGAAGGCAAGGCTGAGTTCCATCCGGAACTGACTCCGCAGCCCTGAACCTGCGGGCCAAATCAAGGCTGGCGATCCCGCCGTAGGGCCACCCATTCGCTTTGTCAGCGCACCATCGTTTGGAAGAGGGGCGAGTGCAGCAGGTTGTCGAAATCCGCGTCGGACGTGGCAAAGTGGATGGAGAGACGTCCCGAGTTGGACGCGATGTTGGTAGCGCTCAAGGCCTGCTTCTCGGCATCCGATCCGCTCATCTTGCGCAGCATAACCGCCGCGGTCAGCAGCGAAGACATGGTGGCGGCGGCAAATGAATCGCCAGTGTTTATCGTGAGGTCGAATTTCACGCCGTGCTGAAAGTCCATTCCGTACCAGGAGCCGAGAAGCCGCTTGCGAACGGTTTCGAAATCGGTGACCAAACCGGCCTCGCCCAGCACCTGGCGCATCATGACCTGGGTGCCCTTCTCGTCGAGAATGCTCCACAGCGGAGATGAATCCACGGTCTTCATGGCATCCATCATGGTTCCGTTGGTCAGCAGGCTGGGCGCAACACCGTCGCGGGCATCCAGAGCTTTGTCGACGGCATCGCTGCTGCCAAACACCATGGTCGAGGGATCGACAAAACAAAGCACCATGCCGGTCTTGGCCAGCGGATAGATCTTGTTGGTTCGCAAGAGGGCGTACTTGACCTTCTGCTTGCGGAAGTTGGCCAGAATGTCTTGCATCTGAAACTGGCCCTGAGCAATGCCGACAACGATCATTCCGTCACTCTTCGCCGAGGGGCGGAACAGCGCGAAGGCCAGCTCGTCAACGTCGTGGTTATCGTTTAGACCGGACTTTCGCAGCGCATCGTCGAATTCCTTGAGCTCGGGCGGCATCACGCGCTCTTTCAGATCCATGGCACCCTGCGAATTCTGCATAGCCCGGTAGTCGATGACCACCAACTGCTGCACTTCATGCGGAATCGCAGTCCGCGCGTCGGTTGACAACTGCGCCGCCGGAGCCAGTGCAGCCGCGGCCAGCAACATGGGGGCAATCGAAAGCTTAACCAAGGCCTTCAACAATTCCAGCCTCCGAGAACCAATTACTTTTTCAATCGTGCACGTTTTGTTCATTTGCAATTCTGTTTCCTGTCTCGTCATAAAAATCAAAAAACGTAATTCTGTTGTGTTGTGAGTGTTGCCGCCGGATGCGCGCGCTCGAATCTCCGGCTTACTCAAATGAACTCTTTCACCCGTTCCGATTCCTCTCCAGGCCAGGCGAGTGGAGCGCCGAGCCGACGCTCAAGAATCTTGGTTTCGGGATCGAACCCATTCAATTGACGCATCCATTCGCTCTCCCGCTCAAAGGCGGCCTCGGGAATCAGGCCGATCAGCTCTCCCTCGACCGGCGCAATCTTGTGCTTGAGCGCCAAGCTCGAAACCGCCCGGTAAACCTGCGAGATGGGCGTGACCTGAAAGTCGGTGATGTTCATCGAAAGCTGGGCGCGCCCGTGGGCCAGAACCCCCAGGGCTTTTACCCCCTTCAGGCCCCCATTTGCGGCGCGAATCTCGCGTGCAATGGCCCTCACAATTGAGACGTCCGAGGAATCGAAATAGATGTTATATGCCACCAGAAACTTGCGCGCGCCCACAGCACATGCGCCCGCCGTGGGATGCAGGCCCGGCCCTCCCAAATCGGGCCGCCGCGTCGCTTCTTTGCGCACCGCCTCTTTAAGCTCCTCGAACTGCCCTCGGCGCACCTCTTCAAGGTTGGCCCGATCGGGCCGCGCCGCCGCCGCCTCATAGAAGAATACCGGAACGCCATAGCGCCGCCAGATTTCAAGGCCGGCCTGGCGGGCCAGTAAGGCGCATTGCTCGAGCTTGATCCCGGAGACAGGCACAAATGGAACCACGTCGGCGGCGCCAATGCGCGGATGAACCCCCTGCTGACGCGTCAGGTCGATGAGCTCTACCGCCTTGCCCACGCCGCGCACCGAGGCTTCGACCACCGCCGAAGGCTCCCCGGCAATGGTCACCACGGAGCGGTTGTGGTCTGCATCCATTGACCAGTCGAGCAGGCGTACCCCTTCCCCGCGCATCGCGGCCACAATCGCCTCGACCCGCCGGGCATCGATGCCCTCGGAGAAGTTCGGAACGCACTCAACAACCGGTCCGCTCATGCTTGCTCCCGTCAGGCTGGCGAAACTGGCCGCCCAAGATAGCGATTTGCTATTTCCAAAATGTGTAACCCACCTGAATCTGAATGCTGGCATTCACGCCGGGGTTGCGGTCGCCAAGCGAGGCCGATGAGATGTGCACTCCATTCACGCCCACGTCGATCGAACGCTTGGGGCGGGTGAAGTAGTGGAATCCGCCGCCGCCCTGGGGAGAAAAGTTGAATACCGAGGTCCCACCCGGAGTCCCGTGAGGAACCAGCAGATCCGGCGGGAACTTATGCGTGGTGTAAATGAGTCCGCCTGCAGCCTGGAACCACGGCTCAAAGCGGCGCGATTTCGTAAAAAAGTTCCAGCGGAAGATCACCGGGGTAATGCTCGCGCCATAGTAGGTACCGCCGCCATAAGGCTCTACCGAGATGCCCGTCCCACCACCCGGCAGCGGGTAGGAGTAAGTCTGCTGGCCCTCTGGCGGCGTATAGGCCTGCCACAGCGGCATGATATTGGCGCCGAATTCGAATTGGCCGCTGAAAATGCCGGCGTGCACGACCGGGGTCAAAGCCTTGCCCCCCTGGACACCTGCTGAAAGAAACTTGAAGGACGAGCGGCTGGCCAATCCATTTCCATAGTTGACGAATGGCCCAAACTCCCAGCTCTTGGCGTCGCGCACCGCTGCAACGGGATTCTCAGCTGGATTGCATATCACTCCGGATGCAGAACAACCGATTGGCCGAGAAGCAGCTGCGCCGGGCGAAGCCTGTGCGAAGGCAGAAAGTGTGCATGCGGCCGGAATCCCTGCCGCCATGACAAAAAGCAGATACCTTACAATTCTGTTCAACGTTCTTTCCTTCCCTGGAGCCTCTTGCCGAATTCCCTTCACTCGATTGATTGTGTCAGGGCACGACTTTAGTCGTGGCGCAGATGGCCAGCTTGGGTTCCGGCTTTAGCCGCTGCGAAATTGCAAATAACTGAAAACACAAACCGCAGGGGCTAAAGCCCAACGTGACTTTGTTGCTCTTCCGGCACGACTAAAGTCGTGCCCTGAGACGTTTTGCGGTTTCAATTAGAGATTGCAACATGCTTCCTCGATCACAGATTACAATTCCCGCTAAAAAGGCCGCCACAACCGGGCGGCCTTTTGAATGCCCCCAGACTCTCGATCAGCCAGCCGCCTGTTCCATCTGCTCCGCATCCATGTCGAAGTTCGAGTAGACATTCTGCGTGTCGTCGCAGTCTTCCAGAGCCTCGAGCAGCCGGATCATCTGGCTCGCCGCAGTACCTTCGAGCTTGGTATAGGTGGATGCGACCATGGTCACTTCGCTCATGACCGTGGGTATCCCGGCAGCCTTGACGGCATTGAGGACCTCTTCATACGAGGCCGGATCGGTGAGAATCTCCCAAGTATCGCCCTCGTCGTTGAGGTCTTCGCCGCCGTGCTCCAGCACGATATCCATCAGCTGGTCTTCATTGGCCGCGGACTTCTCTACTGCGATAATGCCCTTCTTTGCAAACATGAACCGGACTGAGCCGGACTCGCCCAGGTTCCCGCCGTTCTTTGAAAATGCGTGCCGGATCTCGCTCACGGCGCGGTTGCGATTGTCGGTCGTTACGTCCACGATTATGGCGACGCCCCCAGGGCCGTAGCCTTCGAACTTGATCTCCTCGTAGTTGACGCCTTCCAGTTCGCCCGTGCCTCGCTGAATAGCGCGCTTGATGTTCTCCTGGGGCATGTTCTCCGCCTTGGCTGCAAGAATCGCAGTGCGCAGCCGGGGGTTGCCATCGGGGTCGCCGCCACCCTTGGCGGCAATGCTAATTTCCTTGATAATGCGCGTGAATGTCTTGCCGCGCTTGGCATCGAGCGCGCCCTTCTTGTGCTTGATTGTGGCCCATTTTGAATGGCCGGACATGAGAACCTCAGGATAGTCGAAATGCCGGCGCGACACGCGCCCAACCTTGTGAGTATAACACCGCCTGGGGCGATGAAAATGCGGCAAACGATCGCTGCAAAGTCGTGCCTTGTCAGGCTGCGTCTCCTGGCCCCAAATGAACACTCCTGTGGTAACGGGAGAGGCTCACAAACGCCATCCCCGCCGCGTAAAAACTGATAGCCTAGAAGCATGAAATTCGGGGTTCTAGTCTTTCCTGGCTCCAACTGCGATCACGACACGTTCAATGTGATTGCTGAAGTGGCCCACCAGCCTGTCACCTTTCTCTGGCACGATTCCGAGGATCTGCAAGGCGTGGACGCGGTTCTCGTCCCCGGAGGATTTGCCTACGGCGACTACCTGCGCACCGGGGCCATCGCGCGATTCTCGCCGGTCATGCAGGCGGTGCAGCGGTTCGCGGCAGGCGGCGGGTTGGTGCTGGGCATTTGCAACGGCTTCCAGATTCTCACCGAAGCCGGATTGCTGCCAGGAGCGTTGATGCGCAACGCCGGGCTCAAGTACATCTGCAAGCAGGTTCATCTCCGCGTCGAAACTGCCGATAGTCCATTTACAAACTGCCTCTCCAAGGGCGACGTGCTTCAGATTCCAATCGGCCACATGGAAGGAAACTACTTCTGCACGCCGGAGGATTTGCGCAAGCTGGAATCCGAGGATCGAATTGCCTTTCGCTACACAACGCCAGAAGGTGAAGCTACATCGGAGGCGAACCCGAATGGCTCATTGAGCAATATCGCGGGCATCTTGAATGCGCAGAGAAACGTTCTGGGGATGATGCCCCATCCAGACCGGTCGAGCGAGAAGCTGCTGGGATCGGCGGACGGCGCAAAGATTTTCGCCTCCATGATTCAGGCGCTGGCTGCGCATTGAGTGCTCTCGCGACGGAGCGGGAAACCATGATCGACATTCATCATCACCTGATTTACGGAGTCGATGACGGGGCAACCGACTTGGGAACCGCGCTGGCGATGGCTCACGAAGCGGCTGACGAAGGCGTTACGCATATCGTCTGCACGCCTCACGCCAACGACGAATTCCCCTTTCGGCCTCTTCTGATTCAAGAGCGCTTCGATGAGTTGCGAGGGATGCTGGATGGGGTCGTCGAGTTGAGCCTCGGGTGCGACTTCCACCTTTCCGCCGAAAACATTCTCGACGCGCTCGCCAACCCGCTCAAGTATTCCATCAACGGCAAAGGCTACCTGCTGATCGAGTTTCCCAACACTCCAATTCCACCGCAGTTGTCCGATGCATTGTTCAGATTGCAGACGGCCGGCTATACCGTCATCGTCACGCATCCTGAGAGGTATCCAGCCTTGCATGAGAACCCTGAACTCGCGGCCGATTGGGTGCGTCAGGGTTGCCTGCTACAAGTAACCGCCAGTTCCTTATACGGGCGCTTCGGCCCCACGGCGCAGGCAATTGCCAATGAGCTTCTCGATCGCAACTGGATTCACTTTCTTGCCACCGACGCGCACCACCCCGAATGGCGGCCGCCGCACATGAGAAAGGGCTATCAGTACGTAGCCAACCGGGCCGGCGAAGAAACAGCGCGGCGACTTTGCCTAACCAATCCCCAGGCCGCGGTTGCGGGCGCCAAGTGGCCGGAGCAGCCCGAACCGATTGGCCTTTGGAATCGCGTTCCGCTCAAGATCGATGCCAGGCAGTATGCTGCCGACATCGATCCCGCGCCGACCAATGGTGAGAAGGACGCGGCGAAGCCGGAAGCGAAAGGCTTTTGGAATCGCCTGTTCGCCAAATAATTTCTCAGAATCAATCGGCGGAGCTCTCTACGTGAGCCCCAATCCACCGTCAACTGCCAGAATCTGCCCGGTGATGAACGCTGGCCCCGTGGCAAAGAAAAGCACGGCCTGAGCTATTTCTTCCACCGTGCCGTTTCGCCGCATGGGAGTTTTGGCGGCAAAACGCTCGCTCTCAGCCGCTGGGCCGTCGTCCGTCTTAATCCACCCCGGCGCTACGCAGTTCACGCTAACTTCCGGCGCAAAAGCTTTGGCCATGGCCTGCGTGAGCATGTGCAGCGCGGCCTTTGAAGCACAATAGTGACCGTGGCCGGCCCAGGCATGCATGCCGCCCAGCGACCCGATGTTCACGATCCTGCCCTCGACGGAGCGAAGATGAGCCAACGCCTCCCGCGCCACAAGAAACGGTCCGCGCGCATTGGTTTCAAAGACGGCATCCCATTGCTCCAGGCTGATGCTGTCGAGCGGAGCAGTCTCAAAAACGGCGGCGTTGTTGACTACGATGTCCAGGCGCCCAAACTGGCTTGTTGTAGCGGCAATCGCATCGCGGACTGAGGCTTCCGAGCGCACATCGCATTCCACAGCCAAGGCGCGGCCTCCCAAGGCCTCAATCTCGCGGACAGTTTGCAAAGCTTCAGACTTCGAAGTGCGATAGGTGATAGCCACGTCTGCGCCCGCATGAGCCAGAGCCATCGCAATCGCCCGGCCAATACGCCGCGCGCCCCCGGTGACCAGTGCCGATTTGCCGCTGAGGGGTTGAGTTGGCATTCCTGGGTACCATGCGATCATGCCCGGGATGGTAGCAGGCCACGGCGCAGCCCTATTGGTCCGCGGAACTACTTCGACTGCGGTTGACTGGGCTGAGGGTCCGGTTGCTTGGCGTCTGGCTTTGCTTCGCCTGCGGCCGGCGTTGCGGCTGGTGTCGCGTCCGAGCTCTTGCCAGTGTCCACGGTCCCGTCCTGATTCTTATAGACCGAGTACTGCGCGCCCGGCCGCTTCATCTTGATCTCGATGGCCATCTCCGGCTTGTCGACCTTGTAGTCCTCGCCGTAAGTCTGAAATCCCTTGGCGATAATCTGCATCCGCACCGTACTGCCAAGCTGCAGCACGTCGATGATGGTCTTGCCGTCCTCATTGGTCTTCAGCTCCATGTTGCCCGTGTCTTTCTCGCCCTCCATAGGGTGAAAAACAACGGCGGCATTCTCAATCGGCTTGCCATTCACATCGCGCAGGACGGTGACCTCGATACGCGCAGTCGGAGGCGGGGCCTTATACTTGCGTCCACGCTTGGGCGCGTCCTGTCCGCCCGCGGCGAGAGTGCCGACGGCCAAGCAAGAGATGGCCACGAGTGCGATGAGACGAATGCGGAAAGGCTGATTCATGCTCCCATTGTAATAGGTCTCACCCTGCGGCGAAGGCCCAATCCTTCACCCATTTGACGCGGAGAAAATCGCATTGTCGCAGATGCGCTGCGGGTAGATGAATCTGACCGGGCTGAACCTACCTATCGCCCGTTGTCGGAGCCAACCGGTCAATCATCGCGGTTGTAAGAATATGTGAGTGCTATTCGCTCATATGTATCGAATTGATCTTGACAAACCCTGGCTTGTTTCACTATCGTTAGCAATCGGAGGGCAAGAGTGCTAGCGCCACGTACCCGAAGCCGCTCGAATGGCTTCAGGGTTCAAATCAGGTTCTGCATTCGCGCGCTTTCCGAAGCTTTTGTTGAAAAAACCGCGAGCGGGGCTCAACCCTGCGCGTGTGTGAAGGAGAAGCGAAGCAATGGCATCAACATCCGTAACGACCACGTTCACTCCCCTCCATGATCGCATCCTCGTCCGTCGTTTGGAAGAGGGCGAAACCGTGCGTGGTGGAATCATCATTCCTGACAGTGCTAAAGAAAAGCCCCAGGAGGGCAAGGTGATCTCCGTGGGCAAGGGCAAGTCCAACGACGA
>CAZSVJ010000013.1:25019-27130 GCA_964610185.1 uncultured Occallatibacter sp. | reverse complement strand
GGCTGCCTATGTTTGAGGCACTGCGCACCACCACTTTCCTTGGACTGCTGGCGGCAGGAGTTCCCGCGTTTCTTTCCGCACAAGCCACAGGCCCCGGCGCTCTTCCCCCTGGGCAACAATCTCAACAGCCCGCCGAAGGGGCGCAACCTGCCGCTACTGGCGGCCAGGAGACCGGTTCGCCGCATCCGCCGATTCTCGACGCGCAGCACCGGCCCATCACCGCGGGCGGCTTCGTGAAGAGCGGGCCCATCGTTTTCATCGACGACTCGGAGAAGGCCGGACTGACGCACTGGGCGAACAAGACAGGCACGCCGGAGAAGAGCTACATCATCGAGACCAAGGGCTCGGGTGTGGGGCTGATCGACTACGACAACAGCGGCTGGCTGTCTATCTACGTGGTCAACGGCTCCACGGTCGACGCCCAGACTGGCAAGGCGACGCCGCCTCACGCCGCTCTCTTCCGCAACAATCACGACGGGACCTTTACCGATGTCGCGGCCAAGGCCGGCGTAACCAACGATCGCTGGGGATTTGGCGTGGCCATTGCCGATTTCGATAACGATGGCTGGCCCGACATTTATGTTTCGAATTTCGGAAAAAACCGGCTCTACCGCAACAATCACGACGGGACGTTTACCGATGTTGCGGAGAAGGCGGGCGTACAGCTTGGCAATTGGTCGACAGGCGCAACGTGGGGCGACTACGACGGCGACGGGCGGCTGGACCTGTTTGTGGCGGGTTACATTCATTGGGATTGGAACAACCTGCCCAGCAGCAAAGAAAATGGGGGCAACAACGCGTTCTGCACCTTCCGCGGCGAGGCTGTGGCGTGCGGGCCGCGCGGGTTAAAGGGCGAGCCGGACCGTTTGTTTCATAACAACGGCGACGGAACATTTACCGATGTGAGCGTGAAGGCCGGCGTGGATGATAAGCCGGGCTACTACGGCCTGGGCGCGGTGTTTGTTGACATCAACAACGACGGCAAGATCGATCTGCTGGTGGGCAACGATTCGACGCCCAATTACATGTACCTGAACAAAGGCGACGGCACATTTGAAGATGTGAGTTATGCGTCGGGCTTTGCGCTGAATGAGGCGGGACGCGAGACCGCATCCATGGGCATCGCGGTGGGCGATTACCAGAACAATGGGCAGTTATCCGTCTTCGACACTACATTCTCCGACGATTACAAGCCTTTCTATCGCAACGAAGGCGACGGCAACATGACCGACATCAGCTATCAGTTGGGGATTGCTGAGATATCTGTCCCGTTTCTAAGCTGGGGCGACGCTTTCATGGACTACGACAACGACGGTTGGAAGGATCTGCTGATGTCCGACGGCCATGTCTATCCTGAAGCGGATAAGTATGCGTGGGGCACCACCTGGGCGCAGCGGCCCATGCTGTTTCATAACATCGAAGGCAAGAAGTTTGAGGTGGTTCCGGCAGTGGAGGGTTCGGGCCTGGCCGATGTTATCGCCGGACGCGGCATGGCGGTGGGCGACTTATTCAACGACGGCAAGCTGGACGCGGTGATCAACGTGATGGACGGGCATCCAGTGTTACTGCGTAATGTAAACCCGGACAAGAATCATTGGCTGGAACTGAAGCTGGTTGGCGGACTGAAGAGTCCGCGCGACGCTGTGGGCGCAACGGTGTATGTGACCGCCAACGGCATGAAGCAACGCGGCGACGTGCTCAGCGGCGGCAGCTACCTTTCGACTAATGATCCGCGCCCGCATTTCGGCCTGGGGCAGGCTACAACGGTAGATGCAATCGAAGTTCACTGGCCCAGCGGCAAAGTGGAAAAATTCACCGTGCCGGGAGTGGACCGGATTGTGACCATCACCGAGGGTGCGGGGAAGTAGTGGCTTGCAGGCAGTCGATGGTGAAAGTCGGGTTTTGAAAGGCCACGATCCACCGCGGAGGATCGTGCCCTTTCAAAACTCGACTTATTCACAGGTTCCTTATTGGCTAGAAGTCAACATTCCCGATACGTGGGCGGGCGGAGTTTATAGCGGCGCGACTTTTTAGGATCAATTCCTTACATAGATTACTTATCGACTTTCCCGAAAAGGCACAGTTTTGGAGATGCCCAATTCCGGCAATGT
>CAZSVJ010000013.1:0-24919 GCA_964610185.1 uncultured Occallatibacter sp. | reverse complement strand
ATGGCGCTCGCTCTTGGGGCCATCCCCGCAGCCGCGCAAAGCCTGGACGATCTGAACATTCAGGTCCACGGTTATGCCGCGCAGGGCTTTTTGTACACCACCGCCAACAACATTTTTTATGCGAATTCAAGCGATGGCAGCCCGGCCTGGACCGAGGCGGTTCTGAACGTCAGCGCGCAGCCCATCCCGAAGCTGAGGGTCGCAGTCCAGGCCCGGTATTTCCTGCTCGGCAGTTCCGGCAACGCCCTTGTTCTGGATTGGGCCGCCGCCGACTACAAGGTCAACGACAAGTTTGGCGTGCGTTTCGGAAAAGTGAAGACTCCGTGGGGCCTGTTCAACGAGACCCAGGACATCGATCCCACGTACATGTGGGCGCTGCTTCCGCAGAGCGTCTACGACATCACCACGCGCAACGCCGACCTGGCTCACTACGGCGCTGTCGCCTATGGGACTTTGAAACTCGCGCCGTCGGCCGGCAAGCTGGACTACCGGGCGTGGGGCGGGGAGCAAGTGATTCCCGCCGACGACGGCAGCTTTGCCGACCTCATCGCAGCGGGCAACGGACCGCTGAGTTCGCTCAACTATGTGACCCTCGGCGCCGCGCTGCACTGGCATACGCCGCTCTCGGGACTCATGGTGGGCGCCTCGGACGGCCATGCGAACAAGGCCTCCGTCGCCCTGGCAGACGAAACGGGGCCGGCCTCGGAGTCGTTCACGGAGTGGAACAACGTGTCCTATTTCGCCCAATACGAGAAGGACAAGTGGATGCTCGCGGGCGAGTGGAACCGCCAGGCGAGTTCCGGAGTGCAGAATTTCACGGACGATCCGTCGGCTTCCATAGACACAGACCCGCGCGCCTGGTATGTGATGGCCACCTACAAGGCCACAGGCAAGCTGACCGTCGGCGCTTACGACAGCCAGGTCGTCGACCACGAGCTGAAATTGGGTCCGGACCGCTATAGCAAGGATTGGACCGTCTCCGGCCGCTACGACGTCAACCAATTCATTTACCTCAAGGCCGAAGAACACTTCATCGAAGGCACGTCGCTCAGCTTCGAAAACTCCAACAATACTGTTTTAAAGCCAAGCTCCAAGCTGACCGCGCTGAGAATCGGCGTGAGCTTCTAGAACGCGAAAGGAAACGAGGATCATGATGAAAAGACTTTTTATCGCTCTCTTCTTTGCTCTTGGCGTTCTGGTCTTGGCGGGCAATGCGCATGCGCAGGCGATTGTGATCGCCAACCCCAGCGTGAAGGGCACGGATGTTTCCAAAGGCGACCTGAAGGACGTCTTCACCGGGGGCGCGACGAGCGTCAACGGGTCCCAAGTGACGCCGGTGCTGCTCAAGTCGGGCGCTACGCACGATGAGTTTCTTTCCGCGCATATCGGCAAGAACGACACGGCATTCCGCGCCGGCTGGCGCAGCCTGGTCTTTTCCGGGCAGGCAACCATGCCCAAGTCGCTTGACTCAGAGGCCGCTGTCGTCGAATACGTCGCGCATACCGCGGGCGCCATCGGCTACATCGGCAAAGCAACTCCGCATGAGGGTGTCAAAGTCCTCGCGGTAAGGTGACTACGATGATTCGGAAGTTGAAAATCAAGATTCGAGCAATGAAGATCCAGGCAATCATCCTGGGCATCCTGGGAGTTCTGGCCGGCGGCTATCTGCTGCTTGTCACCATGGTGGGCATCGCGGCCCTGGTCACGCACAACCGCATGTCGCAGATATCCGGCTCGTTGTTTCCGGCTGCATTGCGCATGCAGGAAGCCGAGGCCTCTTTTGAGCGCATGAAGAAGCATTATGGCGATGCGGTCGTGCTGCAGGATGCCGCTGCCCTGAAAGGCGCGGAGACGGACGCCGAGGCGACCGCGACCGCTCTGGGCCTGGTCAAGACGACGTTGGGCTCATCGTCTCAGCTGGGCACGCAAGCCGATGCTTTGCTGACCCAGTTCGCTTCGATCCGTTCTCGGGATCACGACACATATGCGGCGATCCTGGGTTCCACGGGCGGCCCCAGCGACGACCTGATGGCGCAGGTTGGCGCGTTGGGTAAGGATAACAAGTCGCTAACCGACGCCATGGGTTCGTTCGACAAAACCATCTCCGCCAGCTTCCAGAAGCAACTGGATACGGTGAACTTGTGGTCCGTGCTCAGCGGCGCCCTCGGGCTCGTAATGCTAATCTTCGCGGGGCTGAGCTGTTCGGGGGCCTGGTGGGTCGTGCAATCCATGATCGTGCAGCCGCTGCGCGCGCTGGGGCTGTGCATGCAGGAGACTGTCGAAGGCAACCTCACCCGTAGAGTTGTGGTCGAGGGCGACAATGAGATCGACGAGGTCGGCATCTGCCTTAACCGGTTCACTGAACATGTGGAAGAGATTGTCCGCAACGTGACACGGAGCGCGCGCCAGTTGGACAAGGCTGCCGAAGATATGGCTCAGTCCGCGCGTTCAACCGCCAACCAAGCCATAAAGCAGCAGGATCAGGCTTCCCACATCACGACAACGATGGGCGAGATGTCCTCTGCCATTCAGGAGATCAGCAAAACCACTCAAAGCGCCGCGGTGGTGGCCCGCAAGGCGGAGGAGAGCGCAAACTCCGGTGGCCAAACCGTTCAGGCCACCGTCCAGACCGTCGAGGAAGTGCTCAAATCAAACCAGGACACCTTGTCCCGAATTGAGGAGCTTGGCCGGTCGAGCGAGGCCATCGGCAGAGTCATCGACGTAATTGACAGCATCGCCGGCCAGACCAATTTGCTGGCCCTGAACGCGGTCATCGAGGCGGCTCATGCCGGCCAACATGGGCGCGGCTTCGCCGTGGTTGCGGTAGAGGTGCGCGAGTTGGCCTCACGCACGACCGCCGCCACCAAACAGATCCACCAAGCCGTACTGGCGATCCAGCAGGGAACCACGGAGGCTGTCGAGGCCATGCGTTCCAGCGGGAAATTCGTGCAGAGCGGCGTGGATTCCGCGCGCTCCGCGGGGGACGCGCTCACCAGCATCATTCACGGCTCGGAGTCGGTGCAGAAGATGGTGACGCAGATTGCCGCGGCCGCCACCCAGCAGTCTTATTCCACGCAGTCTGTTTCCGCCAACGTCAACGAAATCGCCGCGATCATCCAGACTACGGCGGCTAGTTCCCAGCAGTCGGTGGAAGCCTGTCAACAACTAGCGCTGCTGGCCAACGAACTTACAGGGCTGGTTGGCGCATTCAAAGTCGGAAGCGGCGACAAGGACAAGGGCCCTGGAAACATTCAAATCAGTCGGCAGCCTGGAAATTCTTCCGCCCTGTCATCGCGCGGTTATGGCCAGCCGATCGCCGCCGTTCACTCATAATCGATTTCTCCGCTGAACCATCCGGCCCGGTTTGCATATTTGCAAATTCGGGCCGGTAATGTTTCAATTTGAATATTGAAACAGGGGTGCTCCACGGAGTGGGGCTGAGAAGATACCCTAGAACCCGATCCGGATAATGCCGGCGTGGGAAGTTTTCGAAGCCAACGGCCTTCTTCTTCGATTCGCAGCGTGAGTTCTCTTGTTTCATTCAGTTGGAAACAAGGGGAGACCATGCTCGCAGCCGCTATAACGAAACGCATTCCTTCACAATTCTTCGCAAACAACGAGTCTCCACGGAACAGGCTGCGGGCTTTCGTCTTGATGCAGTTCTGCGCGCTGGCCGGTTCGCTGCTTGCGACTTCACAGAGCGCGGCGCCTGCAAATGCTGCTTCGGCGCAGAACGCTGCAAAGCCGGCTGCGCAACAGATTCAGCCAGTAACCACAACAGTCATCGTGCATGGCGAAGCCAAGGACGATTATCTTCCCGGCGCGGTTTCGGTGGGCACGCTGGACGGCGCGACGCTCAAGGAGTTGCCTGTCTCGGCCACGGTAGTGACTCGTGAGTTGATGTCGGACCAAGTCTCGCGCGTGCTTTCAGACGTGGTGAAGAACGACGCGTCCGTCGGCGAGGACTACGCGCCGGTGGGCTACTACGGCGACTTCGAGATTCGCGGCTACACGATCGACCTGGCCACGGGCCTGCAGGTGAACGGTATGACCATTGCGGGCGAGCAGGATGTGCCGCTGGAAAACAAGGAGCGGGTCGAGTTTCTGAATGGCCTGGCCGGCGTAGAGAGCGGCGTGGCCTCGGGCGGCGGACTCATTAACTACGTGACCAAGCGACCGGCAATTGTGCGAGCGATCGACGTGGCCACCGATCATCGCGGTACTGTTTTCGGTGCTATCGATCTTGGACGCTTGTTCGGCAGCCGGAAGCAAGTGGGCGCGCGCATGAATGCCGGCGGCGAAAAAATCGAAAGCTATGTCAACGACGCGAACGGCTGGCGCACGATGGCTGCGGGCGCGGTGGATTGGAAGATGAGCCCGAAGGCAATTCTGAATGGCGACTTCGAATACCAGCACAAGGTGGAGCGCTCGGTCTGCGGCTATCAATTGCTGGGCGGAACGACGGTGCCCGACCTGAACAAGGTTTACCCTTCGACCATGCTGGGCGAGCAGCCGTGGGCTCTGCCCAACACCTTCGACACAATCAACACCGGGGCGCGGCTGGATTACGATTTGACGCCAGCGTGGCGAGCCTTCGCGGCGGTGAGTTACAGCCACTCGCTGATCAACGACAACGTGATCTACGCGTATGGGACGCCCATGGCCCTCGACCCCAGCGACGGTGCTTACGATATTCCAAATTGCCCCGGAGCGCCTGATGCGCCGGCCTATTTCTTCTGTCCCGCGGTTCCGGGTATTGATTATCGCGGCGGCGACTATGGTATCTACGATTACCGTGACCCAGGAGAGTTACGCATCGACGCGCAGGCCGAGGCGATGATCGTAGGTCACATCAAGACCGGAGCGATTAGCCAGGACGTGGTAGGCGGGGGCGAGTTGTTTCTTCGCAGCGTGCAACTGCCTGGTCCGCGGCCTGAGGATGCGCCTGATAACATTCAGAATGGCGCGGTGTACACCTATGTCGGCTCAGAAAACATCTATCAGCCCATCGCGCCGGTTCCCATGGAAATCGACGCCGTCACAGGCACGCCAGACCAAGCCGGACCGCGGGCACTGACCGAGGATAATCACCAATCGGCGGCAGTAATGCAGGACAGAATTCACCTGCCGGGACGCATTCAACTTCTCGCGGGTGGCCGCTTCGATTCCGTGCGTGACCATAACATTGCCGGCACAACGCAGTCAGGCGCGCCAGACTACACCGACAGAACCGTCTGGCTTCCGCAATATGCAGTCACCTTCAATCCTGTGGATAGTCTGACTCTTTACGGTAACTATGGAGTGCTGCTTTCGCTGGGGCCGCAGGCGCCGTTTTGGGCCGGTGGATACTACCTGTCTCCGTTTATTACGCGTCAAGCGGAGATAGGCGCAAAGTACGAGCCAGGCCATCGCATCCTCCTGACTGCTGCGCTCTTCCGTATGAGAGCCCCCTTCTACTATCCAAAGGTGATTGACGATCAGGGAGATCAAAGCTTCGTCTCCCAAGGACGCGAGACGCACGACGGCATTGAAGTGAATGCGGAGGGCAAGGCTGCCTTGTGGTTGCGGCTCTCGGCATCGGCGGCAGCGATCCGCGCAATTTCAGATGACACGGGGACGCCCGCCTTCGATAACAAGCAGGTAATCAACGTGCCACACCTGCGTACGTCGATATTTGCGGACATTGCATTGCCGCATGCGCGCGGGCTGCACCTTATGCCCGGCTGGAGTTATACGGGGCGCAAGGAGGCTACCCGCGACGATCTTGTGGCAGTGCCAAGTTATAACCTCTTCAATATGGGTGCGCGCTATACGCCGGGCGGCGAGCAGGGACGTATAACTCTGCGAATCTATGCCGATAACATCGCCGACAAACGCTATTGGAAGGATACGGGCGCAAGTTACGGCGATACATTTATCCACTTAGGCGCGCCCACGACGGTGCGGCTGTCCGCGCATTACACTTTCTAGGTTCGCAAAGGATGTGGCGGCATGAGCACGACGGCAAAAGCGCACGGAATGGACGGAAGCCTTGTGGAAGCCGATTGGCCGCCGCTTGAGCTTGCCGAAGTGCGCGCCTTATTGAGCCAGTATCCAGGTTTCGGCGAACCAATCGAGATTCTGTTTGTGAGCCAGCGGCCTTTTTCCGCGGCAAGCGTTGTATCGGTGGCGGGCAGGCGGGTCTTCATCAAGCGGCATCACCGGACCGTGCGCGACCGAGAGGGATTGTTTGAAGAGCATCGATTCATGGCGCATCTGCATGCCCATGGAGCTGCGGTACCGGTCGTGTTTTCCGATGCATCGGGCGAGACAGCAATTGAGAAGCGCGAATGGACTTATGAGGTTCACGAGGCAGCGGAGGGTGCGGACCTCTATGGAGACGCGCTCTCATGGACGCCATTCCGGACTGTGAGTCATGCATATTCAGCGGGTCAGGCGCTGGCTCGGCTGCATGTTGCTTCGGAGGGATTCGCGGCGCCGCGCCGAAAGCCTCGCCCGCTAGTAGCCGGCTTCACGATCTTTGCCGCGCAAAATCCTCGCGTGAAAATGGAACGTTATGTGGCGGCGCGGCCTGCGCTCATGGATTTTGCAAGGATGCGCGCCTGCTGCGACGAAGGTTTGGAATTGCTTGCGCCGTTTCATGCTGAGCTCTTGCCGCTATTGCCCGCGCTCAAGCCACTGTGGACGCACAACGACTTGCACGCATCCAACCTTCTCTGGAGCGACGACACGGACAATGCGCAGGCCACGACAATCATCGACTTTGGCTTGGCCGATCGGACCAATGCCGTACACGATCTGGCTCATGCTATAGAACGCAACATCGTGGAGTGGCTGGAGCTGGCGCGGGGATCAGAGATCAGGGATCAGGGATCAGTGAATGCGAAGAACGTGCCAATCCACTTCGATCACCTGCGCGCGTTGCTGGCCGGGTATGAATCGGTGCGGCCATTGTCGGGCGAAGAGGCTTCCGCGCTGGCGCCAATGGCCGCGCTCTGTCACGCAGAGTTTGCTCTGTCTGAGACGGATTATTTTCTGAGCGTGTTGCATCGGGAAGATCAGGCTCCGATGGCCTGCGACGGCTGGTTGGTGGGACACGCGCGCTGGTTCCGAGGCGCAGGCGGGAAGCTGCTGGATGCGCTGCGCGGATGGGCGGCCGATCCCGAGCGGAAGACGCACGGAGATCTGCGACGATGAGTTGGATGGCAATTACGAATTATCTTGCCGCAAACTGGCTGGAGATTGCGGGTTTCGTCACCACGCTGGTCGGCATCTGGCTCACCACGCGGCGACTCCTGATCTGCTGGCCGGTTGTGCTCGCGGCGGATGTGTTCTACCTTCTGGTCTTCTATCGCGCAAGGCTGTTTTCCGATTCGCTCCTGCAGGTTTTCTTCATTGCCTTTACGCTTTACGGCTGGTGGCACTGGTGGCGCGGCGTTCGCGAAGAGGGTGAGGTGCGCGTGGTTCCGCTTGGTGTACGAGGCTGGCTTGGCGGACTTGCGGCGGGCGCAGCGGGAGCGATTCTGTTGGGCTGGCTGATGGTGCGTGTGGGCGCTGCGCTGCCTCATCTGGATGCGGCGTTGACCAGTTATAGCCTGGTGGCCAGTTGGTGGCAGGCGCGCAAGCACACGGCCAATTGGTGGCTGTGGATTGCGGTGGACCTGGTCTACATCGGCGAATATATTTATAAGGACCTGTGGGTCACGGCAGTGCTTTATCTGCTGCTTGTGATCCTGGCGGTGATGGGGTTGGTTGAGTGGCGGCGGGCTTCGCAGGCAGAATTACGCAATACAAATGCAGGTCCTTCGACTCCGCTGTAGAACGCTTCGCTCAGGATGACCGCCTCTCTCGTCGTTTTGGGTAGTCTCCATTTTTTTGAACGAAGTTTAAAGACAGAACACTAGATTGCCGCCTGAACCACGTTCTGCATTGGCTCCCCGTCGATGTAGCGTCGCAACTCGGCGGCGGCCACGCGAAGAGCGTTGCGGGAAAACTGCGGGCTCGATCCGGCGACGTGGGGCGTGATGAGCAGGTTGGGGCAACTCCACAACGGATGACCATCGGGCAGCGGTTCGGGATCGGTTACGTCGACAGCGGCGCGAATCTTGCCCGATTGCAGCGCATCGATCAATGCGTTTGTGTCTACGATGGGCCCGCGCGCGGCATTGACGACCAATGTACCCTGCTTCATCAGAGCAAACTGGCGCGCGCCAATCAGTCCGCGTGTTTCCTCGTTGGAAGGCAGAATCAGAATCACGATCTCTGCCTGGGGCAGCAGGCTGTCCAACTCGCCGACAGCGTGAACCGTTGGCTCCGTGTGAGGCCTGCGAGCCACACGATCCAGATCAACGTGGAAGGGCGCAAGCATCCGCTCGATTGCCTGGCCGATGGATCCGTAGCCAACCAAAAGAACTTTCTTGCCCGTTAGCTCTTCCAGCATCACTGGTGGATAGATCGGGCGCGCATCGCCAGTGATGACGGCGTAATTTGCGCTGGCCTTGAAGCGGAGCTTCCATTGGCCGGCGCGTTGAATGTCCTGATAAAACGGAAAGTATTTGAGCATAGCCAGAATCGCGGCCAGCGTCCATTCCGCAGTGGAGACGTTGTGCGCGCCCTTGGCGTTGCAGATGGTCACGTGCGGCCCGACGATTCCCGGAATCCACTCGGTTCCGGCGAGCATGCAAAGGACCAGGCGCACGCCGCGCAGATGCGGCCAGACCTTCAAAGCTCGCGAGGTGTAAGGATCTGGAATCCAGACATCGATTTCCACTTCGTGGTCCAATGTATCCGGCAGAGCAATGAGCTCGACCTCGCTGGGGAAGTCGCGCAGCAACTCTGCTGGAAGGATCGCTGGATAGCCGACTCTAAGCATTGGGATCGTCAGCCCGACTGGTGCAGGCGCCTCCACCCAATGGTAAACGGGGAGGGCTATTGGCGATTTGCATCCCATTGCAACGAGCAGCTTGCCGTCCGAGCGCTCTATTACCTGGAAGCAGACGTCCCGGCACGCAGGCGGCGAATGCGATCGATTGCGCTATCGAGAACCGGGGCCTCCGGAGCGGCTGCTATGCCTTTATCGATCATGGATTCAACAAAGTCGATGACTGAGAGGTTGCGGGTCGCGGCTTCGCGGACGATTGCATCGGAGACAGTAACAGTAATTTGCATGGTTGGCGTTTCCCCTTCCGATTTCATCGGCGGGTCTGCGAAAAGGAGTAGCCGCGACCGAGGAAAATGTGCGCCGCGCCATTCCGGCAGCTTGCCGTTGAACGTCTAGAACGATAGGCTAGAGTCATGTACGAAGATTTCCATGTAAGCGACCGCTGGAGCGGCGAGGACCTGCACTGCCGCTGGAAGGGCACTATTGTGGCCATCGCCACCCGCCACGCCGACGCCGTCGACGTCCGCTACGATGTGAACGGCCGCCCCATGTGGATTGCCCTGCCCTGCACCGCCTGGGTGGAGCAGAAGCGGCGCTCCGGAAAGGTAATTACCGACCAGTTGGCTGCACAGATTGCGGGCCGCTATCTTAAACAATTGGTCGAAGAAGGCTACGACTCGCGCCGCGAGATCTACACCATGACCGTGGCCGAAGTTCTCGACCATCTTGACGCCGTGGTAGCCGAGGCCAAGGAGCGGGGCTCCATGCCCACGCTGCCGGTGATCGCTTAGCGCGATCAAGCAAGCGCATTAATTTCGGATTTAACATACCGCTGAACTTGCAGGCGGATTGAGGCCCAAGGCGCATCCACAGCCAAGCCGCTATGATGGTGACCAGCGCTGGAAACAGGCGCGCGGGCGCATCCATGTCACCCACCATCTTTATTTCCGCAGGCGAGGCAAGCGGCGAGCACTACGGGGCGCTGCTGATTGACGCGCTCAAGCGGCGGCTCGCGGCGGCAGGCCAGACGGCGCGTTTCTTCGGCATGGGCGGCGAGCGGATGGTGGAAGCCGGCCTGGAGCGCGTGGTGCGCTCGGAAGATATGGCGGTCATGGGCATTACCGAGGTCATCCGTCATTTGCCGCGCATCTACCGCGAGTTTCGCAAGCTGAAGCGGGCTATCAACGAGCGGCGGCCGGACGTGGCCGTGCTCATCGACTTTCCCGACATTCATTTCAAGCTGGCCAAGGAGCTTCACCGGCTGGGCGTGCCCGTGATTTTCTTCGTCAGCCCGCAATTGTGGGCCTGGAAGAAAAAGCGCATCAAGCTGGTGCGGAAATACGTTCGCAAGATGCTGGTGATCTTTCCCTTCGAGGAACCGTTCTACAAGGAGCGCGGGGTGGAGGCCGAGTTTGTTGGCCATCCGCTGGCGGAGCTGCCACTGCCGACGATCAGCCGAGAGCAGTTCGCTGCGGAAAACGGATTGGAGCCGGCGCGCACCTGGATTGCCTTGCTGCCGGGCAGCCGGCCAAAGGAGATTCGCGGCAATCTGCCCGAGATGCTGAAGACGGCCACGGACCTGGAAGACCTTGCGTTGTCAGGCCATAGCGAAGTCGCCGGCTTTGAATACCTGGTGCCACTGGCCCCGACCCTCAACGCGGAACAGCGGGCGCAAGTGCTGGATATGGTCGAGGATCTGGGGCGCGGGCTGGACATCCGGCTTGTCGAGGATGCCCGCGCGGCGCTCTTCCATGCGCGAGCCGCCGTGGTGGCCAGTGGCACGGCAACAGTGGAAGCGGCGCTGATTGGCAACCCATTTGTCGTGGTGTACCGGGTTTCGCCACTGACCTACGCCATCGCCAAACGGGTTGTTAAGGTGCCGCATGTGGCCATGGCCAACCTGATTGCCGGCAAGCGTGTGGTCCCGGAGCTGATCCAGCATGACTTCACGGCCACAAAAATCGTCCAACAGCTTGAACAGCTGCTACCGGAAGGGGCGCCGCGCCAGTCCATGATGCAGGAGTTGAAGGCGACTCGGGAGCTGCTCAATGCCCGGCCCGCTGGGTTGGAATGCGGGGGCACAATCGATCGGGTGGCGGAGATTACCATAGGCCAGCTTCGGGTTCAGCCTGCAGAACAACCGGGAGCCAGCGGCCCAGCTCCGGCAGAGGAAACCGTACATCCATGAATAAAACAAGGCCGGTGGCTGCGATAATGACTTCGATGCGTGGAAAACAGCGAATCTTGCTTGCGGCGGTCGGTTTGGTCTGCGCTCTGCTGACCCTTTCTCTGGGATCCCAGCTTGCAGCGCAGCGCTCTGAGCGCCCCGCCCTGTCCATTGCCGGCTATGTGATTGACGTCGAACTGGATCCGTCGACGCACCACCTCTCCGCCAAGACGGTTGTGACCTTTTCCGCGCCTGAGAACCTTGAGCTGGTGGCCTTTGGCTTTCACCCTGCGCTTAAGGTGACCAAAATCTCGGACGAAAACGGAAAATTGCTCACCGGGGAGCGGTCCGCGGACGGAACCATCCGCGTGAGCCCGGCTACTGCATTTACTAAAGGACAAGTTAGTCACTGGACTTTCGAGTACGAAGGCACGATTACCGGCAACGAGGACGGTCCGGTAGAAGGGCTGAAGCTGGCGGCGATTCAGGAGCCGATCACCTATTTGCTCTATTCGGCGCGCTGGTTTCCCATGACCGGCTACCTGACCGACCGTTTTACGGCGGAGATGCATATCCGCGTTCCGCAAGGGATGCGGGTTTTTGCCAGCGGCGGCACGAGCGCGTCAAAGCCCGTGGCACTGGCCAACGGAAAGACCGGCGACCAGTATGACTTCAATTGGAAAAAGCCGGGATTTCCCGGAACGGTGATTGCCGGGCGGTATGTGGGCCCGGTGACGGCCGGCCCAGGCAACGTGAAGGTCTATTTGACGGTGGCCCACCAAGCCTCAGCCAATCAGTTGGCGCAGACGGCAGCCAGGGAGTACGACTTCTTTACAGACAGCTTCGGGTCGCCGGAGACGAGCCATCTAAATGTGGTGGAGATTCCAGATGACACGCTGCCGGCGGTTTGGGCGCCGGAACTGGCGGCAATTCTGGGTTCGAGAGTTGGCGACAAGAGCGGAGTGCGGCTGCTGGCCAACACCATTGCGCACCAGTGGTGGGGCTCTGAATTAAGCCCGCGCACGCTCAACGACGCATGGATCACCAACGGAATGGCTCGCTACGGTGAGTTGATGTTCCTTGAAGACGAGAGCGGCAAGAGCGCCATGCGGGCGGCACTGCAGGATGTGGCAGCCGGAGCTCTGGCATACGACACCATTCCGCTGTCAAGCGATGCGCGGCTGAGCCCGTTTTCGCCGGAATTCCAATCGGCGACGCTGGAAAAGGGCGCCATGGTCTTCCATATGCTGCGCTGGGAAATTGGCGACAAGGCCTTCTTGGCCACGCTCAAAGGGGCTCTGAGCCAATACGCCGACAGCGGGATGAGAACTTCGGATTTTGTGAAGGTGGCCGAGGCGCAGAGCCAACAGCAGTTGACGCCCTTCTTTGCGCAATGGGTCGATGGCACCGGCGCGCCGCAATTCACCGACAAATACGCGGTCTACCGGCTGGGAAACAACAAGGGCTTCCGCACTATCGGCGAAATTCAGCAGGATCTCGACCTGTTCAGAATGCCGGTGGAGTTGCAGGTTGAGACCGACGGCAAGACAGAAGACAAGAAGGTCGACGTGGTGGGAACCGATACGCAATACGTCGTGGACACTTTCGGCCGGCCGCGGCGGATCAGCGTCGATCCCGGCAACTGGTTGCTCAAATCGACGCCGGATCTTGAAGTGCGGATTGCAATTTTGAAGGGGCAGCAACTGGTGGCGCAGGGCGATTTGACCGGCGGGCTGGCGGAGTACCAGAAGGCTCTTGAAGCCAACTCGTCGAGTTCGCTGGCAAACTACCGCATCGGCGAACTGCTGTTTACCCAGCGCAACTATCAGGCCAGTGTGAACGCCTATCGGGACGCGCTGCGGGGCGATGGAGAGCCCCGCTGGACCGAGTGCTGGAGCCACATCCAACTGGGCAAGATATTCGACATTACCGGCCAGCGCGACCGCGCCGTGACCGAGTACCGGCTGGCGGTGCAGACCAACGACAACACCCAGGGCTGCGTAAACGAAGGCCGCCAGTGGCTGCAGAAGCCGTATAAACTGCCGGATACGGAATAAGACGAAACCAATTTGCAGATTAATTCCCGAATCCTGCTAGCGTGAAAGTTGCGCTATCCAAGGCCGCCGGAGGGAATCTATGCAGATGAGCGCGACAGGGCTTGAGTTGCTCAAGCGGTCGGAGGGATTTCGCAGTCAGACTTATCTCGATGCGGCTCGGCTGCCAACCATTGGTTATGGTCACCAGTTAGTGCATCCGGAGTGCTTTCCCAACGGCATATCCGAGGCGCAGGCTGCGGAGATATTGACCCATGACCTGCTCGACGCCGAGCAGGCCGTAACGCGGCTGGTGAAGGTTACGCTGACTCAGGGCCAGTTCGATGCGCTGGTGGATTTCTGTTTCAACGTCGGGTCCGGGAAGCTGGAGTCTTCGACATTGCTGAAGGATCTGAACGCGAGCCAATATGCCGAGGCCGCCGAGCAGTTGCTGCGCTGGGATCATGTTGGATTGCAAGAGATGACAGGGCTCAAAGCCCGCCGCGAGGCTGAGTTTCAGCTTTGGGCTAGCGACGGGGCAGAGCGGGAGACGGCTGCATAAGCCCGAGCAATCCGTCGGCTTTGAAAGGGCACGGTTTCAGCCGTGTCTCCATAAGCCTGCGACTCACCCAAGAGGATGAATACGCATCTGTAGCATCCGCCCCGGAGGGGCCGAAGGAGAATAGCCCAGGACAAGTCCGCCGCGGCGGACAGTCCTGGGAAAAGCCAAAAAAAGCCCAAAGCCCCGTAGGGGCGGCCGAAATTCCCCCCGCAGATTCTAAAGCGAGCCTTCCACGTGTCCGCCTTAAAGCGTCGACTGGTCAATTTCCGCCACGGCGAGCCGCTCATCGGGCTTGAGATAACCTTTGCGGCGAAACCAATCTTCCATCGCAGCTTGAAGCCGATCGAGCGGAACGCGATGCCCAGCTTCGAGCAGGCCATCTGCAACAGGCAGCGTATCGTCGAAGACCGCGTCGTTGGTGAAATTGCGCATCGCGAAGTTGTCGATCCATCGGATCGGGCATGGGTACTCCACGCCGGAGGGGTCAGTTCGCTGGATGGAAAGCTTGCGCACATACATGGCTTTACTCTAATGGATTGGTGCATCCGCGTGCCTCACGGCTTCTTCTCCGGTACCACCTTTGCGTCCTTTTGCTGCTCCGTCTCCACGTGAAAGCGCTTGTAGTCGTAGTCGCGCTCAGTTCCGTGCTGGCGAATGCCCTTAACCAGCAGAACGCGGGCCTGGATGGTACCCTCGCCTCCGACCGGCAGCCAGACTTCGCCATTCACAAGGCCCTGATCGAAATAAAATGCTGAGCCCTTTTCGATGCGCGCAAACAGGCCGGCGCCGACATCGAAGTTGTCGATGAAACGCGCCTCAAGATGCGCAATCTGGCGATCGGCCTCGTCCACCCACATGGCGCCTTGCAGCTTCTTTGAAACGTCCTGAGCCAGGCCATGAGTCTTGGCGTCTTTCCGGCCGATGAAATCAAAGACAATCGTAGGCCGGCCGCGAAAGGTCTCGCGCCTCGGGTTGCGCACCTCCATCATCTCCAGCACCTGGCTGATGGTGATCGCATGCTCGAACATCGGCTGATCTGGAGGTGTGTTCTGGGCCTTCTCAACCAGCTTGGTTACGCGTTCGGTTTCCTTTTGCAGATCGTGATCGTCAAGCGGCTTGCCATCTTTCTTGACGAGGCGGCCAATTGGATGACCGTTGACGTAGAACTGCTCATGCTCCTCGGTTGCGGTCTTTTTCACCTGGCCGTGGCCGTCGATGTCCTGAGTGGTTTCGAGCGAGGTGAAGGTGTAGTTTTCGCGCACCTGTTCGAGCTGTCTTTGGTGTTCCTGCACCTCGCGCATCAGTTGACGAATCTCCGGCAGGGGCGCGGCTTGGCCAGTCCCAGCTGGGCCAGTCTGTCCGGCAGGCGGCTGGCCTAGCGTCAGAGGAGACAGCAGCAGAAACGGAACGAACCCGGCCAACATGGCCATGCGCAGCGATATCATCAACACGATCCCTGGAGAGCGATTTTAATCAGACGGTGGGCCGGCGCCCGCTTATGTGGTCGCAGCGCCTATTGTTGGACCAGCCAGCAGCGAAAAGGTGCCGCAATAATTCGCCACACATCCATTTTTGATTGACCATGGTATAGCGCGTGCCGCATGATCGCATCCAAGCATAGAAGCGGCGTGTCCCGGAGGCGACCAGAGACAGAGGCTGCCGCTAACAAGAAGGAGAATGCATGTTCGTACTGCTGTTTCAATGGTTGTTGTATGCGATTGCCCTGATGGTTGTTTCGCGAATTGTGCCGGGCTTCGACGTGCAAGGACTTTGGCCCGCGCTGATTGCCTCGCTGGTAATCGGCCTGCTGAATGCGACGGTCGGCTTCTTCCTGAAGATCGTCACATTTCCGCTCAGCATCCTCACCCTCGGGCTGTTTCTGCTGGTGATCAACGCGTTGATGATCCTGCTGGCGTCGAGCATTGTGCGCGGGTTCCATGTGCGCGGATTTGTTCCGGCCTTCTGGGGCGCGGTGGTGCTGGCGCTATTGGGCATGTTGATTAGGGCGTTTACAAAGAGCGACGCGTAAGCCAATCGGCAAGACCGGGAACGCCTATTTTGCGACTGGCGCAGCGGGCCCGACAGCAGCTTTGTTGGCTGCGCTTGTCTTCGCATTCTGGGGCGGCATTGGCTTGGCAGCGCTCTTCGCGGGCACTTTGCGCTTGGCAGGCGGCGTTACCGCCGGACTGCCAATGACCGGACCGTTCAGCGTTTTCGGCGTGCGCATGGCGCCGGAGTTGGTGAATTCGCCAGGAGCCGGCCCATGAGGCATGACGATCACTTTTGCCGATTGGGGCTGTTGCACGCGTGAGTAGATTCCCCATCCGCCGCCGGCGACTACAAACACAATGGCGGCGGCAGCAGCGCTGCGCATCCAGCCGCTGCCTGCTCGGCCAGTCGCCGGCCACGCAAGCACGCGGCCCACGGGCTGCGCAGAACGTGCATTTGCCAACATGCCGGCGTGTATGCGGTCTTCGAGGCCCGCGGGCGGGGGAAGCTTGGCAATCAAATGTAGAGTGTCTTCTCCCGCGTCGGAAGCGATTCCCGATGAAGATTGGTTGGCGATCGAATTCTGATCTTGGTGATTCATATTGAAACTCCTTGCTTGCCGGAACAACTGACAACTGACCATTGATAACTGATAACTAATTCATCGCTAACTCCTCGTATGCTGCAGAAGATCGGCCATCAGGTTCCGAGCGCGAAATAGCCGCGACCTGACGCTTGACTCGGTTATGTTCAATACTTCAGCGATTTCCACGCTGTTGAGTTCTTCAAAAGCTGACAGCATCAGCACCTCGCGCTCTTTCACGGGCAGCCGTTCAACCTGAGCCAGCACATGGGCGTGGTGCTCGGCGGCGGAGGCAATCTGCTCGGCGCTCAAGCCATCCGACGGCAGCACGCGCGCCAGCTCGGCCACATCGTCGGTCTCCGGACGGGTCTTGGCGCGGCGCTTGCGGTCGAGCACGATGTTCCAGACGATGCGAATCAGCCAAACGCGCTGGTCGCGCACTTCGCCCAGCGTGTCGCGATGGCGCAACACGCGCAGAAATGCCTCCTGCACGGCGTCTTCGGCGTCCGCGGCATTGCGCAATACGGAAAACGCAACGCGGTAGAGCGTACCCGCATACTGGCTGACCAGCGCCGCGAGCGTCTCCTCATCCGCGTGTTGGCGCGATTTATCGAGCAAAGTGCTGTCTGGAATCTTCATCCAACCTGAGAATACTGCCTGGCCGGCGCTCATAATTCACAAGACGCAGGCGGGTTGAAAAATGCTCAAATCTGCCGCCCTGGCTTGTCAGGCGGCACAAGAAAGATGCGAGAAAAGAAAACTCGCGAAGCCTGAGGCTCCGCGAGTTTGGTTTGAACCCGGCTACCCTTCTATTTCCCGGCCAGCTTCTGCACCGCTATTTTGCCGGCATCGCCATCCTTGTCGGCGTCCTTGACCTTGGCCCACAGCGCCCGGGCTTGTTCCTGCTTGCCGGTTGCCGCATACAGGTCGGCCAAGTCAAGCTGCGCCAGGCTCGCGGGAACCGAATCCGACGGCTTGGCAGCCAAGGCGTTGTAGAGATCGATGGCCTGGGAGTCGCGCGCCGTCTGGTGGTAGAGGCCTGCCAGCGCCAGCTTGGCAAGGTTGGCCAAATTGTGGTCCCAGGAGTTGGCCGCGGTCTTCAACTCCGTCTCGGCAGAGGAGTTTTGGCCCAATTCCTCAAAAGTAATGCCGGTGAAATAGTGCGCCTTGGCGCCTTCGGGAAGCCAGCCGTACTGCTGCGCAATGGCCGCAAACTGCGCATTGGCAGCTTTGGAGCGGTCGTTGGCGGTGGCATAAACGCCGCTTTCGGCAGGCGCGCCGGGAGGGGTCAATGGCGAGCCGTAGGTGTCCATGGCAGCGCCCAGTGCGACGTCGGCGGCAGCCGAGCGCATGTTCCAGTAAATCAGCGCGCCAACGCCCAGCAAAACCACCACTAAAATGCTGACGGCCCAGCGCAAAACGCCGGAACGGTGACCGCTAACCCAACTTACGCTGCTGGCAGTGGCCTGGGCAAACTTATCTTTCTTGAGGGCGTGACGGGTTTGAGTATCCACAGGGTGTCTTCTTGTCCTTCTTCTGCCGGCTTGCCGGCGGGTCCGCGCCAGCGGAGGCACTGCGGCGGCAACCCTATTAGTCTATCAGTGCGCCAAGAGCAGCGTCCACCGGCAGTGATCGACGGTCAGGGCAGGCGCCTGCAATGTTCTCTAATTCAGATACGTCGGTCGTAGCTGGTAGCCTTGATTCAGCAGCCTCAAGTATCCAACGTGAGCCTGGTCACCGCCCTGACTGGCCGGGCTCATTCATCCTGCAACTTTGAAGATATTAGACAGCGAATTCGATCGATGCGCCTGAAGACAGACAAGACGTGGTCCCAGCACCAGCTTGCCATCAAGCTGCGTGTGGAAGCGCCCGAGCGGCAGCGGATTATTTCCTGGGAGCGGCAGCGGCTTTTGATTCACGCTGCAAAAACCGCCCTGGCCGCAGCCCTTTGCTGGTGGCTGGCGCTGCAATTCGGATTGCATGACGGCTACTGGGGTTCGATAAGCGCCATCATTGTCTTGCAATCGAACGTCGGTTCCACAGTGAATGCGTCGCGCGATCGCGTCCTGGGCACGCTCATCGGTTGCATCCTCGGCTTTTCGTTTTCCCTGTTCGGCGCGCTTCCGTGGAACTACATCCTCGCCGTGCTCGCTGCCGTGATTGTCTGCGGATTGCTGGGCCTGCGCAGCAGTTCGCGGCTGGCCGGGGTCACGATCACGATTATTATGCTCGTCCAAAAACCTGGACCGAAGTGGAGTCTCGCGCTCGATCGCGTGGGCGAAGTGATGCTGGGAATCGTGGTGGCGCTGGCCGTCACAACGCTGGTGCTTCCCGACCGCGCCCGGTTGCGGCTGCGCGACGGGCTGGCGCAGGAGTTTCTTGTGCTGGGCGCATTCTTTGAGGCCATTCTGCGGGGATTTCGCGGCGCGCCTGCCGAGAACCTGGCCACAATGCGCGACGATGCTCTGGCCATGCTGCGCGGCAACAACCAACTACTCGAAGCCGCGCGCCATGAACCTTCCGGCGGACCAGGCTGGCGGGAGGGCTTGAGCATGCTCTCGCAGTTTGGGCGCTCGCTCTTCGACGCTCTTGTGGCGCTGGAAATCTCCGTAAAGGACAGTCATGAGGATGCGTATGCGCAGCAGTTGGAACCAGCGCTTGGAAAACTGGCCACGGATATTCGTACCGGCTTTCACCACGTGGCCGACTGCATCCATCGCTGGCGCTTCAACATTCCCCCGCGAGGACTGAGTCTCGAAGAGGACATCGCGCAACTGGAAGCTCGCATGGAAGCGGTGCGGCACACAGGCATCGCGTTTTCGCAGGCTGAGATCCTTCGCGCCTATGCGGTGCAACTCCATCTCAAACAAATTGCCCAGTTGCTAAGGGCATCGCGCGTTGAAACCAATCGGGCAATCGGCAATGTCGATGAGCCAGAGGAGTAGATGCGATCAGACTGCGAGCAACTCCGTATAGACCGCCATGCCCACCACGGCATCGGCCCCAAGCGCATCTAGCGCATCCACTTCCTGCTGGCTGCGAATGCCGCCGGCCACGATAAGCTGCCGTTGCGTGAGCTTGCGCAACCGCGCGGCCGTCTCGATGGGAAAGCCCTGCATCAATCCCTCGCCGTCAACATGCGTGTAAAGAAATGCGGCAACATGAGACTCTAGTTGCGGAATCGCTTCATCGGGCGTGAGAGCGACCTGCGCCTTCCAACCCTTCACGGCAATGAGTCCATTTTTGGTGTCGATGCCTGCAACTACATGATCGGCGCCTACGCTGGCAGCTAACTTGGCGGCAAACTCGGTATTCACCGTGCCTTGCCCAGATTCGTTTTGTGCGAAAAGCGCAGAGCCAATGATGACACGCTTGGCGCCCGTATCGAGCACTTGGCGCGCGCGATCGACAGAGTGAATGCCGCCGCCCGCTTGGACGGGCAAACGCTTCGCAATCTGCGCAACGAGTTCTGAATTGTCTCCCTGGCGCATCGCGGCGTCGAGGTCGATCAACTGGACTAACGGGAATTTGGAGAACTTCTCGATCCAATATTCAAAGTCATCAAAAGCCAGGCGCAGCTTTTCGCCCTGCACCAACTGAACAATGCGGCCGCCGAGCAAATCGATGGAAGGAATCAGCATGGCAGCCTCACCGAGACACCGGCTTTGGCCAGCTCTTCTTTGAGCACGCGCGCGCTTGAAACTCCGAAGTGAAAGATGCTGGCTGCAAGTGCCGCATCGGCCTTTCCACGGCCGAGGACATCGGTGAAGTGGTCCACGGTTCCGGCGCCCCCTGAAGCAATCACGGGAATGCCGACCGCTTCGCTTACGGCCGCGGTCAGTTCGCAATCGAAGCCGGCGCGCATTCCATCGGAGTCCATTGAGGTGAGCAAAATCTCGCCGGCGCCGCGCGCTTCGGCCTCGCGGGCCCACTCGACTACATGACGGCCAGTCGGTTTGCGGCCTCCTTGGACGTAGACCTGCGCATCGCGGACTGGATCGGCCGCCTGCGGATCGCGTCGCGCGTCAATGGCGACGACAACGGCCTGCGCGCCAAAGCTGCGGCCGATGGCGTCGATCAACGTGGGGTCGGCAAGCGCGGCGGAGTTTACGCTGACCTTGTCCGCACCGGCCTCGAAGACCTGCGCCGCATCGTCGGCCGTGCGAATGCCGCCGCCAACGCAGAAGGGCACAAACAATTCGCGCGCCGTGCGCCGCACCGTGTCGAGCAGCGTCTGACGGCCTTCGTGCGTCGCCGTAATATCGAGCAGCACAATTTCGTCCGCGCCCTCGCGCGCGTGGCGCGCAGCCTGCGTCGCCGGATCGCCCGCATCGATCAGATCGACAAACTGCACGCCTTTAACGACGCGACCGCCATGTACGTCGAGACACGCGATGATTCGCTTGGTGATCATTCAGCCTCTACTCTTCCCACGAAAGAAAATTACCAAGAATCTTCAACCCGGTTGCGCCGGATTTTTCCGGATGAAATTGCACGCCCATCACGTTGCCGCGCTCGACAGCGGAGGCGAATGGTTCGATATAGTGCGTGACGGCCGCAGTGTCAGCGGTGACTGGAGCCTTGTAAGAATGCGTGAAGTAGACAAACTCGCCTGGCTCAACGCCGGCCAGCAGCCTCGAGCCTGCGCGCGCATCGAGCGAGTTCCAGCCAACATGCGGAACCTTCTCGTGGCTCTCGGAGAAGCGCGTACACTGCTCGGCAAAATGCGTGAGGCCCGGCTGCTCGGGCGCTTCGCTTGAGCCCGCGTAGAGCCACTGCATCCCAACGCAAATTCCGAGAAAGGGAACACCTCGCGCAATAGCCGCACGAATAGCCGGCGTGAGGCCTGTTGCGTCGAGGCGCTGTGTCGCAGCAAAATGCCCGACACCCGGCAGGACCAAACGCTCTGCTGATTCAACCGGCGCAAGATCGCCGTCCGTGATTTCAACCTCCGCGTCCAGATGACGCAGCGCCTTGAGCACCGAGGTCAGATTGCCCGCTTTGTAGTCGATCACGGTTACGCGCATTACAACAATCCTTTTGTCGACGGCAACATTCCGGCAAGTTGCTTGTCCCTGGAGCAGGCTACGCGCAAGGCGCGCGCGAAGGCCTTGAAGATGGCTTCGATCTTGTGGTGATTCGAGCGGCCATACATGGTCTTGACATGAACGTTGGCGCGAGCGCCGCGGGCGAAGCCCTCAAAGAAGTCGGTTACAAGCTCGGTTTGCAAATCGCCCACTAGCCTTGTGCGCACCTTGGTCTCGACAGCGAAGGCGGCGCGTCCGCTCAGGTCCACGGCGGCTATGGCGAGGGTCTCGTCCATGGGCATTAGAAAATATCCGGCGCGCAAAATGCCTCGCTTGTCGCCAAGGGCGCGGTCAAACACCTCACCGAGCGCAATGCCCACGTCCTCTACCGTGTGGTGCTGGTCCACATCCAAGTCGCCGTCGCAGTTGAGTTCAAGATCGAATGCGCCGTGGCGCGTGAACAGCTCCAGCATGTGATCGAAGAAGCGAATGCCGGTGGAGATCTTGTATTGGCCGCGGCCTTCGATGGTGAGTGCAATCGCAATGCGCGTCTCGGCTGTGTTGCGCTGGACGATCGCAGTTCGCAGCTTCGACTGAACGGCGGATTCAGATTTCTTTCTCGTTGTCATATCGTTTGGCCCTTGAAGTTCGCAATCTTCAACTCATTCACAGCTTGCTTCAAAGCAGGAATAGCCTGGCCCATCTGCTCTCTTGTTCCAATGGTGATGCGCACGCAGCCGTCGCAGCCCGGATCGCTGGAGCGGTCGCGCACCAGAACGCCCGCTGCGCGCATGAGGCGGACAAACCCCGCATGTTGAGGGCCGATGTCGACGAGAATAAAATTGGCTCGGCTAGGCCAGCGGCGAATTCCGGTCGCATCGACGACGACCTCAAAATCTGCACGCGCCGCGAGCACCTCATTCACGTACCAGTCGATATAGGCTTTGTCTTCAAGCGCGGGCGGCAGGCAGGCGAGAGCCAGCGAGTTCACGCTGTAGGGCGAGAGCACGCGGCGCACCCAGCGAATTATTTCAACTGTCCCAGCCAGCAGGCCGAGGCGAAGGCCGGCCAGGCCGTAGGCCTTCGAGAAGGTGCGCGCCACAATTATGTTAGGCACTACGCCGATTAAGTCGATCACCGTCTCGCCGTGAAAATGAAAGTACGCTTCATCCACCAGCAGCACTGCGTACGGCGCTCGGCTCGCAATTTCAATGAGCTGCCCGCGAGTGGCGGCAGAGCCTGAAGGGCTGTTGGGATTGGCGATGGCGATGATTTTTGTGCGCGGAGTGATGGCCGCAAGCAAGCGCTCGAAAGGGAATTGCAGATCGTCGGCGGCCTGCACCGTGACGATGCGCGCATCCGTTGCCGAGGCGTAGACCTCATACATTGTGTACGTCGGTACGGGCAGCAACAGCTCATCGCCTTCTTCGAGAAAGGTCTCGAAGAGCACGTGAATGGCCTCGTCGACGCCATTGGTGAGAGCCACCTGCGCCGGAGCCAGGCCGAGATTTGCGGCGACCAGGGCTTCTACGGGCTCGCGCTCCGGATAGCGCGTGAGAGCGCCCACAGAGATGGTGCCAAGCACTTCGCGCACTTTGGGCGAGCAGGCAAGCGTGTTCTCGTTGAAGTCCAGCCGCAGCGCTTCGCGGCTGCCAAGCGGCGGGTGATATTCCTTCATCGCTTGCACGCGGGCGCGCGGGGCTGGGCTCGTTGCTTTCGAAAAATCAGCCACGGGGTCTCCTTGCCTTCAAGCGCGTTCGAATGGCTTCCGCATGGCCGGTGAGGCCTTCAGCTTCGGCCAAGAGAGCAGCGGGCGGACCAAGTGAGCGGATGCCTTTTGCAGTGTACTGTTGCACGGTAATAAGCTTGACGAAATCGTACACACTGAGGCCGCCGCGCACGCGGGCCATGCCGCCCGTGGGCAAGGTGTGGTTGGGTCCAGAGATGTAATCGCCCATGGGTTGCGCGGACCAGCGGCCCACAAACACCGACCCGGCGTTCTGGACCCAATCAAGGTCGCCAGGCGCATCCACGGTGAGATGTTCGGGCGCAAGCCGATTGGTGATCTGACGCGCCTCTGCAACATCGGCGGCAACGATGATGAGGCCGTTGCGGTCGAGAGCCTGGCTCGCAACAGAATTGTTGCGGCTGCGCAGCTTTGCTTCCGCGATCACTTCTTTGGCGAGATCGGCGCGCGTTGTGATGAATATTGCCAGCGCCTCCGGATCGTGCTCCGCCTGCGCGACCAGGTCAGCAGCGATGCCGGCTGGATCTCCGCGCTCACTGGTCACGACAATTTCGGTTGGGCCAGCGAGCATGTCGATCGCGCAATCAAAAGCAACCAGGCGCTTGGCAGCGGTCACGTAAAGATTGCCGGGGCCGACGATCTTGTCCACACGCTCGACGGTTGCGGTTCCGTATGCCAAAGCGGCTATGGCGTGCGCGCCGCCGAGGCGATAGAACTCCGCTATACCGAGCAGATGCGCTGCGGCGAGGGTCTCTGCCGCGGGCCTTGGCGAGACTACTGCGATGCGCTTGACGCCCGCAACCTGCGCGGGGATTGCCGTCATGAGCAAGGTTGATGGTAGCGGATGACGACCGCTCGGGACGTAGCAGCCGACCGAGGCAAGCGGGCGCACAAGCTGGCCTGTTATGAGACCGGGAATCGGAGATAAGTTCCGGGAGGCTGGCAATTGGTGCTGAGCAAATTTGCGAATTTGCTTGGCGGCGGTGGACAACGCATCGCGCAGCGCGGGATCGATCGCCTCCCACGCAGCGGCCATTTCCTGCCGCGTCACGCGCATTGCGTCCGCGCCTGAAAGCCCGTCGAATAGCGCCGCATAACGCAGCAATGCGCGGTCGCCTTTCTTGCGAACGTCGCTCACAATCCGTTTCACGGCAGGCAGCACGCTATCGAGCCCCACAGCACCGCGCCGCTCAAGTCCGGCTAACGCTTCTGCTACTTCGTGTGCGCCACGTCCTTTGGTTCGGATCAACTTCATCTAGTTTCCTTGCTTACTCAGTCATAGTTTCAAGACAATGCAACCAGAACATTTTGATTATCGAAGCGCTTGCGCGCTCAATCGTTCGACCCACTCGTTCTTCTTTCCTTTGAGCAGGTCCTCGACATTCAATGGGTTCACATCGTCGTCGAGGCTCTCCAAGATTTCATACTGGAAAGCCGACTCACCTTGAGTGCTCCATTCCGCCTGGAGCGACTTTTCCCGATGCAACCCGCCACGCAGGCAGAACCAGCACCCATTCTTCGTAGCATCCAGGTTTCTCGATGCGCCTACCCATATCCGCCCTGTTGTGGTGCATCGCACAGCGTAAGCGCCAAGGAGCACTTTTCGCTCCTTGAATTTTCTGATGGATTCTTTTCTCGCATCTTTCGTAGGCATTTCGCGCTTCCTCCTTTCTTCCTTCTGACTGCCGATCAAAGCACCACTTTGTTGAGCGGATACTCCACGATGCCTGTGGCCCTGGCCGCTTTGAGACGCGGAATTACGTCGCGCGCCACACGCTCATCGACGATGGTGTTGACCGCGACCCACTCCGAATTGCTCAACTGCGAGACCGTGGGCGAGTTCAACGCGGGAAGCACGGAGAGAACTGTTTCCAGGTCTTCGCGCTTGACGTTGAGCATCAGGCCCACCTGCGATTGCGCATCGATGGCG
>CAZSVJ010000012.1:8163-27730 GCA_964610185.1 uncultured Occallatibacter sp. | reverse complement strand
TACTCCAAGGGAATCGATACTCTGGATAAGTGGAAGGAAGTGGAAGCTTATCTGCTCGAATCCGGCCTCGGCGCCGGCGGCGTAAACGTAGACGAGGGTTCAGGAAGATGAGCGACATGCAGACATCCGGCAATCCAGTTGTAAGCATCATCATGGCGACGTATAACCGGGCCTCGCTGATCGGCAAGGCAATTGAGAGCGTGATCGGCCAGTCCCTTCTCGACTGGGAGTTGATTATTGCCGATGATGGATCCACCGATAACACCGCGGAGGTGCTTAGGGCGTGGGAGGCGAGAGAACCGCGCATCCGTTATTTGCAGTTGCCTCATGCCGGTCGCATAGCCGTGGTTTCCAATGCGGCGCTAGAGGCCGCGCGCGGCAAGTATATCGCAGTTCTGGACGACGATGACCGCTGGATCGATCCGGAAAAACTCAACAAGCAGATTGCATTTCTCGACGAGCATCCAGACTATGTGGCCTGCGCGGGTGGGTACACAATCGTGAACGGCAACGATGAAAGAACTGCCGACATTTATAAGCCGGAGTCCGATGAAGCTATGCGCAAGGTCGCATTGCTGGCCAATCCCGTCGCTAACTCGACAGCAATGTTCCGCGCTTCGCTCAACGCGAGGTACGACGTCACGCTACAAGGGTTCGCCGACTGGGATTTTTGGTTGAAGTTGGGCCGGACAGGGAGGATGTACAACTTTCAGGAGCTTTTCCTGGCTTACAAAATGTGGAGCGGAAACGGGTCGTTTGTCCAGCAGCGCGCCAACGCTAGTTGCGCGGTGAAAATTGTAAGGCGTTACAAGAATGATTACCCCGGTTATGGGAAAGCCATTTGCTTTGCAAGAACTTACTTGACATACACATTTCTTCCCATCAGTCTTAGGCGAGGATTGAATTCGTTTCTCTCTAGCCTAAAGAAGCGAATCTTTGTGCATTCAGCCCGTCGAGTGCCGCCAGTTTCCGAAATTTAGCCGGTCATGAGTGTTACACCGGCCCAGCAAGCGAGCGCACTTTTTACGAACATGGAGAGTTATGTCAAAGACAACCGATTTGAAGATCAAGATTTTTGCCGACGGCGCCGACTATGACAGCATGATGAAGTTATATGCCGAGCCTTACATCAAGGGCTTCACGACTAACCCGACATTGATGAGGAAAGCCGGCATCGACGACTACGAGGCCTTCGGCAGGAAGATCCTGGCCGCGATTCCCGATCGGCCAATTTCGCTCGAGGTCTTTGCCGACGATTTTGCCAGCATGGAGAAGCAAGCCCGCGTCATTGCCGGCTGGGGAAGCAACGTCAACGTCAAGATTCCCGTGACCAACACGCAGGGAGAGTTCAGCGGCGATCTGATTCGTCGCCTGTCGTCCGAAGGCATTGAACTCAACGTCACGGCCATTCTAAGTCTTGGCCAGGTGAAGCGCGTCGCGCAAGCGCTGAGCCCGGACACGCCCGCAATTGTCTCGGTTTTTGCCGGGCGAATTGCAGACACCGGTGTCGATCCGGAACCGCTGATGGCGGAGGCGCTCAGCATCCTCCAGTCCCGCCCCAAGGCCGAACTTCTTTGGGCTAGCCCGCGCGAGCTGCTGAATATCTTCCAGGCAGACAAGATCGGAGCGCACATCATCACCGTCTCGCACGACCTGCTGAAGAAGCTCGATAATGTCGGGTACGATCTGGAAGCGTACTCGCTCGACACGGTGAAGATGTTCTATAACGACGCCAAGGCGAGCAAGTTCACGATCAAGATTTAATCAGGCGGATTCCTGCCGGCCGGCTACTTGGTCGACTCCCACTTCATCTCGTTGGCCTTTAGCCGCGGGTCGGAGACAATCATATGCCACACCACCGCCTGGAAGGCCTCGGCGTGGGGCGTGACCGTGTCATCCGAGATCGTCGGGACCACCACCACTGCCGTTCCAACCTTGGCCGTGTAGCCGCCGTCCCGTCCCACGATGCCGGTAATCTTGGCGCCAACCTCCTGCGCCAGTTGAAGAGCCTTCACGATGTTTGCGCTAATGTTCTTTTCAAGATTGCCGCCGCCGACTGAAAACACCAGCAGCGTATCTCCCTTGCGCAAGCGGCTGCCCTGCAGCCAGCGCGCATAGCTCGTATCCCAGCCGTCGTCGTTGACGCGCGCCGTCAGTTCGCTCACATTGTCGGTTGGCGCGTAGCTCTCGATGTTGGCAATCTTGCGGAAATCGTTGACAGCGTGGGTAGCGTTGCCGGCTCCGCCCCCTACACCCAAAATGAACAGGCGTCCATTTGATTGTCTGGTTTCGATCAGCACATCGATAATCCGTTCCACTTGCTGTTGATCGATCTTTCCTGCAATCTCAGCAACCTCTTGCAGATATCGAGAAACGTAAGCTCCCATGGACGATCCCCTTCAACTAAATTTTAACCGATCTCAAACGGCCCGTATGATAAAACGTTCTTTAAGCCTGTGCCGCTGCTTATGTTCGCCGGATTTGGGATCCGGGCGTCTCAGTCGAAATGCGATCTCTTGCCTCAAATGACCGCACCCTCTTTTGCTTGCGAATCAAGTATTTTTGAAAACGAATGCCGAAGGCTGCAGCCATGTCTCATGGCGTCATGTCGAATCGCCTTGCGGGAGAAAATTTCCGCGCTTCGGGGCCCATCCAGGCTAGTTTCTCTCTTCGAACCGGGTCCCTAACCAGTCCAGAAAGAGGAACTATTTTGGAAGTGCCTCTGCAAGAGTTTGCACATTGCCGATTATTCTTCCAGTAAGTTGTTGAATCTAAATGCTGTAGGTTTGGCACGCCATCTGCATATAGAGATGCGAGCGCTGTTGGGACGTGCTTACGGGGGCTCCAAAGCAGTTCGTTCGATCGCGTAATTCCGGTTTTCCTGATTCCCCCAAGTGGAGCCGATGCGGCAAAGGCAGTGCGAAGAGAGTTTCGGTGCGAATGTCTCCCCTTGGCATTGCACGCGGTACGAGACTCATCGAGCAAACCATTGAAACCCCAGGCCTGCCCTTTGGCTGTACTTCGCAAAGGGTGCAACAAGGACAAATGCCCGCGAGGGCGATTCTTTTAGGAGGAAACATGAAGAAGTTTTCACTCGCTTTACTCGCAATGGCAACGGCCCTTGCGCTCAGCCCGGCTGCGAAGGCCGACGATCTAGGCGTCACCGCCACTTCGGGCGTCACATTCAGCGCATCGGGTGTCACATCCACATCCGGCACTGGAACGGTAGAGAGCGGCTCTAACACAACCGGGGTATTCGCCGGTTTGGCCGGGGATACAACAACCTTCTATTCCTGGAGCAACACCGCCGCCGGCGTGGAAGCGTTCTCCATCGGCTCTGGGCCCACGGGCACCACGTTCACGATTGAGACCCTCTCCGCCTATACCTACATTCCAGCTGGAGGCAGCGCCGCATTCCTCGTGGCTGATGGCACCGGCTTGATCGTTGACGACGGCGTGGACTACACCACTAACTTTACCGCGTCAGGTAACACCACCAACGGTATCACCTATAGCTTCGGCATCAACAACACCACCGCCGCTCCCGAGCCCAGCAGCCTCTTGCTCCTCGGCACCGGCCTCCTGGGTCTGGCATTTGTCGCATTTCGCAAGGCAAAGCCAATCCGTCAGGGGATGAACCTGAGCCTGTAGTCCTTTTGGTTCTCTTTTCTTGTTCCTCCGGGATTGAAGGGCACGGAAACGTGCCCTTCAGGCCTCTGACTGACCCCGCCAAACCTGGTGGGGTTTCGTTTTTGGCGCACAGTTTAGCTGGCGTGCAATTTCAAGCGTTCATGGCGGCAAATATGTTGCGCTTTCATATATAAGCAGATCTGTTTATAATTTAGATATGAAGAGCAGTGAGATGAAGCGTTGGCTCACCAAACAAGGGGCGACATTCGAGCCCGGAAAGGGTTCGCATCTTCATGTGTTCTTGAACGGTCGCCGCTCAATTCTTCCCATGCACAACAAAGAATTGAGCGACGGAGTTCTCAGGAGTATCAAGAAACAGCTTGGTCTGAAGTAAAGGAGGCAACATGCGGGCGTATCCAGTGAATCTACGCAAAGACGGAAAGTTTATCCTCGTTACCTTTCCCGACATTCCCGAAGCGGTAACCCAGGGAAGGGACCGTACAGAGGCTTTGAAGGCGGCAAGGGACGTATTGGAAACAGCTATGGACGTTTATTTCGATGAACGCCGCCCGGTCCCCGCGCCCTCTCAACCGAAACGCGGCCAACTCGTTGTCGAAGTGCCCGCGAGTCTTTCCGCAAAGATTCTCTTGCTCAATGAGATGTTGCACCAGAATGTTCGCCCCGCGGACCTGGCGCGACGCATCGGTACGTCTCCCCAGGTTGTCAACCGGCTGACGAACATCCGGCATACAAGCCAGATAGATGGGATTGATACGGCGCTCCGGGCACTAGGGAAACGCCTCATCGTAGACGCGGCTTAGACAGAACGACCATTTGTGCGGTGGACACCGCTAGAATGTGATTTTCATTTCGACACCGGAATAATTGACGCGATACTTTATGCTAATTCCGGCGACCACATCGCAATCGACGCAAGCGATCGCAACACTCACAGGGCAAATCGACGTTAATGAAACTTCCTCGACACGCGGAAATCTGGCTTGTGCCATACCTGAAGGATCGCCTTCGGAAGAGCGCGCGGCTCACCAAGCCGAAGCGTGCCTGGGTTGTGGTGGCCGATCACTACGAGCCTGCGGGCATGGGAGCTTCGCTTGAAACAGCGCTTGGCCGCGTTGCGCAGTGGCGTGACAAGTGGCCGCGCATTGCCGGCGACGCTCCCCGAGACGCCGCGGGCCAATGTCCTCAGTACAGTTTTTTTTACCCGCAGGAGGAGTACCGGCGCGATCTGCTTGACGGCATAGCTGAGATGGTGCGTCTTGGCGTGGGCGACGTAGAAGTGCATCTCCATCACGCCAACGAGCAGCGCGAGTCTTTTATCGAGAAAGTCACCGAATACTGCCGGCGGCTAACCGGCGATCATGGCCTTCTTCGCCAGCAGGACGGGCGCACAGTCTTTGGCTTCATTCACGGCAACTGGGCGCTCGATAACTCGCATCCGGACGGCAAGGCGTGCGGCCTCAACGGCGAAATCGCGCTGCTGCGCGATCTGGGCTGCTACGCGGATTTCACCATGCCTTCCGTTCCATCGCCAACGCAGGGGCGCGTCGTGAACCAGATTTACTGGTGCACCAACAATTCAGACAATCGTCCCCGGTCCTTCGATCACGGAATCGAAGCCACCGTAGGCGGAGGCAGACAGGGTGACCTGTTAATGATCCCCGGCCCGCTCGGCCTGCGCTTCGGCGAGCGACTGCTGCCGCGGTTGGAGAACGGAGAGATTGCAGGCTACGACCTGCCGACGCCCTCGCGTGTGCGCCAGTGGTTCGATCTGGCTCCCCGCATCGGCGGCGATCTCTTCCTGAAGCTCCACACCCACGGCGCGCAGGAAAGAAATCTCGAGCCGCTGCTCAATGGCGGCCTCGGCAACCTGTTCGGCTGGCTCGCGGAAGAAGCGGAAAGCAGAGGCATTGAGATTCACTGGGCCACAGCTTGGCAAATGTACCAAGCTGCCAACGGTCTGATTCTTGGCCGCGAGCCCGCCCAATTGGCTGTCGGCTAAAGAAATCCGGTCCGGCTGCATTGGCGCGTTCGGTTCCAACTTCAAGCGGTTGCTTGACTTTGCTGGCGCCTGGACAACTCCGCTTGCAGCTTCTCCAATACATTCGCGACCGTAGCGTCCCATGTATTGCCATCGACGGCTTTCTGGCGAAGCGCAGCCAACTCGGGCGTGTTCCCGGCGAGCGCCTTCTCGATTGCAAGAACGAATCCCGGCCCATCCTCAGCGGTCTGAACGACATTGCCGAGGAGCTTTGCTTCAGGCAGCGGAACAGCCACGATCGGTTTTCCCGAGGCCAGGTACTCGCGCAGCTTCAATGGGCTTGACTGCAAGTTCAACGAGGTCCGGGTATAAGGCAGAATGCAGACGTCGATTGCCTTGGCCCAATTGGGAAGTTCGGCATACGGCTTCACCCCGGCAAAGATGACGTTTGGCATCCGCCTCAGCTTGGAAACATCCACGGCCACGTGCCCGATCAACAAAATGGTCCAATTCGGCCGGGCCAGGGCAATATGTTCGAGAATGGAGAGATCGATCCGCTGATTGACCACCCCCCACGAGCCGATGATGGGCCGAGGCAGGCTGTTCAGTTCCTCCGGAATTTTTGTGTCGGGCGAATTGGCCAATGCGAACAGCTCCGTGTCGACGCCGTGCGGCGAAAGGTGAACGTTGGCGTTGAGCGATCGGTGGGCATCCACCAGATTCTGGTTGCATGCGAAAACGATGTCCGCCGCCACGGTAAGATCGTCGTCCATCTTGCCCACGGCGGCTCCGTCCACGAACGGCATCTTTGAGTACTCGTCAATGCAATAGAAGACAGTGAGTTTTTCTCCCAGTTGCTTGGCCAGGAATCCCGCATGGGGAATATGAAACCACGCAACGGCATCCTTGAAGCCGACCCGGCGGATGGCCTTGCGGATCAGCATGCGCGAGAAGACTCGGTTGGCCGCGCGAACAGCTGCGAAGCGGCGAAATGGAATCTGCGGAAGGGTCATGCGCCAGAAGTGGGGGGCGACCAGTTGAGGCGGTTGGAACGCCATGCGCAGCTTTTCGAAGACCTTCAGCATATCGCGCGGGTTCGCCTGGGGCGCTTTAAGTCCCGGTACCTCGACATAAAGGATTGGAAACTTGGCGCCCAGCCGCTTGGCGATGTGGTGGCTGCTGGTACGATTCTCGGCAAACCAGTCGTTGCCAAAATAGATGAATTCCATCGGCCTCCTCTCGGCCAGGAAGCCTCTTTCCCGTTCGCGGCCAATGCCGGAAGAAAATGGCGGAAGGGCTGAAAGGGCTGCTGCCTCAGTAGTATAGTTGTTCCATGCGTATCTGCCCAGCATTGGCCTTTGCCGGATTACGAGGCGTAATTCTTCCACGATGACTAAGTTTAAAGTTGGGATTATCGGCGCGGGCTATGTCAGCGCGCACCATCTTCGTGCCCTCAAATCGATTTCTTCAGTTCAGGTTGCCGGAATAGCCGATCTCGATCTGGCAAAGGCCCAGGCGGTCGCCAAGGCATTTCTTCTGCCCGCCGCCTACGGAAGCGTGGAAGAGCTGCTGGCCTCCGGCGTGGACGTGGTTCATGTACTCACACCGCCTGCCTGGCATGCAAAGGTCTCCATCCAGGCTCTCCAGGCAGGCGTAAATGTGCTCGTTGAGAAGCCGATGGCTGAGACGGTCGGGCAGTGCGAACAGATGATCGCGGCCGCCAATTCCACCGGACGTATTTTGGGCTTGGTTCACTCCGCCAGACTTGACCCGATTGTGCTGCGCGGCGCGGAAATTGTTCGCGGCGGCGGCATTGGCCAAGTCCTTTCTCTCGACTTTCATCGCAGCTCGGATTACGCGGCATGGCCGGGTGGCGGCAAGCTTCCGCCCCCGTATCGAAAAGGCTCGTACCCGTTTCAAGACCTCGGCATTCATGGCCTGTCCATTGCAGAGACATTCTTGGGCCCGGTGAAGTCGGCGGAGATCGATTTCCGCTCGACCGGCCTTGATCCAAATCTCCTCTTCGATGAGTGGACGGCCGACGTCGACTGTGAGCGGGGCCAAGCTCGGCTGTACCTTTCGTGGAACGTCCGCCCGGTCCGGAGCCAAGTGATCGTCCACGGCACGCGAGGCGTGATGCAGATCGACTGCCTCTTGCAGACCTGCTACACGACCACCTTGCTGCCGGGCCCGAAGTTCGCTTCTCCCGTGATTTGCACCATGCGCAACGCCGCGGCGAGCCTCTACGATGTGCCGCGCAATGTTCTGCGATTCATTACCGGAAGCCTGCCCGGCGCGCCTGGAATCCACAGGAACATTCGTGACTTTTACGCCGCCTTGGAGCATGGCACAACCGTGCCAGTGACCCCTGAGGAGGGCCTGCGACTGGTCAAAGCGATGGCACCGGCATGTGAGCAAGCCGACCGGCTGCGTGACTCTGTGCGTCAGGCTCAGTTGACGCCGCGTCCTCCCGCCGATGCACTGGTGACCGGGGCAGGCGGGTTCCTCGGTGGCGCGCTACTGCGCCGGTTGGTTCAAGAGGGTGGCAAGGTGCGTGCCGGCGTCCGCCGAATTCCCAAGGAGCCGCTTCCCGGAGTCGATTATGTTGACGGCGACCTTGGCGATCCGGAATACGTCGATACCCTCGTAGCCGGGGTGGGCACGGTCTTTCACGTTGGCGCTGCGATGAAGGGCAGCGCGGCGGATTTCCAGCGCGGCACCGTCGCCGGAACCCGAAATGTGATCGATGCTTGTCTCAAATACGGTGTAGAGCGCATGGTGTTCGTCAGTTCGCTGAGCGTGCTTGACCACGCCATCGGCCGGGCCGGCAAGGTCACAGAGGCGTGGCCGCTGGAACCTCACGCCGACCGCCGCGGCGCCTATACGCAGACCAAACTCGACGCCGAGCGAATGGTTATGGCTGCCGCAAAAGACCACGGACTGCCCGCTTTCGTCGTTCGTCCGGGAGCGATCTTCGGTCCCGGCATTGAACCCAGCAGCCCGGCGGGCAGCTTTGGCATGTTCGGCCGCTGGATTGTTGTCGGCAGCGGTTCGCTGCCGCTGCCGCTCGTCTACGTGGACGACGTTGTGGATGCGCTTCTGCTTGGCTCCACGCGGCCCGGCCTGGAGGGGAAGCTGGTAAATTTAGTTGACCCAGCCTTGATTACGCAGCGCGAGTTCATCCGCACGGCACGTGCCGCCAAGCCCAACATCAAGGCCCTGTATGTTCCCAAGCCTGTGTTGATGGCTGCAGCAGTCGGCATCGAATTGCTCACGCGCTTTCTCAAGCGCAGTGCGCCTCTTTCGCGATATCGCATTCGGTCCATTCGGCCGCTCCGGAACTTCGACCAGACTGCCGCGCAAGAGCTGCTAGAGTGGACGCCTCGCGTGGGCACCGCCGAAGGCTTGCGGAGGACATTCGCTACCGCGGAGCAGCCACAAGCCGCCCCATTGCCGCAGTGATCGGATTTGGAGAATAGCCATGCTCAAAATCGCGGTCGTTACGCGGTATTTCCCCAGCTCGGCGGAGCCCTGGCAGGGCCGATCGGCCTACCAGACGCTGCGTTTGATCGCCCGCGAAGCCGATGTGCGCGTCTTCTATCCCAATGCAAGTTATCCGTCGCTGCTCAAGCCCCGGAGCCGGAGTTACCAAAAGCTCGACTCCTCCTATAGCCCGCCGGATATGAAAGTGAATTATTACGACTATCCCGCGCTGCCGATGGTGTCCCGGCCATTCAACGGCTGGATGGCCGCTCGTGTTTTGCTGCCTCACGTGCGCCGCTTCGCGCCCGATCTTATCTTCAGTTGCTTTCTCTACCCGGATGGATATGCCGCTCTCAAAATCGGTAAAGCTCTCTCCGTTCCGGTCGTCACCCAAAGCATTGGGTCGGACATCAACCGGATCGGCGATCCGATTTCCGCGTTGCACACGCGCACTGTTTTGCGTGAGGCCGATTTTCTTGTCACGGTCAGTGACGATCTTCGCAAAAAGGCCGTATCCATGGGCGCTTCGCCGGAGAAGAGCCGCGCCATTGTCAACGGTTGCGATCTCTCCGTCTTCCACGTCAGGGACCGCCTTGAGGCAAGGCAGAAGTTGCGCATCGATCCGGCGGCGGAGGCTGTCGTATACATTGGGCGCATGGACGTGAAGAAGGGTTTGCGAGAATTGGTCGAAGCTTCGGCATCGCTGCATTCTGAGCGCCCTAACCTGCATGTGTATCTGGTTGGCGAAGGGCCCGACAGGCCTCTGATCGAGAGCGTTATTCAGGGTAACAACGCCGCCGGTTACATTCACGTGCTGCCCGCTTGCGCATTCGACGATGTAGCCGTTTGGATGGCGGCTGCGGACCTGGTTACCCTGCCAAGTTATATGGAAGGCTGCCCCAACGTTGTGCTTGAAGCGCTGGCGTGCGGCCGTCCTGTCGTAGCCACGAATGTTGGCGGCATCCCCGAAATCATGAGCGATAAGTGCGGACGCCTCGTGCCCCCTCGCGAGCCTTTGGCGCTGGCCCAGGCTTTGGCATTCGTGCTCGATGCCGCATGGGACGCAGCGGCCATCTCGGCGCGCGGGAGCCGAAGCTGGAGCGATGTGGCGGCAGAGCTGCTCGCGATCTTTGAATCGCTTGTTTCCAAGCGCCAGCTGGCCATGAATAGTTGAAGCCCAACCCCTTCAAAGGTCGGGCCCTCAATCCATCTACGCTATAATCCCATGTAACTCCGTCCGGAATCAGGAACGGCGGTCCACAACAATGATGATGGTTGACGACTACGGCCCATCGCCCCTTCAGAAAGCTACTTCACCTCACCATGTCACCGGCGAAGTGCACGCGATGGACGCCGCCGACCCGGAACAGAAGATCGCCGCCATGGCGACGCTGACGCCTGCGGAACGGCAGCAACTACTCATTGAATGGAACGATACGAAGCGGGATTATCCGCGAGAGACGCCGCTGGCGGCGTTGGTGGAAGCGCAGGTTGCGCGGACTCCAAACGCGATCGCTGTGGTTCATGGCGAGCAGCTGCTCACCTACGCGGACCTGAACGAGCGCGCCAACCAATTGGCGCACGAGTTGCGCAAGCATGGCGCCGGCCCGAATCAGCTCGTCGGTTTGTGCGTCGACCGTTCGATCAGCCTGATTGTGGGGCTGCTCGCAATCGTGAAAACCGGCGCGGCCTATCTGCCGCTCGACCCGATGCTGCCGGTCGAACGGCTTCGTTACATGCTGGAAGACAGTGGTGTTCAGATCGTCGTGTCCGAGAAGAGCATTCGCGAAGAACTGCCGGCGTTTCCCGGAGCGACAATCCTGCTCGAAGATGCAGGCTTGCATGCGAACCCCCGCGGCAATCTTTCGATATCGGTGCGGCCCGAGGATCTAGCTTACCTGATTTATACGTCGGGCTCGACAGGCAAGCCCAAAGGTGTGCAGGTTCCCCGAGGTGCGCTAACGAATTTTCTATGGTCGATGCGCGAGTGGCTTGAGCTGACGGAGCGCGATCGGCTGCTTGCGGTGACGACGATCTCCTTCGACATTGCGGGCCTTGAAATCTGGCTGCCGCTTCTGGTGGGCGCAACGACAGTGGTAGCCAGCCGCGAGTCAACGTTCGACGGCAACGCTCTGCGCGGTTTGCTGGAACAACACAGCATTACTTTGCTACAGGCAACCCCAGTAACGTGGCGGCTGCTGTTCGATGCCGGCTGGCGCGGCAATCAGGACCTGCAAGCGGTGTGTGGGGGCGAAGCCATGCCGCCGGAGTTGGCGGCGCAGTTGGCGCCCGTGGTGAAGCGCGCGTGGAACATGTACGGCCCGACGGAGACGACGATCTGGTCGACAGGCTGTAGGATAACCAGCGGCGAGCAACCGATCTTGATCGGCCGCCCACTGGCCAACACGCAGTGTTACATCTTGGACGACCAACAGCAGCCGGCGCCGATAGGAGTTACCGGGGAGTTATACATCGGCGGCGACGGGCTGGCATGCGGATATCTAAATCGAGCGGAGTTAACGGCGGAGAAGTTTGTGGCCAATCCATTCCGCGAAGGCGGAGCGCGAATGTACCGCACCGGCGACCTGGCGCGCTATCGGGCAAGCGGCAACATCGAGTGCTTGGGGCGGCTTGATCAACAAGTGAAGATCCGCGGCTTTCGCATCGAACTTGGTGAGATTGAAGCGGCGCTGAAGAATCAGCCGGAGATTGAGCAAGCAGTGGTCATTGCCCGCGAGGATTCGTCTGGCGGCAAGCGGCTGACGGCTTACCTGGTTGCCTCCAGGGAGCTGGAGTCCTCGGAAATGCGGAACCGTTTGAGATTGTTCTTGCCGGATTACATGCTGCCGTCCGCCTACGTATTCCTGGATCGGCTTCCAATTTCTCCCAACGGAAAAATCGACCGCAATGCGCTCCTCGCAGCCCCTGAAACACAGGCTGCGCCGGCGGACACCTTCGATGCTCCCCGCGGCTCTATCGAGGAAGTGCTAGCCGGAATTTGGGCCGTGGAATTAGGACTGCCACGGATTGGAATTCATGACGACTTCTTCGAAGTGGGCGGAGATTCGCTGAGCGCGGTCAGGCTCATGATGAAAACTCAGGCTGTTTTTCATGAGTTTCAACCGTCATTCGCCGTGATCCTCAAGGCTCCTACAGTGGCGCAGTTCGCGCAGATTCTAAGACGAGGGCAATCCGTCGGGTCGTATCTTGTGCCGATGCGCGAAGGCAGCGATCGCCCGCCGCTTTTTTGTGTTCATGGCGTTGGAGGAAATGTCTTCAGCACGAGGGATCTTGCATCGGCCATGCCGCCAGGACAGCCCGTTTATTGTTTTCAAGCTCGCGGTCTTGACGGCCAATCCCCTCCGTTTTCCACCGTGGAAGAAACTGCGCAGTGCTACATCGACGAGATTCGGAAAGTGCAACCGAACGGACCTTACCACCTATGCGGAGGATGTTACGGAGGCTTGGTCGTTTTTGAGATGGCGCGCCGTCTTCACGCGCTTGGAGAAGCGGTTGGCATGGTGGCGATGATCGACGCGCGGAACGCCGCATATGGCCGTTTCATTTCAAAACCAAGGCTGCTCTACTTCAACGCGAGTTTCTTTCTCCGCAGATCCCTTCATCATTTGAAGGCGCTCGGCCGAATGAAGCCGCGAGATTGGGTGAGCTATTTTTCGGGACGCGCCAGCGCCCTCCTGAATCAGACAAGAGGATTAAGCGGGGCTGCGCCGGCGGGAAACGCACATCCGTCATCGATCGACGCTTCTCCGGCTCACGCCCAGGCGCCTGTCGGCGATGAAGATTGGATGGATGTGCTGGACCGAATCGAAGAGGCGGCTCGCGCGGCGGAACGAAATTTCATTCCGAAGCCGTACGACGGCCATTTGCTGGTGATCGCCCCGAAGACGAGAGAAGATGACCCTTTCCGCGACAATGCGCTTGGTTGGCGTCCGTTGGCGTTGGGCGGTGTGACGGCGTACGAGCTCGAAGGGGACCATCTGGGCATCATGAGCCAGCCGAGGGTCGAGAAACTCGCAGACTTGATCGCCAAACACCTTGCCGACGCCCACCGGCACGAGGCACAGACGCGCAGCGAAGCGATGAGTGCGAGCAAGTGATCGCACAGGGAGATCCCTTGCCCTCAAATCGTAAACAGAACTGCTTCAATAATTTCGAAATGGCCGTGGTAAAGGTAGTTTTGTAACAGGGCATGATCCGCCGTGGCGGATCGTGCCCTGTTACAGTGCCTGAATTCCGAACCTTTCACTACGGTCTGTTGACGTGCTTAGACTCATCGTTAGCCTTTGGATTTTCAAGGGCGATGCCCTCGGCTAGATTTGAAACTGGATTTCCTTGAATGACGATCCTTCGCACAGCCGGCCGCTGGCTTACACGCCTGTTTGCGGCCATCGGACTCATCACCGTGCTGGTGATTGCGACTCCCATTGTCACTTGGTGGGCGTTGGCCTATTCCGGCCCCCTCGAGCGGCCTAAAGGCGACGTTCTGATTCTGCTTGCCGCCGCGAAAGATGACAGGGGAGGCATCTCTTTCTCATCGTACTGGCGCGCGCGTCATGCGCTGCTTGCCTGGCAAACCGGCGGCTTCAAGAAGATCGTGATCAGCGGCGGCGAGGGTCCCGGCATCCTCAACTTCCTCGTTGTGGAAGGCGTTCCTCGCGAGGCCATCGTCGCTGAGTGGCAATCTCATAGCACGCGCGAAAATGCAATCGAGACCGCAAAACTAATACAAGACATGCCCGGCAAGAAGGTACTGCTCACCAGCGATTTTCACATGGTTCGGGCAGTTCGCGTCTTTCGCAAACTCGGCATTGACGTGACCCCAATGCCGGTGCCGGACGTATTGAGAGAAACCGAGCACTGGAGCGGACGCTTCCCAGCCTTCGAGACCATGGTGGCCGAGTCCGCCAAGATCGTCTATTACGGTCTCCGCGGCTGGCTGTAGGCTATCTCGGCTGCGCACGAATCGCCCTGCTTGATAGCAGCAGTTTTCACGCGCTCCGCCCTACCTGATCGCTCTGTGTCACGGCACCCTGCGGCGGAACGGCTCCCGCGCTAGTTGTCATCGCGTTCAGTGGTTTGCCCGGAATCGCGCGGGCTTGCGATTCCTGGAGCTTATAGAGTAGCGATCTGTAGCTGATTTTGAGCCATTTGGCCGTCTTCAGACGACTCCAGCCATTGGCTTGCAGAACCTTCAGAATAATCTGCCGCTCCAAGTCCTGCGTGGCGGCCTTGGTAATCTCCTTCAACGAGACGGGGTTGGCCAGATCGATGTTGGGGATCAGGCTGACCGGGTCAGCCGGAGCCAAATCCGCCACCAATGCCTCTTCGCTGCCGATCAGGACATAGCTGCGAACGATGTTCTCCAGTTGCCTTATGTTCCCCGGCCAACTGTACTCCTGTAGTAGGCGCATGACTTCGCGCGAGAGCGGCTTGGGGTTCAGTCGATATGCCTTCGAATACTGATCGAGAAAGTAATCGACCAGAATAGGCAGGTCCGCCGCCCGATTGCGCAATGGAGGAACTTCGATCGTCACGGCGTTGATGCGGAAGAAAAAGTCGAGCCGGAAGGTTCCGTCCTCGGTCTGCTGTCGCAGATTTCCGTTGGCTGCGCAAATGAGCCGAGTATCGACTCTCCTTGACTCTTGCGCACCGACACGCATAAAACTTCCATCTTGAAGTACTTGCAGCAATTTCGCCTGGGCCGACATATCCAGGCTACCCACTTCGTCCAGAAACAGAGTTCCTTTGTGAGCCACTTCCAAGCGGCCGCGCTTGGTTACATACGCCCCAGTGAAGGCGCCCTTTTCATAGCCAAACAGCTCCGACTCGATGAGTGAGTGCGGTATAGCCGGGCACGTAACCTTGACCCAGGCACACTTTGCCCGGCTCGAGTGCGCGTGCAACCACTTGGCACAGATATCTTTGCCCGTGCCGTTCTCGCCTTGCAACAGAACGGGGACGTTCGTGTCTGCAATGCGTTCCAGCTTCTCCCTTGCAACCGCCATTGCGGACGACTGTCCGAAGACCACATTCATCGGTGGCAACTGGCGAATATCCACGAATTCGGCCGAACGGGGCAGAGGCATTCAGTATCCAAGTCGGGCAAGTAGCTGTCTCATCTGTAAGCAATTGCTTGGCCAGACGCATCTCGTAAAACCGCCAGGGAAAATACAACTAAAGTAACCTATACCGTAACCAAGTAGTAATCGAAAAATGGGCTCATCCTCGAGTCATATGGGACAGATAACTTCGACGTGTGAAAATCATTGCACAAGTGGTGAATAATTTGCCACTTCCGATGGTAAGATTCTCCTGAGAAGCCAGAAAACGCTTGGGTTCCCCAGCTCCCTATGTCATGATGAGAGGAATTCACTCTGCAGGGGCTTTCATGGCAATCCCGTTGCGAAGTGCGGTTTGAGTGTATGAGCCTTGTCACTCTGGTTGACAAGAATGAAGTTGGGAACCCGTCAAATGATTGCTTTGGCAGAAGCGGGGAACAAGCATGGCGAGCACAATAGGGGGGGGCCAATGAAGAAGCAGGGTGCAAGCCGTCCTCACGTCGTCGTTCTCGAGGCAGATCCGGGAATCCTGGACTACGTTCGCCGTGTTCTGGAGGACCGCTTCAATGTGAGCTTGTTTACTGAGGCAGCGGAGCTGACGCGCTGCTTAAAAGAGTCTCCAACACCTGATCTTCTCCTAATGGACTGGCACGTCGCCGAGGATGACTCGGAGGAGAACGCGCTCCAGCTGCTTTCGAAAATTCGCGCCTCGAAGCCTTCCCTGCCGATCATCATGCTAGCTTGCTCGGCTGAGTTGCAGGAAGTCGTGGTGGCGACTCGAATGGGCGCCACCGACGTCATCCTCAAGCCTTTTAGAAAGAGTGACATCGATCTTGCAGTGCAGCAGTGTCTCAAGGAAGCTGACAAGCCGGCGGCCAGCGATGACATCAAGGAAATCGCCCTCAATGAGAACACATCCTTTGTCCGATGCAGTAAGCGGATGCGGGAGATTGAGGCTCATTGCACGCTTGTCGCGCGGGCAGATATCCCAGTCCTGATCCTTGGAGAGAGCGGCACCGGCAAGGAAGTCGCGGCCATGTTGATTCACAAGTTATCCGAGCGGAGCCGGAATAGCTTCTTGAAGGTAAACTGCGCGGCGATGCCTGCAGATCTGCTGGAGAGCGAGCTGTTTGGTTATGAGCAGGGCGCCTTTACCGGCGCGGTCAAATCCAAGCCCGGCAAGTTTGAGATTTGCAACAATGGCACCATCTTCTTGGATGAGATTGGTGAAATGCCAACTGTTTTGCAGGCGAAACTCTTACAGGTTCTTCAAGATGGGAGTTTTTCTCGCCTGGGCAGTCGAGCCAGCGTCAAAGTGGACGTACGTGTGATTGCCGCAACAAACATCGACATCAAGATGTCGATTGCGCAAAAGACATTTCGCGAGGATCTCTACTATCGTCTGAACGGCTTTACCCTGAAGATGCCGCCACTGCGCGATCGCACAGAGGAGATCCCTATCCTTTCCCAGCACTTCATGCGCAAGGTTGCCGCCAAATACGAGCGCGATCCCCTGCCGATTTCTCCTGCGCTGCTGAAGGCATTGACCAGCTACTCGTGGCCTGGCAATCTTCGTGAATTGGAAAATACGATCAAGCGTTACCTCGTTTTGGCCGACGAGCAGGCAATCATCGACGACCTGAGTCCTCGGCAGGGCGCGGGATCGGTTGCCTCTGCCGGGGAAGACACAGACAGCGGCGGCGGTCTGAAATATATGGTGCGAAACTTGAAAGGCAATGCTGAATCCGCGGCGATCGCGCAGACGCTGGAAGATACTGGATGGAACCGCAAGGCGGCGGCAATCGACTTGCAGATCAGCTACAAGGCTCTGTTGTACAAGATTAAACAGTACAATCTCAGTCCGCCGCAGAAGCAGTACAACCTGGCTGACAGGCAGAGCGCGTGAAGACACGTGTGTGGACGTAATTCGTCCAGGTAGGAAGAGGTTGTGATCCGGTTTGGGACGCGACGATCGACGGTTGCTTCGATTCCATGGCCTGGAAGAAAAGAGAGGGCTGTCGGGCAACGCTCCGCAATTCAGGTGAATCCGACTGAGTTGGACCGCATTTGGGAGACCTCATGCCGCATCCATTTTTTCTTTGCTCTGAAGCATCTGCATACTCCGTAATTCGAGGCTTGTTACTAGCGTTCGATTGACCTAGCTCGAAGCAGGTATTGGCTTCGTTGCGCCGATTTTGGATGATTAAGTCACCTCGCCGCCGGTACGGCCTGATTGCAAGCCGGAAGGAAATTCGCCCATTCATGGTCATGACTAGTTCGCCCAGATCGGAAAAGGTTGTGATCCAGTTCGGAGCCAAGAGGATTAAGGGATACCTGGAATCCCCGATTTGGAACACAATCGAAGAGTTGCTGAGCAACGCTCCTCCCAGTTCACCGGAGAGCTTTCGGATTCGCCATCTCGAATCGGACCTTGTCGAGGAGATCCCAACCAAGGATCTCAAGGCTGTCTTCTATGTAAACACCTTCAATGGAGACCCCGGTCACAAGGATCTTAATTTTCATTCCCGAGTGCCCATCGTCCATGGAATATGGATGCGGGTCCAATTCATCGACGGCGAAATCATGGAGGGACTTGTATACAACTCTATTCGCTATCTAGTTGATCCGGGGTTCTTCCTGCTGCCAACGGATCCCGACAGCAACAACAAGCTCGTGTACGTGCTGAAGAGTTGGCTCGTCGACCATCGCGTCCTCGGCATGCGCAAACTCTAAGCGCGCGCTGGAACCTCACGGAGAATCGAATAGTCGAGAATCTCCGCGGCTACCCCTGTCAAATTCTCCAAAGTGTTTTCTTTGCGGACCAGCCGGCCCTGGCAGCGAATCGAGCAACAGGTCGACAGTGTAATCTCCGGTGGCAAGTCGACCATGAATTCAAATTCGCGATCAATCAGGGTGCTGTCGACGAGGTCCAAAAAGAAATACACCCCCCGGTTGCTCAAGTCCCGGGTATAGGCGGGAATCTCCCGGTCTCCGATGAATACGGTGAGGGGCGCGTTCATGGAGAAGCGCGGCCTTCCCCTACGATCGTTCTCTCTTGTCATGTTTTCAGTCATGTGCCCCATTTTCCGGATACCGTCGTCTGGCGTGGAATTTAATGTGTGGCGTTTTTCTGAATCCGCGAGGTCAAATACCCTACAAGGTCGCTGCGCAATAGTAACATCAAGCCTGGTTACCACCGCTCCAAGCTGGTTGGTACTTAAGCATCATTGCAATCCGAGTGCCGAATTGATTTCCCGTAAGTACTGATATATAGGGCCCCTGTGAAACGCCATGTGCAATTTCTTGCATATCGCGAGGGTAGAAGTTGAGCATTCTGGCTTTCAAACGATCTGCTTCATCGATTTACGACGACACATTCATACCGGCCTGCTGGCCTCCATTTCCTCCGCCATTCACAGCATTGGCTCCAGAAGCCGGCAAACAGGTTTAGGCCTGTCCGGGACAGGGCGCCGATTAGCAAAAACGGTCGGGAACGAGCCGCTCGATAATGATTATGCCCTAAAATGCCTTGTAAACGATCTCAGGGGCGGGCTGGTTGGGCAGGACGGTCATGACAAAAGCAGCCAGCCCGAGCGCCGACGCATAGACCGCGCGCGCATAACGGCTGGTAAACACGGGCGCTCCGAAGGCTGTAACTGACAGGAGCAGGGCGCGAGCAAATTCCCAGAGCGCCAGTATTACCGTTGCGAAGAACCAAACTGCAAGCCACGCTCTGAGCCGGTCCAAGACACTTAAGGCGGTGAAAACCGTATCGATTTGCATCCAGTCGACCCAGAACCAGAAGAGCGTGAATGCAAGCCAACGAAACGTCGGGCCGCGTTTCGTCGATCAGGCTAGCGCGCCATCCTTCAGGAGGCGACCCGTAAACCGGGTGTCTCGGTGTTGACACCGCGCGTGATTCTTGGTCATATGGCCCATGAGGAATATGTTCGATTATGGAAATATTTGTTTTTCATCACGTCGGGATTGCGGTAAGGGATTTACAGGAGGCCCTTCCGAATTATGAGAATCTTTTTGGCTACAACCTAACATCGGGTCCCTTCGACGATCCTATCCAGAACGTGTCTGTCTGCTTTCTGAGCCGTGGAGAGGGCGACGCGACGATCGAGCTTGTCGCCCCTCTTGGGCCCAACTCTCCCATCGATCGAGTTCTGAAGAAGGGCGGAGGAACTTACCATATCTGTTATCAGGTTGACGATATTAACGCGGCCATCCGCCATCTTACGGAACACGGATCTATGCTGCTAAGCGGTCCCGTTCCCGCGGCGGCCTTTGAGATGAGAGAGATTGCGTGGCTGATGACCGAGGCATATCTTCTGGTTGAATTGGTGCAGGCTTGATCGCGGATACGAAG
>CAZSVJ010000012.1:0-8153 GCA_964610185.1 uncultured Occallatibacter sp. | reverse complement strand
GCGCGACAAGACTACGTTGCTCCCGCAAACTAACTTCCATTGAGCAAACCGCCTTGCAAGGAAGTTAGATATGCAGCGCATATTGACGAGCAGTTCGGGAAAGCTCGCGGCCTAGGCGGAGTGAGAACCTTTGACCGCGTCTGCAGGTCATTTGCAAGTGATCGTCAAAGCCCTCCGGCAGGGGCCGCTTGAAAATGGCCACACCCTAAAACGCCTTGTAGACGATGTCCGGCGCGGGCTGGTTGAGCAGGACCGTCATGACAAAAGCACCCAGCCCAAGTGCCGACGCATACACCACGCGCGCATAGCGGCTTAGAAGCACCGGACCGCCGGCTGTCTTGATTGAAAGCAGCGCAGCACGCAGCCACTCCCAAAAAGCCAATACCGCGGTAACGATCAGCCAGCCGGCGGACCAGACATAAAGCCACTCGACAGCGCTCAGGGCCGCAAAGACGTTTTCGATCTGGCGCCAGCTTCCCCAGAACCAGAACAGCGTGAAGGCGAACCAAATGAAGTTCAGGCCCCGGCCAAACGCCGCGTAGGCAGGATTCTTTGCCAGTTCCCTGTATCCCTTGCGGCCCATCGCGCGTGTCAGCCCCATTTGCCATAACTTATTGATCGACATTCCGCCCCCGGTGAGCACGCCGAAGAAAACAAACTCCGAAGTGCGTCCGTGCCATACACCGACAAGGAAGAAGGTGACGAAGAAGCAGAAAACGCCAAGAAACGCCTGTAGTTTCAACGACGAGATCCGCCGCATCAGCGTCAACAGAAGCGGATTATAGACATACGTCTTGAGCCAAGTCGAGAGAGTGATGTGCCACCTGTTCCAGAAATCCAACACCGAGGAAGCCGAGAACGGGCGATCGAAGTTCTCAGGGAGGCGCACGCGCATAAGCCGCGCCAATGCAATGACGATGTCGATGTAACCGGAGAAATTGGCGTACAGAAAAAGTGGATACAACACGGTCAATCGGAGCGCCGAAAAGAGTTTCAGATTCAAAGGCAACGGTTGAGACATCTGCGCCAGTGCGTCCTGCTGCAATGCTTGGAAAATCATGGCCAGCACGTTGACCTTGAAGAACCCGCGAATGATCCGCTCCACTTGCAAACCGATCGTTCGCGGCCCCAGCACAATCGGTTCAGCGGCAAACTGGTCCTGGGCAAACTCATCGTAGCGTTGGATGGGGCCGGAGACGAATGTTGTGAAGTTGATGGTGTAGAGCAAATATGCGCCCAGGCCGATGTGCCGCTTCTCTGTTCCATCCCCTGATTCGATGATCAAGTGGAGTACGCGGAAGAAGATATAAGACAACCCCAGCGTAAAGTATGGATAGTGCAGGAATGCGCTTTCCGGCAAAAACGTGTACTTCTTCAACCATACATAGACGAGGATCACAGCCAGAATGCACCAGGCCATCGCCCTTGACCAGCCCCGCTCAATTAATAAAAGAAGCGCATAACCCAGCAGCAGAAAACCGGCCAACGGCAAAAAGGCAATCGGATCGTGCGACAGCAGACCGAGAAAAACAACGCTGGCCACAAAAAGAACCATCGACCGCCACACGCGCGACCGGCTCAAGTTCGAGAGCAACGCCGCGGCCAGACCGAATATCACAAACTGAAATGAAGCGTTATCCATGGTTATCTGCCCTTTTCCAATATAGATTGCGGCTGGTGAGCGCCTTGGCACGTAGCTCTGCGATCATCTTGTGTCCCTCGGCATTGGGATGCGTATCCAAAGAGAAGTAGCGCAGATTAGCATTGGGGATTTCGCAATTATCGAGCGGCTCACTGATGTTAATAAGCGGGCCGGGGTTCGATCATGCGATCAATCTCTCCCCGGCTGTCACGAAGCCCAGCGAGATTAGTTTCATCGGCGCGCTTTCAGGTTCGGCTCCTTCGACGAGTAACTCCCACCGCGTCAAGCCGGATTCTTCTTCCAGCACCTTCGTGAATCCGAGCTTAGAATAATGATCGACGACGAGTTTGTTTTTTTCGGTGGGGCGGTAAGTGCCGGATAACTTCCCAATGCCGGCCGCGCGCGCATGTTCCAGAATCTTTCGCAACACCATATGCTCCACTTTGCGGCCTAGCACGCGACAACTCATAAGCCAGGTGTCTATCTCCCAGGCACCGGCTTCTGCCGGCCTACAGATCACCACGCTGATCATGCCGTTGTCGCCAAAGATATCCGCAAGGCGAACCTGGAGCGTGAATACTTCAGGATCGTTCTCCGCCTCGGTTACTTCGGGGTCGGTGTAGCGCCGGGTAGTAAGATTGTATTGGTTGGATTTATTGATCAGCTGGACGATGCGCGCTCTTCCTGTCGCGTCAAATGGCTGAAATGTAATCGTCATGTCTAACGATGCGAGGTAAGCGTCCACGCCGCCGATCTGCTTTTGCAAACTGGCGCGCTTGGCATTGTCCTGGTAAAACCCCGCGCGCTTCAAATCTTCGCCGGCAAAGGCCACTGCCTCAAAGTAGCCTGCCGCCGTAAGCGTTCTGGCGTAGTAGGCGGGATCCTCCGGCAGTTCCGGCACCCTCACTTGCGGCAGCAGCTTGCGCACCAGACCCCGCTCCGCTGGATTGTCGTCCAGAAACACCATCGAGTCCAAGCCCAAAGACAGTTCATCGGCAATAGCCTGAATGTTAGTCGCCTTATCGTTCCAGTTAGCTTGAAAAACAGCTATGTGTTCCAGCTTAAGGAGCATTTCTGGGTGCCTTTCAAAGGGTTCGCGAGCAACCTCGTCCGTGTTCTTCGACGACACCGCGAGGACGATTCCCCGTTGGCGCAGGTCTAGGGCAAGGCGCTGCACAGCCAGGTGCGCTTCACCCCGCGCGTCGCCTTGCGCAACGTGAATGCCCTCCAATCCATCGTCCCCGATAACTCCTCCCCAGACAGTATTGTCGAGATCGAGGATCAGCACCTTTCCGCTCTTGCCGCGAATGGCCGCAACCGTGCGCGCAACGTGATCGGCGTAGAGTGGAATAAGTTCGTCGGCGAATGGAAATTTGGCCATGTTCCATAACTGGGTGTTATGCCACTCCGCAAGCCCGACCGTCTCCGCAAGACCGGCCACATCCAGAAGCACATCTCCCGAACCGATAACATACTCAGCTAACTTGCGATTGATCCCGTCTATCAGGCTTCTCATGGTGCCGGGTAGCGCGCGATCGAGGCTACCAAAGAGCATCTCCACCGGCGGGGCGAAGGTCTGAAAGATGCAAAGCGCGCTCGAATTTGCTTTGATGCCGTCGCCAAGGGCTTGTAAGTAGCCGATAGCTCCCTGAATGGTGGCGGATGCAGCCTCGCGATCGCCAAGAGATAGCTTCAAGGGAAGGGCGCGATAGTCGAGCGCAAAGAGCACCGCATCGGGCTTCGAGCTATTTACCCTGGAATCGGGAGTTAAAGCTTCCTGTGCCGCCTGGTCGTATGAGGGCTGAATAACTTCAAGTGCGATGCCATGGCGCGCGGCGCTCGCCACCAGCGCAGGCACAATCAAATCGAAGGTTGAGTTACTCAAGACCGCCAGTTTGAAAGGCACAAACGGGTCAAGCGACCTGCCCTCGGCGCGCGCTTTGCCGATAGCCTTGGCTAACTTCGTCAGGTGGTTCAATTCCAAGGCGTCCGAGGCCAGCAACTGTAGCTCGCGCCCCAACGGACCTGGCTGGTTCGCCAAATCCTTCAACCTCTCGGAAAACCCCTCCGCTACGCGCGGCAGCCATCGCAATTCCGAATAGAGTGGATCCATTGGCTAGATTCCGTCCCTGCTTCCGCATGCAACCAATGCAAGCTTTTGCCGAATGCCCTGCTTCAGATGTGTGCCTTGATCAGCCCAACAAGATCGCCGACATTTTCCAGTTTGCCAATCTCTGAAGTTGAGAATTTGATCTTGAATGCCCTCTCGATGGTGAGGAGAAGGCGGATGTGCGTGAGGCTGTCCCAGCCATCTACATCTTTGGCTGACAATTCGGGCGTGAGCTTGATGGTATCGTCATCAAATACGTCTTCGAAAATCTCCGCGAGCCGAGAAAAAATCTGTGCTTCATCCATCTTCAGAATCCTCTTGCGCGTTCCGCGCAAATGTTGGAGTCACCCATTTTGAATGGCGCGCAAGAATGGGCGGCCAGCTCGAGCGTGTTTCAAGAACACACTTTATGCCGCGGTTCTCAATCTACCTGTCAGTTTATCAATTTAGACCCGTCAATTGTGGAAACCGCCGTCATCTTTCAAAAACCGGTTTATGCAACCTGTCCTAGTTCACAATCACCGTAAACGTGGTCGTTGGAGCCGGGGACACCGAAGGATTGGCGATTGCCGTCACTGTGAAGGTATAGCTGCCGGCAGTTGTGCCGGAATTCTCTGGGGCGGCCGTATTGCTTCGAACGTTTACCGCGCTTGTGCAGCCGGACATGCCGACCAGTGCCACCATCGCTACCAAGACGCCCAGCATCGATTGCCAACTCCGCCGCCGTGCAGGAATCCCAAGGAACACAAGGAACGCCAGAGCCGCGCCGCCGCCCGCCCATCCGCGGCCTTTGCCGAGCTTGGGCATTACTAGTTCACTGCTCGTGGAGGCCGTCGTGCTCACCTGAAATTTCACCGTTACGGCTGACGTACCGGAGGCGGGGTTGAGGGTCACCGTTTGGCCGCCTGTGCACATTGGCAGATTTGCAATGGTTGCCCCGGAGGGATACCCGGTGAGCGTGCAGGCCAGCGAGACTGTCCCGATATAGCTGCCGCTCCCGGTCACAGTGACCGACAAATTGGTGGATGATCCAGATGCCACGGTAGCCGGCGCCGTGGCCGAAAGTGTGAACGTCGGTTCCGCCACGGCTACGGCGTTCGTCCCCAAGCCTGGTTGGTATGTAGCGTCGCCGCTGTAGTTCACGATGAATGTGTAAGTTCCCGCGTTCAGGCTATTGGCCGGAATGCTGAAGATCGTACTGCCGTTGGTAAGCTGCTGCTCCACTGGGGTGAAGCCTTCCGCTGTCAGCGTGACCGTCCCGGTCGGCGTTCCGCTGGAGCCCGTCACAGTTACGGTCACATTCAGCGGGGAAGTCTCAGTTAGATTGCTGGTCGCCGCCGTTACCGTAACCGTTGCCACCGCACTCCCGGTCGGCAACGTCCAGGCATTTACCACGTTGGCCACGTTCAGAGATCCCAGCCCAGTTGCCAGATCGTAGCCCGTCCCAGCGCCATGGCCGGCCAGGATGCCAATCGCATCGCCTGAGTGGAGCACCGTGCAATTGGGCGAATTGGCTGCGCAGGGCACGGCATTGGTACCCGTATTGATGTCGTTGAAGTAGCAATCACTGGATGCCTTCACGCTCTGCGCGCTGCAGCTCGAGTAGTCCTGCCGCGCAGCCAGTTTGTAGAGTGCTGCATTGGGATTTCCTTGCGCCACGCCTGCCTTCTGATTGATCAGCGCCATCACGCCCGCCATGGCCGGAGATGAAACCGATGTTCCACCAACCTCCTGTACGACTGAGTTGGCCGCAAGTTGAGAGGAATCTACGCACGCCCCGTTCGCCGAAACGCAGATAACATACGCGCTACCAAAGGATCCATTCGCGGCAAAGAAAGAAACGTCGGGAAGGTCGCGAACTCCATCGCTTGGAATTCCGGTGACGCCGGTTTGCCAGGCAGGCTTTGGCCAACCGTCGTTGACAAGCGGAAGAGAACCGTTGGCAGCGCCGGTGCTTGTACCGGTGCAGCTGGATACGCTATCGCCATTGCTGGCGACGCACCCGCTAGCCCCGCCGCTTCCACCTACAACGCTGACAAAGTTGGGGAGACTTATGCTGTACTTAACGGCAATCGATTCCCAGTTGTTGTACGCAAAATTGCAGGCCGACTCGGCATTATTCACGCCGGAGATTCCAGCCTCAGTCGCCACGTTCTCAAGATAGGCAACCGCCAGCGGATTTGCGCAGGAGTCGTTCCATGGAATTTCGGGTACATATCCCAGGGCGCTGGCGCCGTTAGCTGGGTTGTTCGTCGAGCTCCAATATGGCGCGGCTTTCACGCCCCAATTAAAATCGGTGCCTCCAACCGCCGTGTTGTACGGCGTGGACGCGAGGCCGCTCACTGCGAGACCGTACTTCGACGCATACGTTGCGCCAGTACTCAGGCCCTGATCGCAGAGCGCCGAACCCGCATCTCCGGACGCCACAAATACTGCGATTCCTTCGGCGGCTGCCGATTCCCAAAGGTTGTTGTACAGCACGTTCTCTGCGGTGCCGTTGAACAACTCGCACTCGCCATAACTCACGTTCATGACCGGCGCCGTCTTGTGCTGGACTATATAACTCTCCGACGAATAGAGCGTGTCGGTCGTGGTCGAGTTTGAGCCGGAGGTAACGAGCACGATATTGGCGCCCTTGGCCACCGCTCCCGACCACTCCACATCCAGCGTATTCTCGGTCAAATCGGCGTCGCAGGTATAGGAGGCAGTTGGGCAATCTCCGGGGTCAGTGCCGTTGGCGATGATTACTGTCGGCGCCTTCGCAGGCAAGCCGAACATGCTGCGGAAATTGGCAACGTCGGCAAGGTTGATGTTGCTGGTTCCGGCAATCGCGATCGTCTGTCCCGTACCGTCGATGCCGGAGTTCCAGAGAGGGAGCACGTTGTAGATCGCGGCAAAGTCGTAAGGCACCACATCTTCGACCAGGCTGGTGCTGCTGCCCGATCCCGTGGTGAACCCGAACTGCGCGTGAGCCGTCGATTCCGGCGTCGCTGATCCCGCTGCTGCGCTGGTCGCATTCCGCTCCCATTTTGCCGTGCCGCGGTTGAACGTAGCCAAACTGCCCAGCTTATGCAACGGCTTTGGGAAGAAGTTATGCAGCGCCTTGATGCCCAAGACCGCGGGTGCCAGCGCAACCGGAATCTGTGCATCGCTGATGTTGCCGATGTGCTGCTCACCCTTCGCTTCCAGATTGTGAATCTCCGTATGGAATGCGCTCTCCACCTGCCCGGCTGTGCCGCTGAAGCGAATCGACATGCGATCGGTGCTCACTTCGTCGATCGAGAATCCATGCCCGCTTAGCCAATTGGAGAGAGTCGCAATGTCGCTTTCGGCGGGGCCGAACTGCTCGCCGACTTCTTCCGGCTCAAGCCAATGGTGGTAATCGGGAGAGCCGATCTCATACTGGCTGGCTACAAACTTGTCGAACGCAGCCTGCTGTTCCGCGCTCCGGCTCAGCACCAACACGAGGTCGGTCATGGGAAGATTCGGGCTAACGCGTCCGCGATCGTTCGCTGCCGTAGCCGCGGGATGAGTGTTGCCCTTGAGCGTCACCAGATGACTTTCGTCGATGCGATCGACAATCCGCGTGGCGGGCGCGAACTGCTGGGCCATTGCCGGTATGCCGCAAAGCAAAGCGCCAGCGAAAACCAACTTAGAGAACGAGCGCAGAAGCTTCATCGCTATTTTCTGGGAACGTTGATCGGAAACGACAGCGAGTAAATTTGTCATTGTCTTTGAACTCGACTCTGTAAGAGATCGGTGCGCCAGCGGTTCAACGCTTTTGTCTGCTTACAGAAGCCAGCATAGGCCTCGCTCTCGTTGAACAGAATCGCAGTAAAGGCGCAACGGCGCTACAACCATCAACAAAAGCGGGTCCCCCCCTGGAGTCGAGCGGTGGTTACTCAGCGCGGAACCAGGTGGTTACTCTTGTACTGAGGGAAGCGCGACGAACTCAAAACATTGTCTTAAAGGGCAAGAAGCACTTCAGACCATCGAACAATAGCTAGGCTGCAAAACAGATTTTTCGCCGTGCCGTCAACGACAAGATGGGAATCGAACCAGAGAGAATGAACCGGCTCAGTGCAAGGCTTGCCTGTCTATTTGCAAATGCCGACAACTGGAAATGTGTACACGCAGATTATCTCCAGGGGCGCAGTCCAAATGATCGATGTCGTCAGCGGCAGGCCACTCAAGAAGCCGATTGTGAAGCGGAGCAACGTCGCGGGCGATGCATCAAGAATGGAGAACGCTCGCCGCCGGCGCGGGTAACAGCGCAATGCCGAAAAACTGGCACCAGTACCGACACGAAGGATTTCTTCTTATGGCTCTGAAGCCCTTCTCTTGAATGGGAATTATTGGTGGACCTGATCGGGATCGAACCGATGACCTCTTCCATGCCAT
>CAZSVJ010000011.1:0-27774 GCA_964610185.1 uncultured Occallatibacter sp. | reverse complement strand
GCCAATCGCGACAAAGTGCTGCTGAATCTGCACGGCGGCGGCTTCAACTCCGACTCCGGATCGTATACCGAGTCCATTCCAATCGCCGGCTTTGCCAAGATCAAGGTGGTCGCCGTACTTTACCGGCTGGCTCCCGAGCACCCCTTTCCCGCGGCGGTGGACGATTCAGTGGCCGTCTACAAAGAGTTGCTCAAGACCTATAAGCCGGAACACGTCGTCATTTACGGGACTTCGGCGGGCGCCATCCTGACAGCCGAGGTCGCCGCGAAGTTGAAGCAGCTCGGCCTGCCTATGCCTGCGGCGCTCGGCATCTTCAGTGGAATGGGCGATTTTGCGCGCAATGGCGACTCGATGGCCCTCTATGCGCTGCGCGGCCTCTCCGGGCACCTCGACCCACCAGGACCGGAACCGCACGACTCGCAGTATATGGCTGGAACCGACCCCAAAGACCCGATCCTCTCACCCATTTACAGCGACCTGCACGGGCTGCCGCCCACGCTGTTTGTTACTAGCACCCGCGACATGCTGCTCAGCGGCACGGTCAATCTGCACCGCGCCTATCTGAATGCGGGCGTGGATGCGCGGCTGGTAGTTTTTGACGCGCTGACCCACGCGTTTTGGTACGACCCCTTATTGCCGGAAGCGCAGGAGGCCAACCACATCATGGCGGATTTCTTCGTGAAGCAGCTGGGCAAGTAAACGGCGACGATTCCCATGCCTCGTCCCAGGTTTACGGTTCTGAATCGGTCCCGCTGAAGAAACGGGAAGAATCGTCCGTTGAATTGCATAGATTAGGACGGTCTTCGCTTGAGCGGCCGCTCCAACTGGCCTAGTGTCCAGGCAGGATGGCCGCCAATTCCATATCTATCGCGTGTCCTGACAGTGTGCCGGGCTTCAGGGGGCTGCGCTGATGCCTATTGCCAACCAGCCTGCAAAGACACGGCCGCCCCAAGAGTTAGCCGGCCGGGAGTCCAACGGCCGAGAGCTGACCGGCCGATTGACCGAGGTAGCGCTCGGCTATCAGACCATGCTCGAGCAAAACCCTTGCCAGCCGGAGGCGCTGGTGGGAATCAGCCTGGTGGCGCTGGCCAGCCGCCAGTTTGAAGCTGCGGTCAAGATGGCGACCGCCGCGGTGCACGCCGCGCCGGAGATGGGCAATGGATGGGTCGCGCTAGGGCAAGCTCTGAAGGCCGGCGGGCAAAACCGCAAGGCTGAGGATGCTTACGGCCAGGCCATCCGCCTGGACGGAATGAATGCGTTGGCCCGGATGGGCCTGGGCGAGCTGAAGATCGCGACTGGGCGCTCACAAGACGCGCTCGGCGAATTTGAGTTGGCGCTCAAGCGGCAGCCGGCGCTGATGGGCGCGCACTTGGGTCTGGGCAATGCGCTGGCCATGATGGGGCGGAACGAGGAGGCTCTGGCGCGTTACGAGCGGGCGATTGCCTTGCGGCCCCGGCTGCCTGAGGGCGAGTTTGCCGCCGGCTTTGTACTGGCGCGGTTGGGGCGGTTGAAGGAAGCTGAGCGGCGCTACCGGCGAGCGCTTGTTCTGCGTCCCGACTTTGCCGCCGCGTGGATGAATCTGGGCAGCCTGCTGCGCGATCAAGGGCGCGAGACCTACGCGGAAGCAGCTTTGCTGCGTGCCGTCGAGTTGAGGCCCGATCTGGTTGCCGGATGGATCAATCTTGCCCTCCTGGAGCGGGAACGCCGACGGCCAAAGGAGGCCGAGGAGTATCTGCGCAAGGCGTTAGCGCTGAATCCCGATCAGGTGGAGACGCTGGTGGCGTGGTGCCAGTTCCGAGCGGCGGAGAAAGATCTGGCCGGAGCTTGGGGATGGCTTCGCTGGGCGCTGGCGCGCGACCCCGACCGCGCTGAAGCCGTGAACATGCAGGGTATTCTGCTTCATGCCGAGGGTCGATTCGCCGAGGCAGTCGTCGCGTTCGATCGGGCCGAGTCGTCTGGTAGCCAGGCCGCGATTTCGAACCGCGGAAACGCGCTGCTCGATCTGGGCCGCATGGATGAGGCGCTACGCGCCCATGCTCTGGCAGTCAAGCGCGATCCATCGCATCCCGGCGCCATGTATAACCTTTCGCTTACCCAGTTGCGGATGGGCGATTGGGAGCGCGGCTGGCCGGCGTACGAGGCTCGTTGGCGGTTTCGCGAGGTTCATCGCGGGCCACGCTTATTTGCCCAACCACGATGGCGCGGCGAGCCGCTGGAAGGCCGGCGAGTACTGCTTCACGCCGAGCAGGGACTGGGCGACACCATCCAATTCTGCCGTTACGCCACGATGGCAGCCGCGCGCGGCGGTGTTGCGATCCTACAGGTGCAGACCCCGGTCGAGCGGCTCATGGAATCGCTACCCGCGGCGCGAGCAGGGCAGGTGGAAGTTGCGCGGCTCGGGACCAAGCCGCCGGAGTTCGATCTGGAGTGCCCCCTGCTGAGCCTGCCGGCTGTCTTCGGCACCACAATTGAGACTGTTCCCTGGCCGGGCGCATATCTCGGCGCCGACCGGAAACGCGCCGTCGCGAGGCAGCTGCAAACCCCATACTCGCGGACGGCCGACCAGGCGAGAAGCCGTCCTTTGCGTGTGGGACTCGCCTGGGCGGGCAATCCCGGATACAAGGCCGATCGCCAGCGCTCGATCAAACTCGATACGCTGATGCCCCTGTTGCGGACCCCCGGCATCAACTGGATTTCCCTGCAAAAAGGTCCGGGCGCGGAGCAGTTATCCGGTATTGCCGGACGTGTTTTTGTCTGGGATGGGGCCAGCCGCGACCGCGACCTTGCCGAGACTGCGGCGCTGCTGGCCACGCTCGATCTGGTCATCAGCACCGACACCTGCATCGCTCACCTGGCCGGCGCTATGGGAAAGCCCGTCTGGATCCTGCTGCCTCACCTTGGCGATTGGCGCTGGATGCAGAATATTGAGACCACCCCCTGGTACCCCACCGCGCGGCTTTTCCGCCAACCTGCGCCAGGTGATTGGAAAGCCGTCGTCGAACGGGCAATCGAGGAGCTGACCGAGCTTAAATGGACGCATTCGACTGCTACTTGGCCAAGGTTTGCGGACAGACCTGCTGCGTATAATTCGCTGAACTCCAGCCTCGCTTCGGCGTAGTCTTCAAACCTCTTCAGACACTTAAAAAATAGCGAAATAGTCCTTGACATATCTTACTCTATAAAGTAGAGTACTCTTCAGTCATGGAAAACGATCTCAAACTCGGCGCCATCCTCAATCGCAAATATCAACTTCCCGGAACGATTCAGGAGAGGCACAAGGTGGTCGCATGAGCGCAAATTCGACGCCCGCTGTTTCAACTGCAACCCCGCTCAAAGTCGATTCGCTGGTCAAGCGTTACGGCCAGACAGTCGCCGTGGACGGCGTCTCGCTTTCGCTCGCCGCGGGCGAATGCCTGGGCTTGCTCGGCCCGAACGGCGCCGGCAAGAGCACGCTTATCCGCGTCATAGCCGGCCGCGTGATTCCCAACGCTGGCCGCATCGAAGTCTTTGGCTCGGCAGCCGGTTCGCAGGCAGCGCGCGCGGCTCTCGGCTGGGTTCCGCAGGAGCTGGCGATCTACCCGCGCCTCAGTTCCAAAGAAAATCTGCGCGCGTTCGGGAGCTACTACGGGCTCACCGGAAAAAAGCTCAATGAAGCTGTCGCCTGGTGCCTGAAGTGGGCGGCGCTTGAAGACCGCGCCGGCGACCTTGCACGCACCCTCTCCGGCGGCATGAAGCGTCGGCTCAATATGGCTGCGGGCCTCATCCACCAGCCGCGTCTGGTTCTGATGGACGAACCCACCGTCGGCGTCGATCCGCAATCGCGCAATCGCATCTTCGAAATGATCGAAGCTCTTCGCGCCCAAGGCACGACCATCATTTACACCACGCATTACATGGAAGAAGCGGAGCGTCTGTGCGACCGCATTGCCATCGTCGACCACGGCCGCGTCATCGCTCTCGACACCAAGGAAGCGCTGGTCAAAGGCGCTTTCGCATCGCGCAGCCAGGTGCTGGCCCGCGTAGAGGGTTCACCCGCGGCAGTGGAAGCGTGGGTTGCGCAGCGCGGCGGGCGCGTGGTCGACGGAACAGCGGAATTCACCGTCGAGCATCCCTCCGAGATTGCCGCTTTGCTCGAAAGCTCAAGTTCGGCCGGCCTTGAACTGGTTGATCTGTCTCTGCGCCGCCCCAACCTTGAGTCCGTGTTCCTACACCTTACCGGAAGGGAGTTACGCGATTGATTATCCCTATTGTTCGCACCGCCATCATCGCCCTGCGCCGCGATCGAGTCTCGTTCGTGTTGAGCTTCGTCGTCCCGATCGCATTCTTCTCCATCTTCGCCGTGATCTTTGGCGGGCAGCACGACACTGTGCCCAGGGTCAAAGTGATCGTGGTCGACGAAGACCGAAGCCGTGTCTCGCAGCAACTCGTCAAGGGGCTTGAGAGCGATGGGTCAATGATCGTCTTCACGGCGCCCGCGCCCACAAAAAGCCAGCCCTCCCCATCCGATTACACGGCTGCTACAGCCGAGGCCGCGGTCAAAGCAGGCGATGTATCGGTTGCGCTCATCGTTCCGCGCGGCTTTGGCGAAAATCCCATCTCCTTCGGACCGAACTCAGATCCCGCCAAATCCAGCCCGGCCATCCAGCTCCTCAACGACGCCAGCGACACAATCGCCCCTCAGATGGTAGCGGGCTTGTTGCAGAAGGCCGCAATCACCGCCATGCCCGAGGCGATGGCCGAACAGGGGATGAAATACACCGACAAATACATCGGCGGATTTACCCCGGATCAGCGCAAGACGATGGAGGACTCCCTCGCCCAAATGCGCCAACGTGAGAATACGCCAGCCGCTGGCGGAGACTCCCCCGATCACAACGGCCCAGGCAGCAGTGGATTCATCTCCGTTCACACTCGCTCGGTGGTTGGCGAAAACAAAAAGAGTCCCATGATCTCGTTTTATGCCGCCGCTATTGGCGTCATGTTTTTGCTGTTCACGGCCAGCGGCTCGGCCGGCGCGCTGCTGGACGAAGCTGAGTCCGGCACTCTCGATCGAGTGCTCAGTTCGCGCATCAATATGACCGGCCTCTTGGCAGGCAAGCTGGTCTTCAACCTTCTGCTCGCCTTCACGCAACTCACGGTCATGTTCCTCTGGGCCTGGGCCGTTTTCAAGCTCGATTTCTTCAGCCATCTTCCCGGCTTTGCGGTTATGGGCCTGAGCACCGCATTTGCCGTGGCTGCCTTCGGCATGTTGCTGGCCAGCCTTTGCCGCACCCGCGCGCAGTTGGGCGCGCTTTCCACGCTGTTGATTCTGGTCATGTCGGCCATTGGCGGAAGCATGTTTCCCCGCTTTCTGATGCCCGCGGCCATGCAGAAAGCCGGCCTGTGGACCATCAATGCCTGGGCCATCGACGGCTTCACCAAAGTCTTCTGGCGCGACTTGCCGGTTACCGCGCTGTGGCCGCAGGTTTGCGTGCTTCTCGCCATCGGCATCGTGTTGTTCGCAATCGCGCGACGGATTGCCAACCGCTGGGAGTACGCGTAAGGGTTTGAATGAGCACCAAGGAGAAAAAAATGACCGAAGAAATCGAAGAGTTGGAGCTCAAGCAAAGGCTGAGCCTGATTGAGTCCATGATCGCCGAAGGCCGGCGCACGACCGAGAGCTGGGGCTGGATCTTCGTCTTGTGGGGCGTAGCCTACTATGTCGCTATTGCCTGGTCTTCATGGGGCTTCGCCGGACCCATCTGGGCTGCTCACTACCTGGCATGGCCAGTGACCATGATCGCCACCTCCGTGCTCACCGTTGTTTTGTCCATGCGCAACCATGGCGGTCAGCCGCCTACCACCATCGGCCGCGCTATGGGCGCGATCTGGATATCCATGGGGATCTCCATGTTCATCCTCTGTCTGTCTCTGGGCTTGAGTGGCAGGGCTGAGCAGCAGGTGATTATCGCCGTCATTACTGCCATGCTTGGCACAACCAATGCGGCCTCCAGCATGATTCTCAAGTGGAAGGCGCAATTTGCGTGCGCCATCGTCTGGTGGGCGGCAGCGGTGGCATCCTTGTTTGGCACCGTTACTCAAAGTTCGATTGCGTTCCTCGTTGCCATCTTCTTCTGCCAGATCGTCTTCGGCATCTACGGCATGATTTGTGAATCGCGCGAACGCAGGCAGGGTGCCTCTCATGCCTGAATTGCCGGATCTTAATCCTGTCGTCCACGGGAAGCTGCGCCTGGCCTTGCTTTCGTTGCTCTCCGGGGTCGAAGAGGCGGAGTTTACGTGGCTTCGCGCTAAAACCGGCTCGACCGACGGCAACCTCGGCGCGCAGTTGCTGAAGCTCGAAGAAGCCGGCTACGTCGCAGTCGAAAAGAAGTTTGTTCAGCGCAAGCCGCAGACCCTTTACCGGATGACAGAAATAGGCCGCGAGGCTCTTACCCGGTACGTGCACGCATTGAGGGAGCTGCTGGGTCCGGCAATTTGAGGCTTAGGATTCGGCCGAGGCGGCGAGAGGATGAAGTGAACAAGGCAGGCGGAGTTCTTGGTCCCGGCGGTCCGGATTTGCTGGTTCGAATGCGAGGCAGAGCGGTTGGCGCCATCGTATGTGCCGGGTTCGGCGCCTATGCGCTCTATTGGTGGACCCAGGCTGCGATCCAGGGCGATCAACGACCTTGGTTTGGCGCAATCGCGGCGGCTACGGCAATCCTTGTGGTTTGGGCGATTGCGAACCTAGCCACTCTGCGTCACGCGCCAAGAGTTGCGTTGGATAAGCGACTGGTGAGATTTTACAGAATTGGATATGGGCTAATCGTCGCGATAGAAGGCGCTGCGATTTCTGTTGGAGGGCCGATCCTGGGTCACTTCCATCGGCCAGACCTATACGGGCAATGGGTCGGCGCGGTCGTAGGGCTCCACTTTTTCCCTCTTGGCAAACTATTCAAAATGCCTCTTTACTATGGGACAGGCGCGGCCATTTCATTGGCTGCATTTGGTTCGCTCTTGATTTCTCCCAACCCTCTCCGCTCCGCCATAACCGCGGGAGGAACGGGGCTTGCCCTATGGATCACCGCGGTAGTGATCCTCGGCGAGAATCTGAACAAAACATCCGGCAAGGCCGTCGGCTGAGGCGCCCGATGCGGGCGGCGTAAACATCGATCGGTTCGTAGTTCATCTTTGAAAGTGCGCGGGAGCGGATTCGAAGGACGCGCGGACGCGGGACATGATGCCCAGGTAATAAGCCAGATTGTGAATGCTGTTCAGCGTGCCTGACAGCGCTTCCCCGGCCTGCATCAGGTGGCGCAGATAAGCGCGCGAGTAGCGGCGGCAGACCATGCAATCGCAAGCCGGATCCGGCGGGCCTTGATCCTCCGCATATCTTTTGCCTTTGATGTTCAGCCGCCCCTCGCTGGTGAACAGCAAACCGTGTCGCGCTGCGCGCGTGGGCAGCACGCAATCCATCATGTCTACGCCCATGCGGGCATACTGTTCGATCTCGTCCGGGTAACCAACGCCCATCACGTAGCGGGGCTTGGTGGGCGGCAGCAAGGGCAGCACTTCAGAGATCATTTCCATTGTCAGCTCGCGTGGCTCGCCCACGCTCAATCCGCCGATGGCGTAGCCGTCAAAGCCCATCTCCACAAGCCGCTCAGCGCTTTCCTTGCGCAGATCTTTGTACATTCCGCCTTGCACAATTCCGAAAAGGCTTTGCGTCCTTCCGGCGAGCTCCGCGCCGGACTGCTCATTGCCCCACACAACTTCATCGCGGTGGGCGCGAAAGTGATCGAGCGAACGCCGCGCCCAGGCCATGGTGAGTCGCAGGCTCTCTTGCGCACGGTTGCGGTCGGCGGGATACTCTGTGCATTCGTCGAAGGCCATGGCGATATCCGCGCCGAGAGCGATCTGCACGTCCATCGAGTGCTCGGGCGAAAAGAAATGGCTGCTGCCATCGAGATGCGACCGGAAGCTGACGCCCTCGTCGCTCACCTTACGCAGCGCGCTCAGGCTGAATACCTGAAAGCCGCCCGAGTCGGTGAGCAGCGCGCGCGGCCAACTGATGAACCTGTGCAGCCCGCCCATGCGGCGAATGGCCTCGTGACCGGGGCGCAGGTAGAGGTGATAAGTGTTGCCGAGAATGATCTGCGCGCCGAGTGTTTCGAGCACATCCTGCGCAACGGCCTTGACCGTTCCCGCAGTGCCCACTGGCATGAAGACCGGGGTTCCGACGGTTTGGTGAGGCAGGCTGAGCCGTCCGCGCCGTCCGCCGGCTTCGCCTGCGGCGATGATTTTGAAGGATGCAGTCACCCTGTGATTCTAACGGCCACGCTTGCAGAATTTATCGCTTGCGCAGCTCACAATGGTTTTCAGGGATAAGCCGGTATGCCACACAGTGTCTGAACCAAGAAGTCCGCGAGGTATTTGCTCGGTTCGCACGCTTCGCGTGCCCCCCTGCCTGGCGGTATCAGAGGGCACAATGCACTTTAGTACCGTAGAATTGGGGCGGAAGAGTGCGTTTCACGCGACAGGTAGATCGGATTCGATTTGGATGGAGTCACAAGGCGAAGACAAAACAAAAAAGATGCGGATCCCTATTGAATTGGGGTATCATTGGCGCGTCAAGAACTTACATGGGGAATGATCGTGGACTCGTCTCCGTCTATGAACGACCTCGACGCCCAGTGTCGAAAGGTTTCCGGGAATCGGCAACGCCCTCTGCTGGTTATGTACTACCCACACGGGGCTTCGATTACGGAGCTCGACATCAGCGACACATACGATGAACTGCGTCGGGGAGGGTGCACGAAGGAACAGCGTTCGCCGGATATGGATATACTGATTCATACGGCGGGCGGTGACCCTGTGGCTGCGTACCGCATCGCACAACTTGTCCGGAGTATGACTGATAGGCTCACGGTATTGGTACCTTCGTTCTCTTACAGCGCAGGTACGCTGCTGAGTTTCGCAGGGAACAGCATCCGATTGGGGGACTATGCTGGCCTATCCCCAATTGACATTACGATTTTCGAGAGTCGGTCTCGCCGGGCAAGTGAGGGCGTCGAATTGGCTGCGGTTGATTCATTCATGGACTTCGCCAAAGGCGCAAGAACAAAGATTGAGCAATCACTCGAAGAAATGGGAAGAAGCGCTTCGACTTCTGCGGTTGATTCCGATTTGCTGGTACAGATGGTCAAAGAAGTGGGTGCGCTCCGTGTTGGGAAGTACTACCGAGAACGCAGTCTGACTGGGCATTATGCGCAAATTCTTCTGGACGCCTATATGTTTGCAGACGCCCTCGACGGTAAGGACCGAGGAGCAAACGTGATCAACCGTTTTCTTTTTGGGGCTCCAGCCCACGAGTTCCATTTGGATTTTCACCTCTGCAAGAACTGGCATCTAAATGTCCAGCGGATGCCAACTGTCGAGTACGATGAGACAGTGAAGGTTGTTGATTACCTTGATGCCATGACCGATAAAGGCATCATTTGCCACAAGCTCAACCGTGCTATAAGGATGCCATTCATCCACTTTTATGAAACCGAAGCGCCAAAGACGAATCGAACCAAAGGAGGCTCCAATGCCCGCAATAAAGCCAGCCACAAGCTCCCCAAATGAGAATGAGACGCTCCGGCGGCACCGCGCTATGTATGAGCGTCGTCTTCGTGAACTGGCACGAACTGCAGACGCAGACGAGTCCTGCGATGAAGACCACACCCGCTCAAACCATAGGCCTGCCGATGTCACCAATCCAGATTCCATGGCAGTTGCCTAGGTCCGCGCCTGCAGGTGGATTTTGTGTTTGGACACGTTCAATTCTCTTGGCGTAGTGAACCTCTTTTTCTATCGTGGCCCAACCGAATGAGAAACCCGGCACGCGCGACCCGCGGAGTAGCCAAGGTAGTGGTGGGCGTCTTGGCGACTTCGATCTGGCGGTCGAGCAGATTTTCGCCTGCGGCAAACAGTTGAAATCGCTTGCCGAAATCGTGCGAGGCGTACGCGTCGAGCCGGAAATAGCCGTGCAGAAGATAAGCGTTGGCATCGTCGTCGAACTGGCGTCCGCTGAGCCGGCCTTGCAGGCTCAAGACGCCAAGTTTGGGGCGCATTGCGCGCAGGTTCATCGTTGCCATGTTGCGCGCTACCTCCGGAATCCAGTTGCCCAAGTCCAGGCTGCCCCGCGTTACGGTGGCGCGCGCAAACTGATAGCCGCCATCCACGGTCAACCAGCGCCGCGGCGCAAGCTCATAGTCCACTGAAACGCCGCGGCTCTCAATCTGGCCAAGATTTTCGCGCATCAGCAGAATCGGCGAAGAGTTGGCATTGATGGTGACCGCGGTGATGGGGCGATTGACCTGCGTAAGGAAGTAGCTGGCGCGCACGCTGCCCCAGCGATATTCAGTCGCAAGCCCGGCTTCCCAACCCGTCGCTCGCTCACTGAGCAGACCGTTGTTCGGTTTGGTGAGCTGGTTTCCCACTTGCGTTGAGCGGTAAAGCTCGTTGGGCGTGGGCTCGCGGAAGGCGCGGAAACCGGACGCGGAAACAGCCCAATGATCGAAGAGCTTGCGCGAAAGGCCAACGCGCGGATCGAAGAAATGCTGGTCGAACTGAGTGGGCTGCGTGGGGTTTTCGCCCCAGCTTGTCCCGTTCCAAAGCAGCTCGTGCCCGTCGAAGTTCTGAAACCAGTCCATGCGAGCGGATGCGGTCAAAGTCCAGGACCAGCGCACCCACATGGCTTCCGCATAGCCGGCGGAGTCGCGCTGATGATCGTGCAAGTTGGTCAACGCGGCGGTGGATCCATAGGTCTGCTCCCGATCCCACACGCGGACGTCGTGCGTGTCCGCCCCGGCTACAAGCAGAAGTCCAGCGGCGATAGGCTGATTCCAATGCGCGACCGCGCCGAGTTCGTTGTTCGGCGTCAGCGAGAACTTGCTGGGGATCTCGCCGCAGCGATAAAAGCAGGTTGAGTCTCCAAAATCCGGGAGGTTTGAGATGCTCGAAAATGTCTGCCGGAAGTGTTCCGTCGAACCATAAAGCCGCGCGACGAGAGTTCCTTGATGAGGGCCGCGCCAATCCGCGCCGGTTGCGTAACGCCACAGCCTTGTTCCATTAGTTTGGTATGGCGTGCCGTTGTTGCGCGCTTCGTTGAAGCCGCTGGCGCGCGCGAAGAGTCTCAGAACGCCGAGATCGTGCTCGGCCAGCAGCACGCCATTCTGACTGTGCATGTTGCTCGCGATGTCCACCGGCCCGCGCTCCGACGGAGCCTCTTGGATAAAGCCGTCCGTGCCCACAACGCCGCCGCTGGTCAGCAATCCCCACGGACCGTGTTTGGCCTGGAGCATCAAGCTATCGTCATAGGTGCTCTCTGCGGCATAGCTGCTTCTTAGCTCAATCTTGTCGGAACTCGGCCGCACCGGGACCACGCTCACGACACCGCCGATGGCGCTCGATCCGTAGAGATCGCTGGCGCCGCCGCGCACAAGCTCGATTCGCTGGATCGCCAGCTCCGGCTGCTCCAGCCAGTGAATCGTTCCTGCGAACGCGTCGTTCAATGGCACATCGTCTTCATTGAGGAGGGTGCGGCTGGCCGACGTTGAGCCGAGGCCGCGGAGACTGATGCCTTGCGAAGACGGGTTGGCCACCATCGAACTCGACCGGCGAAAAAGCTCAATGCCTGGAAGCTGTCGCATTTCACCGTCCAGAGCGATCGATGCTGTCGTGCCGAGGTCGGTTTGTGTCAGCAGACGCGTGGTCACTGGACTCTCGAGCGAGCCTAGCGGAGTGCGATATGCCGTCACCGTGACTTGTTCAATATTGGCGGCAGGTTCCAGTTGGACGGTTGTTGAGCCGGTGAGTTCCACGAGTTTCTCGCTGAACCCAGCAGCGCTCACTCGCAGGCCGCATGGAGCGGCGCACGAAATCGTCAGCTTGCCGTGCGCGCCCGTGTGTCCCAGCAGCCTTCCCGAGGGGTCTTCAACGGCGGTTCCGGCAAGTGCGGCGCCTTGGCTGTCTTCGACCGTGATCGTGACTGTGACTGAGCCTGGATTCGGAGCAGGTGATTGGCCGCTAAGGACGGCTGGAGCCAGAATCGCCGCTGCCGACGCCAGCGCGCCAACCATCACCTTGAATTTGAACCACCGCATTGCTTTTGCCTTCGAAGTTGGGGAACAGGCCGTGGAGTAATTGTGTCATGGTTCTTCCGGTCCGGGGATCAGAAGCCCGCGGCGCAATCTCGCTCAGCGGGATGAGGACAAATGCGCGTTCAGCGAGTCGCGGATGCGGAATCTCGAGGCCAGGCTCGTTGATCTGAACTTCGTCGAAAAGAAGAATGTCCAGGTCGAGGGTCCTCGGTCCGTTGGCGACGCCTGCCGAGCGGTCGCGGCCAAACTCCAACTCGATCGCCAGCAACTCACTGAGCAGTTGCGATGGCTCCAGCTCGGTCTCCAGCGCGACGACAGCATTCACAAATCGCGGCTGCTCTGCAATTCCAACCGGCTCGGTCGAGTAGAGCGAGGAACGCGCGGCCACGCGACCGAGGGATTCGAGGCGTGATGCCGCGGCAACCAGAGTAGCTTCCGGCGCCCCAGCCCAACTGGACAGATTGCCTCCCATGCCGATGTAGGCGGTGTGCATGTGTTCAAGACTATCGCGACGGCCGAGCGTTTCCGCCTATTGCGAGGTGAGAAGAAAACCCTAAGTCTGCTAGCATCTTGCTTGGAGATTATTCCGCATGGACGCTCTAACCAGCGCGGGCCTTGGCGCCCGGCGCAATGAAGATATCGCTCTCGACCTGCTCAAGTTTGTAGCCGCCACGGCTGGCGTGGGAAAGGCTGCAGTACCCTCGACCGGGTTCAGCGGCGCCTCCGCGCCAAAAACAGAGGAGCAAGTGGCCCAACTGCTCGACCTTTACAGCCGCTGCCTCAAAGCCGTTGAAGGCAAAGCGCCGGAAAACGGGGCGGCGCAATAACCGGCAAATCCATCGTGCGCGTCGCCGTTGCCGGGGCCGGCGTGTTTGGGAGCAATCATCTTCGGGTGTATCGCGAGCTGGAAACGGCAGGGCTCGGTGTTGCTCTGGCCGCGGCCGTGGAGCCGGACGCGACTCGTGCTGCCGATGTTGCGGCAAAATTTGCAATCCCTGTCTACTCCACCGTCAATGAGTTGCTGGCAGCGCAGCGCAATTCAAATCTCAAGGTGGACGTAGCCTCCGTTGCCGTTCCGACTGTGTATCATCATGCGGTAGCTTCGGCGCTGCTCGACGCTGGCCTCGACCTGCTGGTTGAAAAGCCGCTCGCGGCCAGTCTTGCAGAGGCCGACGAACTGATTGCGCTTGCGGAAAAAGGCAAACGCATTCTACAGCCGGGCCACTTGGAGCGCTTCAATCCGGCAGTCCTGACGGTGCAACCGCAATTGCGGCGGCCCATGTTCTTTGAGGCTCACCGGCTCTCCGTTTTTACGCCGAGAGCGTTGGATGTGGATGTGGTGCTGGATCTGATGATCCACGACCTGGACATCGTGCTCACCTTCGCCAACTCGCCGGTGCGCGAGGTGCGGGCTGTGGGATTGCCGATTCTTTCGCCCAAGGTAGATATCGCCAACGTTCGCGTCGAATTTGAATCGGGCTGCGTGGCCAACTTCACCGCTTCGCGCGTCTCCACCGAGCGCGTTCGCAAGCTCCGTTTCTTCGAGCCGCGTCAGTACGTCTCGATCGACTATGCGCGGCAGGACCTGCTGGTGATTCGCCTCGATTCCAGTTGCGCGGAGGGAACTGCTCCCAACCTGCTCGACTCGCTTCCGCCTCATATTGCCGCAATGATTCCGCCGCCGTTGGCCGCAGCGCTGGCGGCCGGGAAAGTAGATCCCGCGATGATTGCGCAGTTTGCGGAGGCGGCCAAGATTGATCCGGGAGTGGTTGCCGCCTTCATTGCCCAGGCGGGTCCGGCTCCCGGTCTCACGTTCGTCAAGCCCGAAGTTACGCCCGGCGAACCGTTGCGATTGGAAATCGAATCGTTCCTTCATTCAGTGCGCAGCCGCGTTGAGCCGAGCGTCACAGCGCGCCAGGGCCGCAATGCGCTGGCGCTGGCACTCGAGATTCAGTCGTCGATGGCGGCACATGCTCATCGCGCCGGGCTCGATGATTTCTTTGAGCCCGGCGCGTAGAGCGGAACGAGTCTCAGGCAATCCCGAGCACTCTGTTGATGAAGCCCACGATGTATTTCCACACAAGGTAGTAGCCGGCCAGCGCGGCTAAGAGGCCAAGAGCAATGAGCGCATAGGGCAGGTGCAAGGCCTGGAACCAGGTCGCACCATCGGCGCCGAGCACAAGCACCCCGAGGCAACTGGCGACCAATGCTCCAACCGGCATCATGAGCAAAGGCAGTATCGCCCCATGGATGCCGAGTGACAATTGAGTGCGCGAGTGCGTGGCGAGATAGAGCATGTTCCATAGGCCAAAAAGCGATGGCACCACGGCCATGGGAAAGATTAGCCCCTGTTCGATCGGGACCGGCACTTTGAGCACGATCCGCACAACGATAAACACGGTGAGAAGCAGCGGCAGCACCAGCGTGGGAATAAAAGCTCCCGCCAGGTAAGCGCGAAGATATGGATGGGTGTTCATCGGAATCTCACTTTCTGCGGGCAACTAAGTCCGCCGGTTCACAGGTAGTAAAGAAACACGGGGATCGACGCCGGAAACAGAGCGGCGAGGCCCACAAGTCCGGCCAGCAGCGCCCAATCGAACCACGGCACGAGAAGCAATGCCGGCGCGGCGGACTTGGCATCGAGCCGTCGCAGCATTGCGGGCCACAAGTCGCGTTCGGGTTCAGGTTCGGCCGGCGGCACAGCCTGTTTCAGAAGTTGCTTAAGGCGGTCCTCATCGTGTGCATTCATGGTGTGATCCCCTGTTGTTGAAGGTCCTTGCGCAGCAATCGCAGCGCGCGAAAGACGCGTAGTTTTACGGCGGCGACCGAGATGCCGAGCGCCTCGGCTACGTCCTTACCCGGCTGCTCCTCGACGACCGAAAGAATCGCCGCAATCCGCAACTTCGGCGGCAGCCTCTGAAAGGCCATTGCAGTTTTGCCGCGAATCTCCGCGCCGATGGCCGGATCGGCGCTGGGCGGAGCTGCAATGTCCGCGGGCAACTCGCTTTCCCCGCGCGCTGTGCGCAGCCAATCGAGCGCTGCGTGGGTGGCGATACGTCGCGCCCAGCCCTCGAATCCATGCGAGGGCTGAAAGCGAGCGTGGGCCCGGTGGATGCGCCAAAACGTCTCGATGGTCAGGTCTTCAGCCGTTGCCGGGTTGCGAACGATGCGCAGAATCCAGCCATAAACAGCGCGTTGATGCATGCGGAAAAGCGTCTCGAAGGCGTTCAAGTCGCCTTGCTGAAACTCGCTCAGGACGCTGCTCGCTTCGTTCCGCATTCGCGCTTCCCTTTCTATTTATGCTTACGGGCCCGAACGAAGAAAGGTTACATCCAAAAGGCGCTCATGCTTCGCCGGCGATGCGAATTCTTTTACAAGAAGCAGAATTGTGAGATCAGCAAGACAAGAGATTGTCATGGAATTCTCTGGACTCCCACCCATCGAACAGAAAACGTCCGATGGATGGGACACGGACTTATTCCCCGCGGGTCAGCAACGCTGGTGGACGACTAACTCGATAGCATCGCGACAATTGCGCCCTGACAAATCCGGGAACACTTTCTTGATGCGCGGTGTCTACAGAAACACAGTGGTTCCGACGGGGATAAGCAAGCCGCCTTGAGCACCGTTCCCCGCACCGATGGGTGCGGACAGCGGACCGGCCCTCTGCGCCTCAACAAGGCTTCCTGCCTTCCAGCGGAGCGGCTGAATCGGTTTCACGGGAGGCAAGCCATGTTTGAAGACTCCACCTTCGAATCGAACGGCAGAATCCGCACCCGCAGCCGTTTCTGGATGATCGCAACCCTCACGCTCAATGGCTCGATCCTGCTGGGGTTGGTTCTCATTCCGCTGATTTATCCCGAGGCGCTGCCGCGCCAGGCGATTGCCTTTCTGATGGCAGCGCCGCCGCCAACACCAACTCCGCCGAAGCCGCAAGCGCCGCCGCAGACCGCGCAAGCACCTCGGCCTCCGTCGGAAATGGTAGGCGGCGAGCTCCTTGCCCCGCCGAGAATTCCGCCTGGCATCTTTATTGCGAAGGACAAGGAACCGCCAGCGATCGACAGTGGGACAAGCTTGGATTCGTCAGGCAGCAGCGCTAACGACGTCAGCAAGATATTTCCAGGCCATGGTGGCGGCCCCGTCGTTCGGTCCGCGGTCACAGGTCCTGTGCCCGTCTCAACTGGCGTGGAGGCCGCGTTGCTACTGCGAAAGACCGTCCCGGTTTATCCGGCCATATGCAGGGAGGCGCGAATCCAAGGCACTGTGACCCTGCAAGCGACGATCTCGAAAGGCGGGACCATTGAGAATCTGCGCGTGGTGAGCGGTCCGCCCATGCTGCAACAGGCGGCGATGGACGCAGTGAAAACCTGGGTCTACCGGCCTTACCTGCTCGACGGCCAGCCGGTCGAGGTAGAGACCACAGTCAATGTGATCTTCAGCCTAGGACGGTGAGGCGCGGCGTTTCCCTCCCACCCCGTCGGCTTCGTTCAGAATGGCGTCAAAGGTTGAGCGCCCTCCCGCTTTCGCAGCTGCGATTATGACTGGCGTGGTTGGCGCTCAATCGGCGACAATTCCTTCTGCCATGAAAACACTATCTCGCCGGGAATTTTTGATGACCGCCTCCGCCGCCACAGTTGTTGCCGCCGCATCTACGAGTCTTGCCGCATCTCCCAAACAACGGGTCTTCATCGCGTCGGGAACGCCGGATGGAATCCTGGCGTATGACTGGGATCCGGTGAAAGCCGAGCTGACGCCGGCTGGGGTCGCGTCCAGCGTCCCAAGTGTCTCCTGGATTACTTCCTCCACCGATGGCAAGTATCTCTACGCCGCGTCCGAGGTTGACTCGTACAATGGCAGGAAGACCGGCGCCGTGGCCGGGTTCCGCGTGGAGAACGGAACACTGAGCCTGATGAATATGCCGAACTCGGCCGGCCCAGGCACATGCTACGTGGCCCTCGACCACACTGGGACCGTCCTGGTCTCGGCCGACTACGGCGGCGGCAGCGCAGCCAGTTTTTTTGCCATGGCCGGCAGCCTAAGCCCCGCGATCTGGATGCAGCGCTACACAGTGCACGGCCCCAACGCCGATCGTCAGCAAAGCGCGCACGCGCACTTTGCTTCCTTCTCGCCCGACAACCGCTTCGCTTACATCAACGACCTGGGCGGCGACTCGATCCACATCTACAGCCTGGATGTGGACACTGCAATGCTGAAGGCGGCCGGGTCGTACAGCGCGCAGCCCGGCGCAGGCCCGCGCACGCTGCACTTCCATCCCAACGGCCACACAGCTTACTCCGTCAACGAACTCAACTCGACCGTGGATGTGCTTGAGTGGAGCAAGGCCGATGGGAGCCTTGCGCTGGTTACACGTATCGAGCTTTTGCCGCCTGGATATCACGGTCCGACACGCGCCTGCGACACGGTCATTACCAAAGACGGTCGATTCGTCTACTTCGCCAATCGCGACAACGATTTTCTGTATAGCTTCAAAGCCGATGCGACGACCGGCGCGCTGACGCCGATTGCGCGCAGCAATTGCGGCGGAAAGACTCCGCGAAACTTTGTCCTCGACCCGACCGAGCACTGGATGCTGGTGGCCAATCAGGACTCAAACCTAATCAGTGTGTTTGCGCGCAACCCAGAGACCGGCGTGCTGGCCGATGCGGGCAAGAGCTTTGCGGCGGCCTCGCCGATGCGGATTCTGTTTTTGTAGGAAGGCTGCTTTGGTAAAGCGAATTCCGATTGCAAGCTCACGCGCCAAGCAGAGCCGGGCTGTCGATGGGGAAGGCATGCATGGTTTCCGGGCTGGCTTCTTCGGCGGGCGCGGTTTCAACGGGCACGTGCGCCAGCTCCCATGCTGAGCGGTCTTTGATCAAGCGCGAGACGAGCGCGGTGTGCATGGCGTGACCGGCGCGCTCGGCTACCACATGGCCCTCGATGCGCCTTCCTGCCAAAGCCAGATCGCCAATCAAGTCGAGAACCTTGTGGCGAACGTACTCGTCGGGGAAGCGGAGCGAGCCATTTTCCGGGCCTTTCGCACCCAGGATGATGGCATTTTCCGGGCCGGCGCCGCGAATCAGGCCCATGTCGCGCAGCCGACTCTCGTCGGCCTTATAGCCGAAGGTTCGGGCCGGCGCGATAGTGGTGCCATAGGTCTCGGTGGCGAGGTCAACGATGGCGTGCTGTTTACCGATGGGCGCGGGAAAGTCGATGGCGTACTGAATGCTGTAACCGGAGCCGGGATAAACGCCGATGAATTTGTTGCCCTCGCGCACTTCGATGTCGTGCAGAATGCGAATGGTTTCGCGGCGGCGGCGCTGGGTGCGGATGCCTATAGTGGCGAATGCCTCGACGTAGGGCAGGGCGCTGCCGTCCAGGATCGGCAGTTCCAGGTTGTCCAGCTCGACGATCACGTTGTCAACGCCCATTCCGATGAGCGCGGAAAGCAGATGTTCGGTGGTCGAGATCAGCACGCCCTGACGCATAAGGCTGGTGGCATAGCTGACCTTGGCAACGTTCCTGCCGATAGCTGGGATTTCAAAGTTGTCCAGATCGGTGCGACGAAAGACGATTCCCGAGCCGGCGGGCGCAGGCAGCAGGCGCATGGTGACCGGAGCCCCTGAATGGAGTCCCACGCCGGTAAATTCGATTGGCGCAACAATTGTCTGTTCGAGGTGAGCGGCGTTGGCCAAAATGCTTCCCTCTCCAAGCTACAGATAAAGTGAGACGTAACTGCAAGGGTAGACGGGATTTGGCTCATCTGTCCTGTGGCATTTTAGCCACACTATGAACCATCCAGGCCAACGGGCGGCCTTGGATTCAGAGGTGCTTGAGCGGTCTAACTGTCGTAGAATCAGACAGTCGCCGCGGGTGCGAGGCACGAACGGCGCTTCCCAGGGGCCAAAAGGCTGGGTATCTTGAAAGCCCTGAAAGGCACAAGGATGAAGACTGTACCCGATCCGACGATACCCATGCGCGCATTGCTGGCGGGCGCGCGGCGCAAGCAACCGGCGTTGCTTAGCCTTACGCAGCAACTGGTTCGGGCGGAGTCGCCGTCAGATGATAAGGCTGCGGTAGATGCCTGCGTTGCGCTTGCCGCCGCGCACGGCAAGGCTTTGGGCGGGCGCATCAAGATTCACCGGCAACGGGAGTTTGGGGATGTGCTCGAAGTTCGGTTCGGGCCACGGCCCCAAAGACCCAAAGCCGACAAATCCGAGGCGGGCAAAGATTCCGCCGGGCCGGTGCTTCTGCTGGGCCATCTGGATACGGTTTGGCCGCTGGGGACGCTCGCGACCATGCCCTGCCGAATTGCGGATGGACGGATGTGGGGGCCGGGAACGCTGGACATGAAGGCGGGCGTGGCGATGGCATTCATCGCCATTGAAATGCTCATTGAGGCCCGTCTGCTCAAACATGAAATCGTGCTGCTGCTGAACAGCGATGAAGAGGTTGGCAGCACGGCTTCGCGGCCTATTACCGAGCGGCTGGCGGCCGAGTGCGCCGCAGTCTACGTGCTGGAGCCGGCGCAGGGGCTTGCCTACAAAACCGCGCGCAAGGGCATTGGGAATTGGCGAATCGATGTGACCGGAGTGGCCGCGCACGCCGGGGTGGACTTCGAAAAAGGGGCGAGCGCCATCAAAGAGATGGTTCGCGTGGTGGAGACGGTCAGCGGCTGGACAGACCTCAAGCGCGGCCTGACGGTGAATGTCGGGCTGGCCGGCGGCGGAACCAGGACGAATGTGATTCCCGCGCACGCCTGGGTGGAGGTGGATGGCCGGATTGCCCGCAAGGCGGACGCCGCACGCATTGAGCGCAAGTTTTCCGCGCTTAAGCCTGTGGACAAGCGTTGCACAATCGCCGTGACCGGGGGAATCGACCGCCCGCCGATGGAGCGTACGCGCGGAACGGTGCGTCTCTACAGACGGGCACGAAATCTCGCCGCTGAGCTTGGCTTCCGGTTGGACGAAGCCGCAACCGGCGGCGCCTCCGACGGCAACTTCACATCGGCGCTCGGCATTCCCACGCTGGACGGGATGGGCGCGGTGGGCGAAGGCGCGCATGCCCGCCACGAATCGGTGCTGATTGAGCACCTGGCGCCGAGAACGGCGCTGCTGGCGGCGTTATGTTCGACTGGCGGGAGTACCTGATAAACTGCCCTCAAGAACTTATGGAGCTGAAACACGCAATGAAAAAAGCTTTTCTGATCCTCTTTATTGCGGCAAGCACGGCTGCCGCAAGTGCCCAAACCCCAGCCAAGCCGGCTGCGCCCGCGGCCACCGCATCCCATCCCGCTGCGACCCATCCCGCTGCGACCCACCCCTCGGCGTCTTCGACAGCCGTCAAGCTGCCTCCCGGAATTCCTCCTGTCAAGGGCATCGTGAAGACTGCATTCTCCGAGCGCTGGGAGGACATCAAGATCGGCACTGGGGCCGATGCCGAGCCCAACAAGATGTACAAGATCATGTACACCGGCTGGCTGGCCGCGGACGGGAAGAAGTTCGACTCGTCGTACGACCATCCCGGACCACCGATCAAGGACAAGGACGGCAAACCGGTGCTGGGCGACGACGGCAAGCCCAAGCTGGGAGATCCGCAGCCCATGTCTTTTCCTCAAGGCTATGGCCGCCTGATTGCTGGCTTTGACCAGGGCTTTGGAGGAATGAAGATTGGCGGCAAGCGCCGCTTGTTCATCCCCTGGCAATTGGCTTATGGGGCAAAAGGCCGTCCAGGGCCGGATGCAGCCCATCCGGTGATTCCGCCCGCAGCCGATCTGATTTTTGACGTCGAACTGGTCGACATAACCGATATTCCGGGGCCACCCAATCGCACCCAGGTAGTGACGCCCGGCGGAAAGCCGCCGATGAAGCCGGTAACTCCTGGAGCGCCGCCGTCTCCAGCGCAACCCGGTACGCCAACGCCTGGAGCCACGCCGCCAGCGCCCGGTGCAGCGCCTAGCCCCACCGCACCTCCAGCGGCTGCCGCTCCTGCTCCGCAAGCAACTCCGGCGCAGTCCGCAACTCCTGCAACTGCGCCGAACGCCACTGCCCCCACTCAGCCGCAGTCCAAGTAGGGTCGGCGTTTTTTCACATGGGTCAGGCCGCGCCGGCGGGCAGTTCCGGCGTGGCTGCGAGCAGTTGGCGTGTGTAAGTCTCGCGCGGGTTGGCGCATAATTCCACGGCTTCGCCTGTCTCCACCATGCGCCCCCGCTCCATGACGGCAATGCGCGTGCTCAGATAGCGCACTAGCGGCATGGAGTGCGAGATAAACAGGTAGGTCAGGCCGTGTTCGCGCTGCAACTGTCGCAGCAGGTTCACGATTTGCGCGCCCACACTCACATCTAGCGCTGAGACCGGCTCATCCAGGATCAGCAGTTTTGGCCGCAACGCCAGCGCGCGGGCGATGTTGACGCGTTGCCGCTGTCCGCCGCTGAACTCGTGCGGATGGCGCGCAAGCGCCGACTGGTCGAGGCCGACCTCATTTAGAAGTTCGATGGCTTTGGCGCGCATCGATGCGCGGTCCGTCTTGATTCCCGTTTCGCGCCGATGGATCACAAACGGCTCGGTGACGATCTGAAGCACATTCATGCGCGGATTGAGAGCGGCATAGGGGTCCTGAAAGACGGGCTGCATCTGGCGGCGCATGCGGCGCAACGCGGATGCTGAAGCGCGGGCAGGGTCTATGCCATCGACCAGCACATTGCCCCGGCTGGGCTCAACCAAGCCAAGAATCATTCGCGCCAGCGTGGTTTTACCGGAGCCCGATTCGCCCACCAGCCCCAGCGTTTCGCCAGGTTCGATGGCCAGCGATACGTCCTGAACGACGTGCTGCAACTCGGTTCGCAGTCCTGTCCATCGGGGATAGCTCTTCCAGACCGAATTGCACTCGACCAGCGCCATGCCCAAATGGTACATGGCAGCCGCGCTTTCATGGTCAGGGTGGGCCGTTGAGTGCTAGCCGGGAGCTTGCCAATAAATTAACTGAACTGGCAGAAGCGCAGCCCTTAGCTGCCCGGCTTCGTGGTGTTACCGGTTGAAGCATCGATGACAACTGAGGCGCGCATTGCTCCGGTTTCCAGGGTAAGAAACTCAGAGACGGCGCTGGGGAAGCTGGCAGGCGCAGCGCCTGGGTGCGAACCAAAAAAAGCGCTGTGCGCGCCTGATTGAGAGCCCGTGAATGTAAAGGTTGCCTTTTTGCCTGCGGCGAGCGAAAAGGCCTTGCCCGGATCGGGGGACAACACCAAGGAGGCATCGGGCGAGAAGAAGAGAACAACGTGTGTTCCGTCGCTGGTTGAGAAGGTGACTGTATCGCCCTTGACTACGGGCACAGAAGAGACGCTGGGGACGTAAACGCCTCCCTTATCGATAAGCGTGATTGCGGTGTCTGCCATTGGTGAGACGTTAGCGTAGTTCTCTTCCATCCGTCTACTTCTTTTTTTCGCTCTCCTTGCTCAAGGCTGCCTTGAAGGCCGGGTCGGCGCGAAGAGAGGCGAGCCCAGGATTCCGCTGAAACTCGTAATCGGCATAACCCTCTGCGAGGGCCTTGGCGATGAGGGGAATCGCGTCGGCGCGGCGGCCAAGGGCCTCATATGCATCGCCGACCTGATATCGCACTTCGGGATCCAGGGGCGCGATGGCCAGCGCCTGGCGGATAAGGATCAGGCTCTGAGCTGTGTTGCCGGTAGACGCGTAGTGATTGGCCAGCAACGCGAGCAGTTGAGGGTCCTGGCTATTTTTCGCGCGCGCAGCCTCTTCCAATTCAATCGCCTTGCGGAAGGCCTTGACCGCTTCAGCGTGGCGGTTCCCGCTCCACTGGTATGCATCGCCCAGCCCGCTCCAGGCTACATAGTCGTTGGGGTTGAGCTGAATGGATTTCAAGTTCATGGCGGCAGCGTCGTCATACTTTCCGTCGAGCAGCAGCACTGTACCGAGGGCGGAATAGGTGTCGGCGTCGGGCTCGATCTTCACAGAAGTCTCCAGGTCTTTTCGCGCCTCCTCCAAGCGGCCAGAGCGCATGTTCACGATACCTAGATCGAAGTAGGCTACGGCGTTGTCCGGCGCGAGGTCGACCCCGCGCTGAAACTGGACGATGGCGTCTTTGGGATTCCCAGAGCGAAACTCATCGTTGCCGAGACGAACCGGCCAGCGCCAGTCGTCCGGGGCCAGATCGATCGCCTTTTGCAGCGATGCCACCGCGTCGCTGGACTTGCCTTCGGCTTCGTAGACGTCGGCCAGAGCGCCGTAGGCTTCGGGACTGCGTGGGTCGAGATCAAGCGCCTTGTGGGCCAGTTGCATGGCCAGAGGAGTCTGCGCCTGCATAGCCGCCATCCGAGAGAGAGTGATATAAGGCGGGGCCAGGTTGGGATCGAGGTCGATAGCCCGGTCGGTCGCATCTTTGGCCATGTCCAGCAGCTTGAAATCGTGGCTGTTGCGATACTGAAGAAAGTAAGCAGTTCCCAGGCGTGCTTCCGCCAGCGCAAAGGTGGGGTCGGCCTGCAACACGGCTTGAAATCCTTTCACAGCATCGGCGATGTTCGAGTTCTTGTAGGAGTGCAGCAGAAGGTCCTGTGCTTTTTGGTACTGGTCATATGTATTGGCTCCGGATGTCGGCGCCGGTTTGCCGAACAAATGGGAGACGCGCAGCACCCTACCCGGCCACGCGAAGAAGCCAGCCACGAGCGCCGCGGCCACCGCGACTATGGCGAGGTTTCTGACGCGCTTGCGCGCCCCTAAATCCTGAGGAATCGAGATCGATATCGTTTCCGCCGGCGGGGAAACACCGAGCGACTCGGCCAGAGCGGTGGCCAGCTCGCCCGCGCTTGCATACCGCTTTGCCGGGTCCAGGTTCATTGCGGTACTCACCGTTCGCAGCAGGGATTCCGGCACATCGGGGCGCAGGTCCATGAGCGGCCTTCGTCTGGCCAGCCGCTCCAACGCCTCGCTGGCCGAGAGACCTCTCAACCAGACCGGATACTCACCCGTCACCAGAAAGTAAAGCAGCACTCCCATGGCGTAGATATCTGTGGCTACCGTGCCTTGGCTGCCCCTGAAGATTTCGGGAGCCATGTAGTTTGGAGTTCCCGCAATGTTGGCCTGGCCGTGCTGTAGCGCGCTCAAGCCGAAGTCCATAAGCAGAATGCGCCCACCTTCCTCGCGCATGACGTTCTCGGCTTTGATGTCGCGATGAAGAATGCCCGCGCGATGCACGGCGCTCAGCGCGCGTGTAACATCGAGCCCGATCAGCGCGGACTCGTGGAAGCCGAACCTGCCTTGCACGCGGAGGAGTTCCGCCAGCGTTTTTCCGCGCACAAAGTCTGTCCAGAATCCAACTCGCCCGTCGTGCCTGTCGATTCCGTACACCGGAACAACGTTGGGGTGGCGGACAGAAGCCAGCGCCCGGGCCTCGGCCAGGAGTGATTGATACTCGGCTTCACCCGATGCCGCGCCGGGCAACAGCAGCTTGAGTGCCACCTCGCGTTGAAGGTGCGGATCCCAGGCCCGATACACTTCGCCGAAACCGCCGAACCCTACTCGCGTATGCAGCGTAAAGTCTCCCCAAGCGGATGCTTGCGGCGGCGGTTCAGGCCGGTTGACCTGAGCTGCAGGGAGCGGCAGTGTGGCGTCTTCATCCATGCTTGGTGAGCTGCGAGCCTATGCCTGCGGCGAGGCGATGAAAGTAGCCGTCCCCTCGGTGGCTAGCAGGCGATGGTTCTATCCTATACAACTCGCTACTCGTGGAATTCCGTGGCCGCAAACAACCCGCCGGTGCTAGAGTAATCCGGCGGATTTCCTTTCTTGAATTTCTTTCAACAAGCGACGGTTGATGATTGAGAGTTAACTTACGCTCGGCCAGGTGGAGCGAAGGAGAAATAGACGAATGACTATGTTGAGATTTGCGATGGTGCTCACGGTAGTGTTGTTGGCGAGCGCGGCTTTACAGGCGCAGCAGGCGAGCCCCGCGGCTCCGGCGGCTCCTGTGCAGCCTGACCCGGTTTTGCGCACGGAGCGCAAGGGAACGGCTCCGCCCTTCGCGCCAGTCCTCAAGGTCTTCCAGTTTCCGCCTGACCAGATTCCCCGTATCGATGGGGATGACCGCGACTGGGCCATCGTCCCCGACAGCTATACCATCGGCATGGACCACATGACCGACGACGAGCACAAGCACGATAAGCCGGACCCAAAGGATCTGGATGTGCATGTGAAAGTAGGGTGGGTGAAGGGGCTGAACCGGCTGTATTTTCTCTATGAGGCCTACGACAATTTCTGGGACTTCGCCGACCCCGGCTTGCATAACGATACCTTCGAGATCGTGGTGGATGGGGACAGGTCGGGCGGCCCGCTGATTCCTCAATTCAGGAACAATGCGGATCAGGATACATGGGACGCGCACTTTTCCATGCATGGCGTGCAAGCGCAGAACTACCACATCATGACGCCCGCCGAGGGCAAGGACTGGGCCCTGGCCTGGGGCTGCCAGCCGTGGATCAAAGAGCTGCCGTGGGCGAACCACGCGCAGAAGTACAACTTCAAGCATGGCGAAAGCGGAAAGTATGTGCTGGAGTTTTATATCACTCCGTTTGACTACGCGGGGTGCGAAGGGCCGCGGCGAGCGGTCGAATCGGAGTTGTACGAGAACAAGATTATCGGGCTGTCGTGGGCGGTGATCGACTACGACGGGCAGCCCAAGAACAACGGCTTCTGGAACCTGGGCCTGGAACACACGATGTACGGGAATGCGTCTTTGCTTCGCGAGTTTAAACTGATGCCGCTGGAACCGCAGTTCCAGAAGGCCATTGATGCCAGGTGGAGCTTCAAAGTTTTGGATATGAAGCGGCGGCTAGTGGCGTTTCAAGACGAATCCGTGGGCACGGTGACGAGTTGGCGATGGGAGTTTGGAGACGGGACGACTTCTAACGAGCAGCATCCGATTCATGCATATACAAAGGCCGGGCAATTTGTGGTGGTGCTGTACGTCGAGGGGCCGGCGGGTAAGTCGCGCCTGTCGAAGATCTGGGATGTGACGTTGCGTTAAAGTCTGGCCGGCCCTCAATTAAACGGCTCTGTTCATGATGTAATTTCGATCTATGGACTCGCGAATGCTTTCCGGTATCGGCCGTCGGCTTTTTTTATTGGCTTTGGTGACCGTGCCGAGCTGGGCATTGGCGGAAGCTCCGGCCGCAGCGGTTTCATCCTTCAATTCGTATGTCGACACGGTTGAGTCGCGCCTTGCGCAGCAGCATCGCTCGCAAATTGGATTCATCGCTTCGGCCGCTTCTGCGCCGGAAACCGCTGAGCGCGAGATCCGCCTGCGCAAGGGCGAGTTGATTGTCGAGCGGCTCACGCCTTCGACCGGCGGGAATTTGCCTGGAGCCATGCTCCACGACTGGCGCGGAACAGCGTTTGCGCCCGGCGTCACCGCTGCCGAGTTTGAGCGGCTGATGAAAGATTACGAAGCCTACCCGCAACACTTTTCGCCGCAGGTGCTTCAGGCGAAGATCATCGCGCAACACGGCGATTTTTTTCATGTGCTCATGCGGGTACGCCAGAAGCACGTCATCACAGTGGTGATGGATACGACTTACGACATCACTTATGGGAGGCTCGATGCGCGCCACGGATACAGTAACTCGCGGAGTACCCAGATTCAAGAGATCGACTCGCCCGGAACCATCTCGGAGCGGGCCATGAGTCCCAAGGAAGAGCACGGCTTTCTTTGGCGATTGAATACTTATTGGAGCTACGAGGAACGGGACGGCGGACTTTACATGCAGGTCGAGTCGGTCTCGCTCACGCGCTCCATTCCAAACGGGCTGGCCTGGATTATTCGGCCTTTTGTAGAGAGTGTTCCGCGAGAATCGCTCGAGTTCACGCTGAGTGCTACGCGCAATGCGCTTCGTAAATAGCGTGAGCCACGACCGAAATTCGCTCTCCATTGTGCATCTTCCGATCTCGACTCGTGACCGCAATCGATTCCAAACGCAATTCTCATCGGGGTCTAAGATGGAAAGTATCTGTGATTGATTTGCGACAACTCATGTTGACCATTGGGGTCACTTCGACGACACGCATTCTTGAGTTGCGCGACAGGCTCCTGGGCAAGGTTGGGCGCAATGGGCGCATGGAAACTTTGCAATCGGTTGCCGCGCGGTTTGTGATTCACAGTGGCAAAAACAATCTTGACGCTGTGTTTGTGACGCCTAACGCGAACGCAGCAAGGGCCAGCGTGCTTATTTGCCACGGGATTGGAGAAACTGTCGAGCACTGGCTCGGTGTGCAGCGGCTTCTCGCTGCCAACGGCGTTGCTTCGCTGGTCTTCGATTACTCCGGCTTCGGACGCAGTTCCGGACTCTTCAATGCAAAACGATCCGAGCGGGATGCGGTTGCCGCGTTCAAGTTTCTGCAACGGCTGACCGGTCCATTGCCGGTCTCAATTCTCGGCTTCTCGCTGGGCAGCGGCATCGCTACGGCGATTGTTTCGCTGGTGCCGGTTCATCGGTTGTTGCTTTGCGCGGCATTCACATCGTTGAGGAATGCTGCGGTCAGTGTCGGGATTCCCAGGTTTTTCGCGCTCGCAGTTCCGCCTATTTGGGACGTCGAGGAAGCGCTCGGCGCCTGTTCTGTTCCGGTGCTCGTCGTTCATGGCGAAAAAGATCGGC
>CAZSVJ010000010.1:0-28261 GCA_964610185.1 uncultured Occallatibacter sp. | reverse complement strand
TCAAGCTGCTTGGCCAAACTCATGCTCGAAGCTTCGGGCATTCTGCCCGCGAACTCGGTCTCGACGGCCTGCTTGCAGCGCCCGACCAGTCCATTCACACCTTCGGTTCGAAGCCAACGCGCTGGCTGCTGCGCAAGGCGGTCTTCCGCCAGGATGGCGTGCCTCACACGCTGCTCTTGCTCGCGGACGTGAGCCTGCCTCTCCAGGAAGAGGAACAGATTGCCTGGAAGCGTTTGATTCGCGTGCTGGGCCACGAGCTTTCGAACTCGCTCGCACCCATCAAGTCCATCGCCGGAAGCCTGCTAGCGCGGGTGGACAACATGGAAGGAGACGACACTACGCTGCACGATTTTCGCCGCGGCCTGAGCGTGGTGGAGAGCCGCGCCGATGCACTGCACCGTTTTGTTCAGTCGTACCGGCTGCTCGCCCAGCTTCCACCGCCTCAACTTAAGCAAGTGCAACTGGGGCCGCTTCTGGAACGCGTCGTACTGCTCGAACAGCGGATTCCGGTCCGGTTCGAACCCGGTCCCGCCACGACTCTCTACGCCGATCCGGATCAGCTGGAGCAGATGTTCATCAACCTACTCGCTAACGCCGTCGACGCATCTCTTGCCAACGGCTCACAGCCTGTGCGCGCAAGCTGGACTCTGGCCGACTCCAGCCTGGTGGTCACGATTGAAGACCGCGGTCTCGGCATCGCCAACACCGAGAATTTGTTTGTGCCCTTCTACACTACCAAGCCCGCGGGCAGCGGCGTCGGACTGGCATTGGCGCAGCAGATTGCCCGCGCCCACGGCGGCGAAATCCGCCTGCAAAATCGCGACGACGGCGATGGCGCCCGCGCCACCATCCGCCTGCCCATCGCATAGCTATAATAGCGTCGCTCGCTCTATCCTAGCGATTAAACCGGGTGCGAATGAAGCGGTTGGGATAGCATGAAGCTCGCATTGTAGAATCGCCGAAAATACTTTAATCGCAGACCAGCGCCCCATCCGGAAGACCTTGTCCGGCGTCCTCTTCCACTTGCAACCCGCAATCATCGTCCGACCCCCGCGCCGCAAAAAACAGCTCCACCTGCTCCAGCACTTCGGTCCCGGTCTTCGCGTGGTAAATAGCCGCGCGAAGCTTCGCCCCGCCCGGCACTCCATGCGTGAACCAAGTGGCAAATTGCTTCATCTTGCCCGCCGTCTCGCCCAGGCGCGCATCCCTCGGCAAGTCCTTTGTCGCCTCAGTCTCGTCCAAGAGCATCTGAAAGTATGCGCGAATCATCCGGTAACGATCCTCGACAGTCGCCGTTTCGTACGCGCCCGTAGCCGTGTACTGGGCAATCTGTCGAAAGATCCACGGGTTCGCCGGCGCCGCCCGCCCAATCATGACCGCGTCGCAGCCCGTCTCGGCCACCATGGCCACTGCGGCTTCAGGAGTGGTGATGTCTCCGTTGCCAATTACCGGAATCCCCACCGCCTGCTTCACCGCGGCAATCCACTGCCACTGCGCCTGTCCGCTGTAACCCTGCTCGCGTGTCCGCGCATGCAGCGCCACTGCGTTGAGCCCCTCGGCTTCAGCCATTCGCGCCAGCTCGACGCAGACGATTTGTTTTTCGTTCCAGCCCATGCGGAATTTCACGGTGAAGGGAATCGTCACCGCCTTGCGCACGGCTCGAAAAATCTCGCCGATCTTGGGCAAGTCCCTCAGCAGCCCCGACCCTCCATTGCAGCCCACCACCCGCTTGGCCGGGCAGCCAAGATTCAGGTCGATCAGATCGAAGCCCGTCTGCTCCACAATCCGCGCCGCCTCGGCAAGCGTCTCCGCATTCGACCCGAACAGTTGCGCCCCGATCGGATGTTCGTCGTCGTAGAAGGTCAGATACCGCCGTCTCTTCGTCTCCCTCATTCGCGCCAGCCCATCCGCCGAAGTGAACTCCGTCATCAGCAGCCCGCACCCCGACTGCGAATTCGTAACGGCCTCCTCGATCCGAGCTTGCGTCGCAGTCTCCTTCACCCGAAATTCGTTGAAGGGTACGGGCTTCGGCGTGAAGGGTGCAGGGGCCAGCGTGAAGGGTGCGGGCTTCAGCCCGTACGTCGGCCCAGCCAGCTGAGAGGGGGCTTTAGCCCCTGAGGGATTTTCCTCGGGTGTCAACGAGGGAGTGGTGAACAAGCTCGCATGACGAATAAACCGCCGAAAGACCGTATCTGTAACCCCGGCCATGGGAGCCAACACGGTCGCCGGTGTAACCAGAACCGTCCCCAGACACACCCCCGCCGGCACCCGCGTTCCCGCCGGCATCCGGTGCTCTCTGGGGTTATCCCAGTCCTTCTTCACAGTGAAACCTTTGCCCGCCATAGAAGCCCCTGGGGATCATTCCCTGAATTCCGGTCTCTTATAAATCCCTAAATTCTTACATAGATATCCGGACCCGGACGGCTCTTCGAGAGCAGCTTGGTTTCGATGGCCTTGAGCTTTGCCGGGTCCACGCGAAAACGTTCCGGGACGACAGCCAAATCGGCCGCTGGAGGTTCCTCCTGCCTATCAGTGATCAAAATAAAACCAAGGCGTCCGACCCCATTCTCAGGAAACAAACCAAAATGGGCGAGATCACTAAAAGCCCGGTGAAAACTGTCGGCCGGAAGTGCGAGGTATCGATAGTGAACGGGCATTGACATCACCTGGCGATGAATTGCTCGCAGGTTCTGGAGATACTTCGCATTGAAGGTCTCGTACGCCTCCTTGGCCTGATCGTTAATCTCTTCGCGGCTTGATGGCTTCTTCCGCTGTCCTCCGAATGGGACGAGGTCTCGTTCCAGCTTGATCTCGACGCCGTGCAGGTCGCCCGCGCCGCCGCGATCCACTGCCAGTATGTCCGCAGAGACCAGAGAAGATGGCGGCTCCAAGTAGATATTGGGTACGGACAGTCTCCGCCGCAGTAGTTCCGCGACCGCATTGATCGCGCGCCCATGCCTCTGGCGTAACGTCAACTCCCGGGTCTCTTCCTTTACGGTCATGACGATAACCTTCCTTCCCGTTTTTGCAGAATCCGCTCCGCCCAGACTTGAAATCGCTCGGCAGCTATGCAGAGCGCCACGATCCTTTCATTATCGACCTGCTTCTCGCCGTACGAGATGTCTGTTTTTGCGCTTAGGAGCCGATCGAGATGCGTGATCCCCTGACGATCGATTCTCGCCCCAGAGCACGCCCGCTTCAGAGCACTGATGGCCTCCCGATGGCTGTCACCGCGTGGGCGAGCGCCGCTAAGTCCTATCAATAAGGCATCGCTATACGAGATGGCGCTATGCACTGCCAGCAATGCCGCGCCAGAAGCATACATTGACAGGTCGTCCTGACAGAGCATCATGGCGTCGGCTAGCTGCGTAGCCCGGCGATAATAAACTGTGAAACGCACCTTGACCATGCAAACCCATCATCACATATGAAAAGGCCCCCGCCGCAGCGGAGGCCCTATCGTGCTAGCCGACTGATTCGGCACCGCTTACTTGGGTGCCGCCACCTCGCCGGCCTTGGCATACTTGCGGCGGAACCGCTCAACGCGTCCTGCTGTATCCACCAGGCGCTGCTTGCCGGTAAAGAACGGATGGCAATTCGAGCAGATTTCCACGTGAATGTCGCCCTTGTGGGTCGACCGGGTCTCAAAGTTGTTTCCGCAGGCGCACATCACCCGCACCGCGGCGTAATTGGGATGAATCTTTTCCTTTGGCATCGCTATAGACAGACCTTTCCTGCAATCATTCTAGTGTATTAGGATTTGGACGGTTTAGCAATTGAGCGCCGGAAGCACTCAGTCGCCCTGGTACACTACCCCTCCTGACCACTGATCACTGTCCTTACTACTTCAGCGCTTTCTCAATACCCGCCTCCACCAGCGGCGTCATGATCGCATACCCGGCAGGCAACGGATGCACACCATCCCTGCTCAATGCAGCCGGCAACCCTCCGCGATCGTCCTTCATTGCCGAGTAGTAGTCCACATAGACATAACCCTTTTCCGCCGCGTAAGCCTTTATCCACGCATTGAGCGCCACAACCTTAGGTGCCGGCGCCTTTCCAGGGCTCCACGTGAAATCGAATGCCGGCGTCACCGAGCACAGCACCACTCGAATATGGTTAGCCGCGGCGAGCTCCGCCATCGAGGCCAGATTGTCTTCAATCTGCTCCAGCGTCTCCGGCCCGGTGTTTCCGGCAATGTCGTTGATCCCCGCCAGAATCACCACCGCGCTCGGCATCAACTCGATCACGTCCTGGCGAAAACGTACCAGCATCTGCGGCGTGGTCTGTCCGCTGATGCCGCGATTGATATACGGTTTGCCGGGAAACGACTCCGCAATCTTCCACCCTTCCGTGATCGAGTCGCCCATGAATACAACGCGTTTTTCTCCTGCCGCGGGGGGACCAAGCGCCAAATCAGCCTCCTTGAACTTTGCCAGCCAGCCAAAGTCGTTCAACAACTGCCTGTCGTGGGCAGTCCAGTAATCGTTTAGCGGATGCCCGCTTGGCGAGAGCGCGCCTGCGGCTGCGGGCGCGACCTGTGTGGGAGCCGGCGCCTTTGTCTCCGGAACGCTTCCAGGCTCCTGTCCCGCCAAACCCGACGGGACCATCAGCCCGGCCATCGCCGCGGCAACCATCAAAGCATTGCCAAGAAGGACTCGATTCACGACATTTCTCCATTTCCGGTAGTGGTGCGGTATGAAGGGTACGGGCTTCAGCCCGTACATCGACCAAGCAGAATAAACATGGGCTTCAGCCCCTGAGGGAAGGTTCACCCAAACAGACCCACTAGCCGATTTCCTCAAGGTTCCGTCTGCAAACATATTACGGCCTCCATGCATTCCGCACGACGAGCCGAAGGAGTCTGCCCCACCGCAGGTGGTTTTCCACATGCGGGGCCACGCGTTGCACCGCCGCATCTTGGAGCCGTTTGCGCTACGCTTGAATGCACATGAGCGTCTGCATAGTTTGCAATGGAATCGGGCTGGTGCGTGTCGTCAACGAAGGCGGCCAATGGGTTTCCCGCCCCTGCGAGTGCCAGGAAATGGTGCGCGAGGAGCGCCGCCTTGCAGCCGCGCATATCCCCGAGCGCTACCGCCATTGCTCGTTGGACACATACGAGACCGCCTTTAAGGGAGCCAATCCTTCCCTCGCTAAGGCCTTAATGACTGCACGCAAGTTCGCCGAGGCATATCCGGTTGACACCGCAGGCAATGGTCTTCTTTTTGTCGGCACAGCTGGCCTCGGCAAAACCCACCTCGCTGTTGGCGTGCTTTCCCGCTTGGTGCAGGAGCGCGGCGTGAAAGGCCTGTTCTGCGATTACCGCGAGTTGCTCAAGAAAATCCAGGACAGCTATAACCCGCAGGTCCAAAACACAGAACTCGAACTACTGAAGCCAGTCTTCGCCGCCGAAGTACTGGTGCTTGACGACTTGGGCGCTCAAAGGTCCAGCGATTGGGTAGCTGATACGATCGCCCTAATCCTGAACACTCGCTACAACGACAAGCAGACCACCATCATCACCACCAACTGGCTCGATTTACCGTCCGGAGCAGGGCTCCAACTAAGCAAGGAACAGCGAGCTGCTCGGGAGGAGACGCTTGGCGACCGCATCGGCGACCGCATGAGGTCCCGTTTGGCGGAGATGTGCGTCCGCGTTGAAATGACCGGAGAAGATTTCCGCCAGACCGTCAAGCGCGCGCGCTTCGGCTGAACTCCAAGCTCAGGCGAGTGTCTCGTTTCGATACAGTTCAGGCGCAGCGCGAATCTACCGGCGCAAAAAATGAGCTAGAAGCTAAAGGCTAAGAGCTGCTCTTCAAAACACCCAAAGGCTACCCAGCAGCAACAGCATCGCGGCCACCGTCAGGCTCTGGTAGGCCAGGTCCTCGGCCCTGCGGGAACGGCTTGATTTCCCCTGCAAGGAGGGCAGAGAATTGGATGCGGATTGGGGGAGGGAATGCATCGTCAACCTGCCTTTCATTACGGAGAATGAATCGTCGCCGTTCCTCACATTTGAATCGTTAGACCCCGAGCGCCCGCCAAAGTTGCATACAAAGTTGGAGGCACGCCAAAGATGGAACTGCTCTTCATCTAAATGGTCGGCAAACGCGAGAAAAACTTCTAATCAAATATCTAGAACGCGAGATGCGCCGGCATTCCTTTGGTAACGGGTGTAAAATTCGCTCGTGAGCTCGAGTTCCAATCTCGATCTTGTCCCTCCCGGCGATCTTCGCGAGCGCAACTGGCTACCGCTGGCGCTGGCGGCAGCGCTCGTGCTGATCGGCGCGGCTGTCGCGATCCTCGTTCTCGAACACGGCAAATCCACAAACGGTGTCACGCCCATCTCCGCCGCTCCAGACCCCTACGCCGCCAACCTTCCCATCACTAACCTTGCCATGAGCCAGGCGGCCAACTTCGCCGGAGGCAAGGTCACATACCTCGACGGCCAAATCTCAAACATCGGCGGCAGCACCGTCACCGGCGTCACCGTGCAGGTCCTCTTCCGCACCTTTACCCACGAGGTGGCGCAGAATGAGACCCAGCCGCTCAAGCTCGTCCGCATTCGCGAGCCCTACGTCGATCTGGAACCGGTCTCTGCCGCGCCGCTCAAGCCCGGCGACTCCCACGACTTCCGCCTCATTTTCGACGCGGTTTCCCCAGACTGGGACGGGGCCTATCCCACGGTCCGCGTCATCCGCGTCGACGCAAGATAACCCTCTTTACTTGGTACAAAATACTCGACCCTGAAAAAATTACACTTCCTAGGCACCCGGTACGGCCAACCTCAATTCCCATCCCGCGCAGTATTCCGTCTGTAAGTCAAGCCATATCAGTCAAATCGCAATTTCCGGCTACGGCAATCCTGTTTGGAATGGGCATTGCAATCTGCATAGGTGAGCAGCCACCACCGCTCAAGCCGCAGATCGAGCCGCAAACCTTCTGCGAACTACGAATCGGCGAGGGCCGCACATAGAATGAGAAGCCAATCTTCAAGTCGGAGCTTGATCCCCTGCCAGTTAGCCATCCTTTTGCTAGCTTCCGCAGTCGCAATTCCCGCTTACGCCCAGACAGCCCAGACGGGCCAAGGCCCTGGCGACAGTTCTTCCTCGCAGGCGTTGCAAAGCGGAACCCCCCAGAACGCACCTCCTTCCGCGGCTCAACTGCAGTCCCTCTCCGTGACTGCCACACAGAATACGCCCGCGAAGGAGGGCTTCTGGGGGCGCGTGAACCCCTTTGCCCGCAAGAAGTGGGTCAAGAAGCAGACTGATGCCATCAATGACCGTCTCGGCGAGCTTGACGAAGTGAATGCCAAGAACGCCAACGATATCAAGGATGTCGATGGCAGGGCGCAGGCCGGCATTCGCCGCGCTCAGTCCGCCGCCGACGCAGCCAACCAGGCCGCAACCGCTGCCGGGCGGCAGGCACTGATGGCTGGAAACACCGCCAGCGGCGCTAGCAATCACGTCGATCAGTTGAACTCAACCGTCAACGGCCTTGACCAGTATCACCAGGTCACTGAAGCGGATTTAGCCTTTCGCAGCGGATTGCCCACCCTGTCTGTCGCGGCCAAAAAGCAACTTGACGATCTGGCCGCCACGGTCTCCGGCCATCAGGGCTACATCCTCGAGGTTGAAGCGCACTCCCCCGCAGCCGGCAGCGTCGGCATCCAGAACTCCGAGCGTCTGGCTGAGGCGGTCAAGCGCTACCTCGTCACAGAACATCAGATTCCCGTCTACCGCATGCACGCTGTTGCCCTCGGCAACGCCCAAATCGCCGCCACCGGCGACGAGGACGCCCGCCCAGCTCGCATCAGAACCAGCAGCGTACACATCCGGTTGATGGAAAACAGTTTGGCGGCCCAGGAAGCGGCACCCCCTCAGGGTGTTGCCTCCTCGGATGGCGCGGAGCGGCCATAACATAAAAGGTTAGCCGCCCTCCCCCGAGGCTTTTCCGCGCCAACGGCCGCCCCGCCGTTCGCCGCCAACCAAGCTCTCGCAAGACGAGAGAACCAAGGCAACTTGGCCCCCGCCAAAGCGGGGGCCCTTTTTTGCCCTACGTTATTAAAGACTCCACGATGCTATCGCCGCAGAAAATAGACGCGATCGGTCCAGTCCCAATCCCCGGTCTCGCCAGCCAACGCCGCAAGCGCTCTAACGAGTCCGCCAATATCTGCCGGAGATATCGTCTTTTCGTCAACGAAAATTACACCGCCGTGCCGCCGTTTCGTCTCCGCCCAGACTTTCAGCAATGGTGGAATCGTCCTGCGGTCGTAAGTAACAAGGGTCAGTCCCTGGGCTGCGGCTTCCTTCATGCAGGCGGAATCATCCTGGCCCAAGAAGTTTCCATCTTCCCAATCCGCCATGGCATGAACCACTATGAGGCGATTGCGGCGGCGCAGGCCCCTTGCTACCGCCGGCGAGATGTGCTCATCGAGAAGCAGCTTGAGCATTTCAACGCTTTACCGCTTTCTCGGCAATAAATTCCGCCGCCTGCGGCAACATGCGTTTCAGCGCTTTGAAATTCATCGCATCGTTTTCGCTAATCGCCTCATCGATCTCTTCTGGAAACGCCTCCGCATAATGAGCTGCCGCTTGCACCATCACCTGCGGCCATCCAAGATGCCGGGCCACGGCGACAGTGTCTTCCTTATAGCTCCGGAGAAGGAGCATGACCTCCCACACTGCCAGCGTGCTTCCCTGGATGCAGGCTTGCCGGCCAGCGGTTGAGTCTCGAAAGTCGATAAATGCGAATTCCGACCGGCGCAGACCCTCCTCGACCAGCCGCGCGCTTGCGTCGCTCGGGGTCCATCCGTGCCGTCTGGCTATGCGCCTAAGCCGCTTTCCGCTCTCAATCGGCAAGCGCATGCTGATGACCATCGATTTGGTTGCCGTCACTGTGCGCACCTCAACTTGTCACTCATGTAAGCATTGTAGCTCTTTTTCGATTATTTACTCCCCGAATGCTTCCGATCCCGTTTTTCCATTGGCGGTGTCTAAATCTGTAGCACTTCAATTGGGCGGGGAAGCTATGGACCTGACCTTAATACGTTCTGCAATTCGGGGAACGGCGGTGCCATTCGCCACTGTGCTCGTGCTTATCTGCCTCCGTTCGGTTGTCGCCGGGCAGTCCGCTGAAGCCCCGCCCAATATTGCGAGCCGGCCGTTCTCGGCTGAGCAGCTCACGGTCTATCGCACCGCGCTGGTGAGCTGGTACAGGAGCGAGAAGGCCAAGGTCAATCTGGGCTTGCTTACAGAACCGATTGCCACGTCGGACGATTCTCTGGACAAGGCATGCCTGAAGGGTTTGAGCCTGGAAGCCGCTCCCGCTGGGCAGGTTCATCGCATTCGCCCGGAGGACCTGATTCAACTCGGTCCCTTCGCGTTCCATCTTGTCGATCCCAAGGTCGGAAGTCAAGAGGTGTCAGAAAACGATCCTGGGCACTCAATTCAGAAGGGGAAGCCAGTCGATGAGGCTGTTGAGAATGGGTTTGCGCACTTGCTCCTGACGCTCGGCGAGATCCAATTCGACAAAGGACACAATAATGCGGTCGTCTCGTTCAGCTTCCAATGTGGGAGACTATGCGGCAATGGAACAAAGATGTTGATGGCGAAGAAAGACGGCGTCTGGAAGCGAATGCGCCAATGCGGAGGGTGGGTCTCATAGCGACAATGTCTCGCCGGTGCTCTTTCGGCCCGAATCCGCTCTGGCCCGGTAAAATCGACCATATGGAACCAGACATTAAACCAGCCAGGCCAGACCTCGCCGTTGTTGAGCCCATCTCCGACACGATTCTTGACGGCGGCCGCTTCGTCCGCGCCTGTCTCCGCCGTCCCGTCGACCGCACGCCCGTCTGGTTTCTTCGTCAGGCCGGCCGCTACATGCAGGAGTACCGCGAAGTCCGCAAGCATCACACGCTGGTCGAAATCTGCAAGCAGCCCGACCTGGCCTCCGAGGTCACCATCACCGCCGCTGAAAAGCTCGGCGTCGATGCAGCCATCATCTTTGCCGACCTGCTGCTGCCGCTCGAGCCCATGGGCCTGCCCTTCGAATTCCAGGCCGGCGAGGGTCCTGTAGTTCACCATCCCGTCCGCACTGCGGAAGACGTCCGCGCCCTGCGCACCGACCGTGCCGCTGACCTGGCCTATGTTGCTCGCGCCATCCAGAAAGTTGCCTCGCACTTTCGCGACCGTCTGGGGATCATCGGCTTTTGCGGCGCGCCCTACACTCTGGCCAGCTACATGATCGAGGGCGGCGGCTCGAAGAATTACATTCACACCAAGCAGATGATGTATCGCGACACTTTGTCCTGGCGACTGCTGCTCGACAAGATCGTCAAAGTGCTCGAAGAATACTGCAGGCTTCAGGTCCAGGCTGGCGCGGACGTCATTCAGATTTTCGACAGTTGGGTAGGCTCGCTCGGTCTGACCGATTATCGCGAGTACGCATTCGACGCATCCAAGCGCCTCATTGAATCGGTTCAGAAGATGGGCGTCCCGGTAATCTATTTCGGCGTTGAGACCGCGGGCTTGCTCACCGAAATGGCTAAAACCGGCGCGGATGTAATCGGCCTCGACTGGCGTCAGCCGCTCGATGAAGGCTGGCGCGCTCTGGGGCACGGCCGCGCAGTGCAGGGAAACCTCGACCCCATTACTCTCTTTGCGCCCATTGAAGTTCTGGAACTGCGCGTGAAAGAGATTCTCCGCGCCGCTAACGGCCGCCCGGGCCACATCTTCAACCTTGGCCACGGCATTGTCCCGTCCACGCCTGTCGAAAGCGTCCAGGCCGTCGTCCGCATGGTCAAGGAGTTTCGCTTGGAGTCCGCAAATGGCTAAACAAGCCGTCACTCTGGGTGGGATGCGAGAGACTTCTCTCCAAGAGGTGTTCATCAATGGCTAAACAAGCCGTTCTGCTGCTCGCCCACGGAACACCCGAGACCGTCGAGCAGATTCCCGAATATCTGCGCAACGTAGTCAGCGGCCGGCCACTCCCGCAGCAGGTGATCGAAGAGATCCAACACCGCTACTCGCTGATTGGCCGCAGCCCGCTCACTGAAATCACTCTCGAACAGGCTCGTCTTGTTGAGGCCGAACTTGAAAGCACCGGCCTGCCTGTCCGGGTTTATGTCGGCATGAGAAACTGGCGTCCCTACATTCCCGATGTAGTCCGCCAGATGCGTGCCGATGGCGTCGAGGAGGCAGCAGTCGTCTGCATGGCGCCGCAAAACTCCCGCACCAGCGTGGGCCTCTACCGCCGCGCCGTCCAGGCCGAAGCCGGTAGCCTTCGCATCGACTTTACCGAGGGTTGGGCGCAGCATCCGCTGCTTACCGAAGCCTTTGCCGAGCGTCTCCGTCCCGCCTTCGCCAAACTCAGCGCCGAGGCCGGCGCTCCTCCGCAAGTATTGTTTACCGCCCACAGCGTTCCGACCCGCACGGTCGAAGCGCCGACAGCCCCTGCAACGGGTCGGGAAGCGCGGCCGCGCCTATGGCCCGGCGAAGGCCCCAGTGCCGTTCCGGACCCATACGCCGACGAAGCTCGCCACACCGCTGAACTGGTCGCCGCGCTCGTTCCTGAAATTCCAAAGTGGAGCTTCGCGTTTCAAAGCCAGGGCGCTAGCGGCGGTCCATGGATCGGCCCATCCGTCGAGAGTGTCTTAGACGGATTGGCTGCGGAAGGTGTCCGGAATCTTCTCCTCCAACCTATCGGCTTTCTCTGCGACCACGTCGAGATCCTCTATGACGTGGATATTCTCTTTCGCGGCTACGCTGCCAAACTCGGCATTCGGTTGGAACGGCCAGAATCGTTAAACGCCTCGCCCACCCTTGCCAAAGCGGTCGCGGACTTGGCTCGGCAAGGGCTTAACCGGCTACGGGATTCATCCGCGGATTGAAGGCGAAAAGCGGCGCGGCGCGGTAAGAAGCGCCATGCGCAAAAGGAAGCCAGAAAGTTACTTTCATTCGCCGGATTTCGGCGAATATTCTCTTTCGCAATGCGCGTCGATCCGATAGGGTAGTTACAATGCAGACTGCGTAAAATCGTTGTTTTGGATTTCATGGGCCGGGGGCGGGCTTGTTAGGTCGAGTTAGCGTGGAAACACTTGACTTATCGAGTCAATTCACATCGTGAAATCTTTGAGATTTGGGTTGCGCGCTCCAGAAAGCTAATGCCAGCTGATAAGGATGGTTGACATGTACTGCGTAACATGCGGTTCTGAGATGCGCCGGCTATCGCGGGAAGGCTTTATGCAGCGGGAAATCTATCCCTTATTCGGTTACTATCCCTGGGAATGCCCTTTATGCAGAGAACTCGTTATGTTCAAGGCCCGTCGCGCGCGGAAGCGAAAGTCTAAGTCGCGGGACTTGCATCCATCCGATCCCAGCTTCGAGAATCCCTCTGGCCCAGCTCGTTCCGGTATTTCCGCAGCCGAGAGACGTTGAAGATTTGCAGCGCAGCGTGGAAGGCGCCGAGAAACTTCTATGCATCGCGGCTGCGGCTTTCAAAGGCAAGTCTCAGTCCATCGTTCACCAATTTGTGATCGTTTAAGCCCGGAAGAAATTCTTCGCCAGGAAAATCGCGTTTGCCGGCCGCTCGGCCAGGCGCCGCATGAAGTAGGGGTACCAGTCTTTCCCGAAGGGAACGTAGACCCGCACTCTGTATCCCTCGCGCACCAGGTTGCGCTGCAGGTCGCGGCGCACGCCATACAACATCTGAAACTCGAAGCGGCTGGCGTCGATTCTATGTTGCCTGGCAAACGACTTTGCAGACTCAATCATCGCCTCATCGTGCGTGGCTAGCGCGTGATAGACGGGGCTCTCCAGCAGCAACTCGCTCAGCCGAATGTAATTCTCGTCCACGTCCGCCTTTCGCGGAAAGGCAACGTCCGCCGGCTCCTTGTACGCCCCCTTGCACAGGCGCACCCGGACGCCCTCGGCAAGCAGTTGTTCAATGTCAGCCTCCGACCGGTAGAGATACGCCTGAATCACTATTCCAATCGCCGCGCGCCCCTCGGGCCGCGCATGAAGGCGGCGCACAATGTCCAGCGTCACTTGCGTCAGCGACGAGTCCTCCATGTCGATGCGCACAAAGTTGCCCAGCCCACCGGCATGTTCGGCCAGTTTCCAGGCGATCGATTCGGCCAGCATCGGCGACAGTTGCAGGCCCATCTGCGTCAGCTTGACGCTGATGTTGGCATTCAGCTTGCGCGCGGCAATCGAGTCCAGCAATTCGTGGTAGATATCGGCTGCCTGGCGCGCCTCGATCTCTGAGGCCGCGCTCTCGCCGAGCAAGTCCAGAGTCACAGCCATGCCCTGCCGGTTCACAGCCTCGGCCACGAGCAGAGCGTCGCCGATCTCCATCCCCGCCACGAACCGCGCACTCATCCGCCGGCCCACGATGGAGCGCTCGCTGAAGTTCCGCAGAATTCGATTTCGGGAGAGTGCGATGAAGGCGGAGCGCAATAGAGGCATAGAAGCGATCCTGCCGGCCAGAGTCGCGCGTCGGACTCATGCACCGAACACTCTAGTTTCGCACAATTGACTTGCGCGCTTCACTGCACCTGGTAAACTGCGCTGCCGTGCGCCGGCAGCGTCACCGTAATCTCCTTTGACTCCTTGCCGCTGCTGTCGGTCCACAGGTCGTGCGCCACATGCTTCGCTCCATCCAGGCCGAGCTGCTTCCAGGTCGCGCGCAGCGTAATCGGCGCCTCGTCCAGATTGAAGAAAGCATAGAACTCCGTGTAATTCCTCGCTCCTGGAGCGTCGATCGTAGCCCGCCACACTCGTGCGTGTTCGAATCCTGGCGGCAGGCTGGCAGCATTGAGCGGATGACTGTACGTCGCGTTCTGATTCATGAAGAGGATCGATTGATTGGTTATTAGCGACCGGGAAAAGTCGTCCAGCTTGGTCAGATTCGCGCCGAGAATCAGCGGCGACCGCGCCACTGCCCACAATGTGAATTCAGTGCGCTGCTCGTCCTGCGTTTCACGCGACTGGCGCGGCTCACCCCACCCCGGATGAGGGGTTAGCGATCCCCAGGGAAGCATATCCGCGTCGGGATAGTTTCCCGCCCTCACATATGGAGACCACTTGGCCAGCAAATCGAAAGCCTGAAGAATTCCGGATGGAAAATCGCCGTCGCCGGCCTTGTGCGGGAACGTCCAGCCGTCCCAGTGATCGTCGGAGATGCGCCACATCTGCGCATATTCGGCTACCTCGGCGCCGTGTTCCAGAGCCGTCGGTCCCGGCGAGAGGCTCAGCACAATCGGTCGTCCCGTCTTCTTGATCGCCTCGGCAATCTGCCTGATCTCGGTTGGCCTGTAAGGGTGATCGCTGATGCAATCGACCTTGATGTAGTCCAGGCCCCAGCCCGCATATTTTTTCAGCATGGAATCGTAATAAGCCTGCCCCGCCGGCGTATCGCTCACTCCATAGTTGCCTTCGTCCCACGGGCAGGTGGCGGACTTATCGGCCGCATCGATCGCGTGAAATTTCGATCCCGCGATAGGCAGATTCTGATCGACAACCTGCCTCGGAATCCCGCGCAAAATATGAACGCCGAACTTCAGCCCCTGCGCATGAACCCAATCTGCCAGCGGCTTGAATCCCGCTCCGCCCGCCGACGAAGGGAACCGGCTCGTCACCGGAATGAGGATCCCATTCGCGTCCCACAGATACTTTCTGTCCTGTAGGTGGGCGCCGAAGGGATTCTCCATATACCATCCCTCGTCGATCACCGAATACTTCCATCCGAAGCCCACCACGCCCGCCAGCACCTTTGTATTGGCCCTGTAGTCGGCTTCATCGATGGTCAGCCCGTACGCGTCCCAGCTATTCCAGCCCATGGGTGGCGCGGGCGCAACGGTTTGCGAGTTTGCTGAGGAAGCGCTGAATAGAGCGACAACAAGAACGGCGGCAACAAAAATCATGCGGCGAGTCATGCCGAAACGTATACCACATTCGCCGTGGTCCACGCAGCGGCGATTAGGCAGCCGCGTAATGACACGGTCATTACATTCTGTTATGCTGTCATTCAGTGGAGGAATTCAGGTGCCCACGCCTCAACAGGAAAAGAGCCGCCGAGACACCCTGAATCTCCGCATCAAGCCTGAACTGCGCGGGCTTATCGATCGGGCAGCCGAGCTGACCGGCAAGAATCGGACGGATTTTGTGCTCAACGCAGCCCGTCAAGCCGCCGAGGATGCGCTTCTGGACCGCACAGTATTCAATGTCAGTTCCAAAGCGTACGCCGAATTCCTGGCACGGCTCGATGCGCCGCCGCGCCCCAACGCCCGGCTGCGCCGCTCCTTGCAGACACCCGCGCCATGGGAGAAGTAATCGGATTCTCAGCGCCCGAACCTCTCGCGGATCGTCACGACCTCGGAGATTTCCGCTCTGGGGAGACCTCGCTCGACGGTTGGCTGTTGCGCCGCGCTCGTGCCAATCAGGCGAGCGGCGCTTCGCGCACTTATGTTGTTTGCCACGGCGAAGGAGTGCTCGGTTACTATGCGCTGGCTTCAGGCGTGGTCGCAGTGGAGATCGCTCCCGGCCGGTTTCGCCGGAATATGCCGAACCCCATCCCTGTGGCCGTGCTGGCGCGCTTGGCCGTGGATCGCGATTGGCAGGGAAAAGGCATTGGCCGCGCTCTGTTCCGCGATGCGGCGCGGCGCGTTGCCCATGCGGCCGATACCATTGGAATTCGCGGCATGGTTGTTCATGCAATTTCGGAGGAGGCCAAGAGGTTTTATGTCGCGCTTGGCTTCGACCCGAGCCCGCGTGATCCCATGACGCTGATGATTACGTTGTCCGACATTCGTGCAGCCCTTTCATAAGAAGCTGCTCAGGCCCAGTTACGAAGGCGGCCGAATCTCGCTGGATGTTCCTCCCGCAGCCGGAATGTAGCCCTTCAGCACGTAGTCCATCACCATGCGATCCGCGTTGAAGCGCCAGCCCAGGGTGCGGATCGTCCGCTTCATGCGCTTGATCCAGCCGCGCGGCAGCCCGTCACGGTCGCGCTGATAGTAGAGCGGGATCAGCTCGTCGCGCAGCACGCGATACAGATCTTCGCCGTCGCGGTTGTCATGCACATTGAAGTTGGAGTGGGTTCTGCCGCCGCCAATGGCAAAACCGTTCAGACCGTCGTACGCCTCGGCCCACCAGCCATCGAGCACCGACAAATTCAAGCCTCCGTTGAGCACCACCTTTTGTCCGCTGGTTCCCGACGCCTCCAGCGGCCGCCGCGGATTGTTCAGCCACACATCCACGCCTTGCACCAGGTAACGGCCGACGTTGATGTCGTAGTCCTCGACAAAAACAAACTTGTTGGCGAACTCCGCATTGCGCATCATCTCCGCAATCTGCTGCAACACTCTCTTGCCTGGCTCGTCGTGAGGGTGTGCCTTGCCGGCAAACACGAACTGCACGGGCCGCTTGGGGTCGTTGACCATCGCCGCCAGCCTTTGCATATCGGCCAGCAGCAGGTTGGCGCGCTTATATGTGGCAAACCGCCTCGCAAAGCCGATCGTCAGCGCGTCGGGCGAGAGCACCTTGAGCAGCTTGTTGAGAGTTTCCTTCGGCTCGTCGCGGCGCTTGGCCTGCTCCCATGCCCTGCTGCGCACAAACTCCAGAAGCTGCGCCTTGAGGCTGAGATGCGTCTCCCAAAGCTCGCCGTCGTCAACATTTTCAATGTCTTCCCAGGTCTTGGACGAGCCGCTGTTGCTCTGCCATCCAACCCCAAGGTGGCGATCGTAGAGTCGACACATTTGAGGCGCCAGCCACGACGGCACATGAACTCCATTGGTAATGTGGCCAATGGGCACAGCGTCTTCCGGCCTGCCCGGATAAAGGCATTTCCACATCGCTCGCGAGACCTCGCCATGTAGCGATGAAACCGCATTCACGCGCCGCGCGAGCTTGAGCCCCAGCACCGTCATGCAGAATTGCTCCCCGTAATCCGTCGGATACTCGCGGCCAAAGCCCATGAGATTCTCGTGCGAGATTCCCAATTCTTCGCGCAGCGGTCCCAGGTGCTCCTCAATCAATTCGGGAGAGAACCGGTCATGACCGGCCGGCACCGGCGTGTGAGTCGTGAACATGACCTCGCGCGGAATCTGGCTTGCGGCGGTGTTGAAGTCGATGCCTTCTTCCACCATGCGGCTGCGAATCGCCTCGAAGACCGCAAAGCCGCTATGCCCTTCGTTCAGATGCAGCACTCCGGGAGAGATGCCCATGGCTTTGAGTGCGCGAAATCCTCCCACACCAAGAAGCACTTCCTGGCGAATCCTGGTCCGCGCATCTCCTCCATACAGACGCGAAGTTGTTTCGCGATCCTCTGGCGCATTCCCCGCCACATTCGAATCGAGCAGCAGCAGGTCGATTCTTCCCACCTTCAACCGCCACACCTTGGCGCGAATTGCAGCACCGCGCGTGGCGATCTCCACCACCACCGGCTCGCCGTTTTCCCCGATCGCCGGCTCCATCGGCAGTTGGCTCACATCGGTTTGCAGATACTCCTCCCGCTGCCAACCGCTCTGGTCAAGCCGCTGCAGAAAGTATCCTTGCCCATAGAACAACCCGACCCCGAACAGCGGAATATCCAGGTCCGATGCGCTCTTGATGTGGTCTCCAGCCAGCACGCCCAGGCCGCCGGAATAGATGGGCAGCGATTCGTGCAGCCCGAATTCGGCAGAAAAATATGCCACCGGCCGAGGCCGCAGCACCCCGGCGTTGGCCGCGCCCCAGGTGCGATCCGCGTTCAGATACTCCTGCTGGCGCCGGTAGACATAATTGATGCGGCTATGCAGAACCAGCTCGGTCGCGCGGCGTTCAATCTCCGCCAGCGGAATCTCACTCAGCAGCGATATCGGATTGTGATTCAGTTGCCGCCAGCGCGTAGGATTCAGATCGCGAAACAAGCTGATGCAGTCGTGATCCCAGCTCCACCACACGTTGCGCGCCAATGCCCAAAGCCGTTCCTGCACCGGAGCAATAAACCGGTCCATCGTGCGCGCCTCGCTCACCACAGGCGCTACCTGGCTGGCTGCCTCCACCAACATGCGGATCTCGTTTTCCCTGAAAATCCGCGAGGCCTTGGTTTGCACCACCAGAACTCCCTGCAGAATTCCGCCGTCGATCAGGGGCACGCCCAAAAACGAGCGATAGTCGTCTTCTCCCGATTCTTTGAAGTACTTGAAGCGGGGATGATTCTTCACATCGTCCACGGCCACCGGCAGCACCTGTTCCGCAACTAACCCGGCAAGTCCCTCATTCAGAGGCATGCGCAATTTGCCAATCGAGCGAGGGTGCAGGCCAAGCGTCGCCGCCAATACCAGGTTCGATCGATCGGGCTCCAGCAGATACGCCGAGCAGACATCGGTATTGAATCGCGTGGCGATCAGCGCCACAACATTCATGAGGGTATCGGCAGGCTTGCCTCCTTCCTCAGTCAGGTTCGTGATCTCTTCCAGAGTTAAAACAAGATCGGCATCGGCTGCTTCAAAGGTTTCGCTCATCGGGTCTCGCCTTTCTAGGTTCTGAGTAGAAAAACGCATCGACACTTGTGCCACGCCTCAACGGATAGAGCAGGGGCGAATCCGGCAAGAGTGCCAAAACTGGGAACTACTGAGGCTTTTTGGGTTAAAGAAGAAAATCCGTCTTTCGCTAATCTGGATAATTGTGACAATATCACCAATTCGCCCGCAAATGTTAATCGTTTTTTTTGGAGCCGGAATTCCAGGTGTCCAGGTAGCGCAGGCCAATCGCACGAATGAAAGGAACCGTGAGGGACAGCGGCTTTGAAAGGGCACGGCTTTCCGCCGCGGCGGATGCCGCACAACGCGGCAATTGTGCTCCGGCTTTAGCCCCTGAGGGATGCTCCTCCCGCCGATAAAATCTTCCCTCGGGGGCTGAAGCCCAAGAATCTATAGGTCAAATGCATTGGCACGATCCGCCGCGGCGGATCGTGCCCTTTCAAACCAATCACTCATGCAACTTCCTTCATCATGCGGTTGCCCTGCCGGTCGCGCCGCCTCGCCGTCCGCGAACCCTCGCCGGAGGTAGAATGGAGAGGCGTAATCCTGCTTGCCAGGCCGTCCCTCCGCGATATACGCCCGCGTAATCGGCGTCAAGGAAAAATGAAAGAAACTGGAACCAGAAAAGTCGAGTTGTTTGAAACCAGCCTTCGAGACGGGATGCAACAGCCCAACCTCGAAATTTCCGTGCCCAACGCCGTCGCCCTGCTTCAGCGCATGTCTGCCTTTGGTGTTCACTACGCCGAGATTGGCTTTGCCGGCGCGAATCAATTTACGTCGGATCTGACCGGCGCTTTGCGTTCGGCCGACACGGGCCCCATGAAGCTGGCCTTGTTCGGCCGGACCCGCGGCCGCGGCGCTCAGGTGCGGCAATGGCCCGACGTGCAATTCATCGTTGCCAACAAGCAGCGCATTCCGGTGGCTGTCGTCGTCGTTAAATCCCGGCTGCTCGACGTGGCCAAGTCGCTCGAAACCACGCCGGAAGAGAACCTGCTCATGACCCGCGAAACCATTCAGTGCCTTCAAGACAATGGCCTCGAAGTTATCGTGGATTTTGAGCACGCCATGGACGCCGCTTGCGGCCGCCGTGAAAACGGCGAGGCCTGCGACGCCGATCTCAGCAAGAGCAGCCTCGATTACTTCCGCCAGATGGTAGGAGAATGCGCTGCCCAGAAAGTGAGCCGGCTGGTGGTTTGCGACACAACCGGCGGCGCCAGCCCTGAAGAAGTAAGTCAAGTAATCGGCGGCCTGGTTAGCGCTTACCCCGATGCGAAGATCGGATTTCACGGCCACACCGATCGCGGCCTTGGAGTTGCCAACGCACGCGCTGCGATTCTTTCCGGCGCAGTTCAAATTCAAGGCACTTTGCTTGGAACCGGCGAGCGCTGCGGCAACGTGAACCTGACCACCGTTGTTGGCGGTATGCAGCTCAGGGGTGAAGCTGAGTTTGTTTCTCCCGAATCGCTCGCTGGCCTGACCAGCCTGGCGCACTCGGCTTATTCGGCCTTCTCGCTTGAGCCTCCGCATGGCGCGCCGATCGTCGGCCCAGGAGCATTTGGAACCTGGGCTGGAATGCATGGCAGCAGCGAGCGCAAGAACCCAGGCGCTTACCTCTGGTGCGATCCAGCGAAAGTGGGCGCCAGCCCGGTAATCGGCGTCAACGGCCAATCGGGAAAGGCCAACATCCAGATGCTCTCTCAATCGCTGGGCGTGGCTCTCGATTCCGCCCAGGCGCAGATCCTGCTGGACGAAAACCAGGGGATGATTGAAGGCGGCGGCTTCACGGCCAGCGAGGTTTCATTCAAGCTCGCCTGCATGAAGGTACTCAAAACTCTGCGCGATCGCTTCAGCGTGAAGAGCTGGAGGGTGCTCGATGAGTCGGACGAAACCGGCAACAGATACGTGCAGGCGTCCATGCTTTTGACCATCGGCGACTCCGATGTTGCCACGACCCGGGCCGAGGGCTCCGGGCCCGTCGATGCGCTTACCAAGGCCATGCGGCGCGAACTGGAAAAATGGTACCCGGCGCTTGCGCAGATGCGTTTGGGCACCTTCAGCGTGACCGCTCTCGACGTAACCGCGCATGATACAGCCGCCCACGTTCGTGTCACCGTAAGCTTCAATGCCGACGGTCATGAGCCGTGGAAGACCGCCGGAGTGAGCAGCGATTTGAACCAGGCTGCGCTGATGGCCATCGTCGACGGCTTCCATTACTGGCTGCTCAAGAACCCGGAATAATCGCGGGCTTTTCTGATCCCTGAACTCCGATCTCTGCCCCTGATCTCCGCGGTGCGGTAAGCTTGATCGGGGGTATTGTCGATGCAATTTCGCGCCCTGAGCCGGCTGGCTCTTGCATCCCTTGCGTTGGCATTCGGGCTCGTCCTGCACGCCCAGCAGCCCGGTGCATTCAAGGGTCAAAACCCGGCGCTGCCGCTCATCCACGTCGACAACGGCCCCAACTCAGCCAATGCGCAGGCGCAACACTACGTGGTGCTTGTCTCGTTGGACGGCTTTCGCTGGGACTACGCGCAACGCGACGGCGCGACGCACCTCTTGGCTCTCGGCAAGCAAGGCGTCTGGGCTCCGAAGGGCATGCTCCCCAGCTATCCCTCGGTCACCTTTCCCAATCACTACACCCTCGTTACAGGCCTCTATCCCGAACACCACGGCCTGGTCGCCAACAGCTTTTATGATGAGACCGTGCAGGCCCGCTACGGCATGAGCGACACCAAGGCAGTCAAGGACGGAGCCTGGTACAGCGGCACTCCTCTGTGGAGCTTGGCCGAGAGCCAGGGGATGCGCACGGCCAGCCTGTTCTGGGTCGGCTCCGAAGCCAAAATCGCCGGCTTCCGGCCGACTTGGTACGCGCAGTTCGACTCCAAAATCGAGGCCACCGATGCTGTCAAGCAGGCGCGAATCGACGATGCCGTTGCACTGCTCAAACTGCCTGCGGCGGATCGCCCTCATTTCATCACCATCTATTACTCCGAGCCCGACCACGAGGGGCACGAATTCGGTCCCGACGCCCCGGAAACCAAAGCCGCGGCCCTCAAAATGGATGGGATTGTCGGCAAACTCAAAGCTGCCCTCGACTCGACCGGCTTGCCCATCGATCTGGTGATCGTGAGCGATCATGGCATGGTCAAGAGCCAGAGCGGCTGGATCACACTCGACCAGTTTGCAGGCCTGAACGGGTTTGAGACCGTCGGGGATCTGCTCTATGGCACAAACGAAAAAGACCGCGCTCAAGTCTATAACGAGCTCAAGAAGGCCTCGCCGCAGTTTGTGGTTTATCGCCGCAAGGACGTGCCCGCGGAACTCAACTACAACCAGAATCCCCGCGAGGGCGACCCGGTGGTTATCGCAACCGGCCCCTTTGCGATTCGCGCCCATGCGCCTCCGGCCGGCAAGGAGGATCGCCCTCCAACCGCCGGCATGCACGGATTCGATCCCCGCGTGGTGCCCGAAATGAAGGCCATCTTCTTTGCCGCGGGCCCAGATATTGTTCCCGGCAAGACGGTTGAACCATTCGAGAATGTCAACCTGTATCCTTGGCTGGCGCACATGCTCGGGCTCAACCCTCCCAAGACCGATGGCAGCTTAGATGTGCTGGCTGGAACGTTGCGAGACGGCGGCGGCGATCAAGAAAAATAGGCTTGGAACCACCCATGAAGGAGAACGACGAGTGCACGCGATTCTGGGAGTTGACGGCGGCGGGACACACACTCGCGCGTCGGTCGTTTTGGACGGGCGCGTTTTGGCTCATGGGTTAAACGGTTCCATCAAGCGGTTGCGGGTGGGCGCGGAGGCTGCCGAGCACAATTTGCGCGCCTTGCTCAAAGATCTCTACGCTCAGGCCGGGCTCGACGCCGTTCATGCGGCTTCGGTGGGTGTGGCCAGCGCCAGCTTGCCGGGGACGGTGGAGTGGATCACCGCCGTGCTCAAGGATTTTGGCGTGGAGCGCTCTGAAGTCGTGGGCGACGAGGTGATCGCGCTGGACGCTGCTTTCCAGGGAGGCCCGGGAATACTGCAGATTGCGGGAACCGGCTCCAACACCATCGGGCGCGCGCCGGATGGGAGCCGGGAGTGCGCGGGCGGCTACAGTTCGCGGCTGGGCGACGAGGGCTCCGGCTATTGGATTGGCGTGAACAGCGTACGCCGGGCGCTCAATGCGTTTGACCGCGAAGCGCCGACGCAGATTCTCGCGAAAGTCGGCGAGATTTGGGGAACGCACAGCCTTGAGGATCTTGTCAGCCTCGGCGACAGCACGCCGGGGCCGGACTTTGCCGCGCTGGCGCCGGCAATCAACGAACTGGCCGAAGCCGGCGACGCGGTCGCGTTGGGCGTTCTGAAGCAGGCAGCGGCAGACCTGGTCGACTTTGTGCTTCTGGTGCGAAGAAAGCTGCGCGCCAAGCACGCGATTGCGAGCGAGATTCCGGTCGCGTGGACGGGCGGCGTTGTGGAGAAGGTGACCCTGGTGCGCGAGGCTTTCTTTGCGGGGTTGCATGCGGCAGCGCCGGAGATGCCGGTGGGCAAGACGGCAGCGGTTCCACTTGAGGGCGCTCTGTGGCGCGCAAAAAGGCTAGCCGATTCAGAAAGTTGATGTAACCACTTCAGAATCATTAGATTACGTCATACAGCCGCGCGGAAACACGTCCATAGCATGGTGAAAGAACGCCGATGGCGGAACTATTTATCAGCTCCTGACGTGCGAAAGCCTCCCGTTTCCGAGAGGCTTTCCTGGTGATTGGGAAAGGGGCTACTGCATGCCAGTATACATAATCCCGGCACAGGCGGATGGTCAATATTGCTCACTTTCGCGCCTTTTTTATACATGCGAAACACGATACGGTGTGCTTTCTCTTCGCCTTAGTGCCCGATGGGCTGGCCGTTGTGGATGGAGGCTACAAGCTTTCCGGAGCGGTCTACGGCTATGAGGTTGGCGGGCTGACCGACGGCTAGTGAGCTGGCCTTATCGGTGAGGCCGGTCATGGCGGCGGGGTTAGCGGTGAGCAGGCGCAGGGCCCGATAGATGGGTGTGCCGGTGAAGGCAATGAAATTGGCGAGGGCGCGATCGAGGGTGAGTAGGCTTCCTGCCAGAACATCGCCCACGGTGGCTTTTCCGTTGGCAACCTGGACAGTGAATCCGCCCAGTTGATATGGGCCGTCGGGCATGCCGGTGGCGCTCATGGCGTCGGTAACGAGGATTGCGCGAGCAGGGCCTTTCAACTTCCACCACAGCTTGACCAACTCGGGAGCGGTGTGGATGCCGTCGCAGATGAGTTCCGCAAAAAGGGAATCGGTTGTGAGGACGACGCCAAGAATGCCGGGTTCATGGTGGTCGAGAGCGCGCATGGCGTTGAAGGTGTGTGTGGCGCTAACGGCCCCGGCGGCAATGACGGCACGGGTTTGCTCGGCGGTGGCGTTTGAATGTCCTAGAGAGACACGGACGCCGCGCGCTGTGGCGTGGGCAGCCAGGCCAGCCGCGCCGGGCAGTTCGGGAGCCAGGGTCATCAGGCGGATGTGGCCCTCGGCGGCATCGAAGAGACGGTCGAAGACGGCGATGTCAGGCGCGAGAAGGTGCGCAGGAGGATGAACGCCGCGCTTAGCGTGGGAAAGAAAGGGGCCCTCGAGATGAATGCCGATGGGACGGGCCGCAGGTTCAGCCGTGGTTGGCGGCTGGGCGATGAGTTTGGCCAACCCTGAAAGCGAGCGAAGGGTCGCATCGAGGGGAGCGGTGACCGTGGTTGCCAAAAAGCTGCCCGTGCCGTGGGCGGCGAGAAAGCGGCCGATGGTATTGAGCGCTTGGGGCGTGGCTTCCATCACGTCGTGGCCAGCTGCGCCATGGATGTGCACGTCGAAAAACGCCGGGGAGAGGATCGCGCCAGGATAATTCAGTGTGCGGGTTGTGGCGGGGACTTCAACTTCAGCGCGCGTGCCGATGGAGGCGATCCGCCAGTCTTCAATTTCGATCACGGGATGATCGAGCAGGCTGGTTCCGTTGCAGAGCTTCTCCGCTGTGATCACGGTGCGCATATGCTGAGATTATTGCAGGGTAAGCGGGCCGGATCGACTCCCGCCGAGCCTCCCGCGTCGTAAACTAAGAAGGTTCGATCAGGGTTCCCATGAAAAAAGCCGCCATCAGCCTCTACGTCGTAGTCACCCTCGCCCTGATGATCTGGGGCTTCTATCAGGCCATTTACGTTGCCCCGACGGACGCCATGCAGGGCGAAATCTTCCGCATCATCTTCTACCACGTTCCATCGTTCGCGGCCGCCTTCACCTTCTTTTCGGTCAGTCTTCTGGGCTCCATCGGATTCCTTTCTTTTCGTCGTAGCCATCCCGAGTGGGCGCAAAGGGCCGACGCATGGGCGCTCGCCGGCGCCGAGATTGGCGTCGTCTTCTGCACGGTTGGTCTCACCACCGGGCCCATCTGGGGGCGCCGCGCATGGGGCATCTGGTGGACCTGGGACGCCCGCCTCACCACCACCCTCGTCCTCTGGCTCATCTATGTCAGTTATCTCCTGCTCCGCCGTTTCACCGCAGGCCCGCAAATGCAAACCCTCGCCGCCGTCCTCGGCGTCTTCGGAGCCCTCGATGTCCCCATCGTTTATATGGCGAATCGCTGGTGGCGCACCCAGCATCCCGCGCCGGTATTCGGCGGCGCGGAAGGCTCGGGAATGGATCCGTCGATGTTGCACCCCTTTCTGTGGAACATGCTGGCCTGGTTCGCATGGGGCATTCTCATCCTGGCCATCCGCTACAGAGTCGAGCGCCAGCACCAGAAAATCGCCGCCCGCGAGGCCGAGCAAGCCCTCAACGCCTGATCGCTACTCAGAAAGGACCGCAACATGGACGCAAAAGCCCTTCTCGATCATCAATTCGTTGTTGCCGCGTACTCCGTAACCTGGATCATTCAGCTCGGCTATCTGGCCTGGCTGGGGATCAAGTGGCGGGCGCAAAAGCGCGAAGCCGCCCGCAACATCCGCGACACCGGCTAATCTCGCGATTAGCCTTGCATCGATCCATATTCGCTACTGCGTTGAAAGCTCGCGGCTGAGCAGCCTGTGAGCCCCTCCGAGGGATGCTTCCCAAAACCGTACCGTCCATTACCAAAGTGGCATTTCTTACCACTTATCACCCAGTCAGCAGAGGTTTGTGGGATTCAAGTCCCCTCCAAATTCGCCGATGATGCAGGTGTTGACGCAGTAAATCAAGCCGCACACGGAGGATTCACAATGCACGACCTTTTGATCGCACTAGCTTTTATCGGCATCGTGATTGCCCCAGCAATTGTAGCGGCCAGGTGTGGCCCGGATAACTCCGGCGAACGGAATTGAAGGCTGCTCCATTTACCCAGAATCTTGCTACCCGAAATCTGCACTGCTTTCTCAAATTAAGCAGCAAACTGAGAACCGCTTTCAACATCAAGGCCCACCCCACCCTCCGCAGCCTTCCACAATCCCCTCGAAGAAATTGCCCTTCGCGCTGTCAGCTATTAGACTGATAGTTTGAGGGGCCAGTCATGTTGGTTGTCATGAAAGCGCAGGCCACGCCCGAACAAATCCAGGCGGTCTGCGAATACATTGAGCAGTTGGGCTTTCGTGCCCACCCGCTCCCCGGCGCTCAGCGCACCGCCATTGGCATTACCGGCAACAAAGGCGAAGTCGAGCGCGGCAATCTTGAGGAGCTTTCCGGCGTAGCTGAAGTGATACGCGTTTCAAAGGCCTACAAGCTGGCCAGCCGCGACGTCAAAGAAGAAGACACCATCGTCGGCTTTCCCGGCACGGACGCCTCCATTGGCGGCCGCAACTTGGCCATTGTCGCTGGGCCTTGCTCGATTGAAACTCCGGAGCAGGCCTTCACGATTGCTGAACAGGTCGCGGCGGCCGGCGCGCAGTTCTTTCGCGGAGGAGCTTTCAAGCCGCGCACGTCTCCCTACGCATTTCAAGGCCTAGGTCTTGAGGGCCTGCGCATCATGGCCGAGATTCGCGACCGCTTCGGCCTGCGCATCGTCACCGAAGCCATCGACAACGAGTCTCTCGCCATGGCCGCCGAGTGGGCCGACGTGATCCAGATCGGCGCGCGTAACATGCAGAATTTCTCGCTGCTCAAGCGAGCCGGCCGCCTGCGCAAGCCGGTTCTGCTGAAGCGCGGACTATCCGCCACCCTTGAAGAATTCCTCATGTCCGCCGAGTACATCATGAGCGAGGGCAACTACCAGGTCATCCTCTGCGAGCGCGGCGTCCGCACATTCACAGACCACTCCCGCAACACACTCGACCTCAGCATCGTTCCCGCCGTGCAGCGCCTCAGCCACCTGCCAATTTTGGTCGACCCCAGCCACGGAACCGGCCGGCGCGACAGCGTGCTGCCCATGGCGCGCGCCGCCATTGCATCCGGCGCCGATGGGCTCATGATTGAAGTTCATCACCAGCCCGATAAGGCGCTCTCCGACGGCCCACAGTCCATCTATCCCGCCCAGTTCGTCACCATGATGGACGAGATCGAGCAAATCGCCCCGGTGGTTGCCCGCCATCTGCCGCGAGGCATCCACGTCGCCGCCGCAATCTAGGCCATGAAAGCCTCGTCAACATCGGCTGTCATCCTGAGCGCAGCGAAGCGGAGTCGAAGGACCTGCTTCTTGGAATCCTGGGTACCGGGTGCCCCATCCATCCCGCGTAGTTTGCGGGATGGGTGGGAAGCCAAGCACTCAACCGCCAGTATGCCCGATTTCCCCCACCCGAGACCCGGGATACATCTAACGGGTCTCACCGCCCTCGCACTTCTAGCGTTGACCCTCACCGCCTGCGGCACTCACGACTTCCCTCAATACCCGCCCAACTACCGCGAATACGCCTACATCACCAACGGCGGCAGCGGCACCATCACTGTGCTCGACGTAGTCAACATCCGGGTTGACCGCGAGCTCGCGGTCGGCCGCAATCCCGTCGCAGTCGCCGCCAGCCCGACGCGCAATGAAGTCTACGTCGTCAATTCCGGCGTCGAAAATGGCGACGGCTCCGTTTCTGTCATTAATGCCGAGAACAACACCGTCGCTGCAACCATTCTCGTCCATCGCCAGCCGGTCTCGATCGACATTGCGGCGGATGGGGCCCTTGCTTACGTGGCCAACTCAGGCTCGAATTCCATCTCCGTCCTCGACATGAAGACCCGCCGCGAGATTGCCCAAATCGACACCGGCCAGGGGCCGGTGTCGGCGCGCATCTCCCCGGACGGCAAGACTCTGGTTACCGCCAACCGCAGAGGAAACAGCGTCAGCGTTCTCGATCCAACCTCGGGAAAAATCCGCGCCGTCTTCGAAGGCTGCCCCGGCGCTGCCGATGCCGTCATTCTGCCGGACTCGACGAAGGCCTTCGTAGCCTGCGCCGACGGCCATCAGGTGATGGTCATCGCGCTCTCCCACTCGAAATTCAATCCCGATAAACCCGACCGGCTCGAAACTTTTCTCGACGTGGGCCGCGCGCCCGTCCAACTGGCGCTCAAGCCCGACGGCGGCGAGATTTTCGTCTCCAACTCGCTCTCCGACTCCATCTCAGAAATCTACGCGGGCACCGACGAAGTGGGCGGAGCATACATGATCGGCGACGATCCCGTCCGCGGCCTCGTCTCGGCCGACAACGCCCTGCTCTACGTCGGCAATCTTCGCTCCCAGTGGGTCACCGTGTACGCCATCGACGACGGCCGCCGCATCGGCTCCATTCACGTCGGCGACGGTCC
>CAZSVJ010000009.1:0-28808 GCA_964610185.1 uncultured Occallatibacter sp. | reverse complement strand
CAATCGCCCTTGTGCCGCACTTCCTTCGATAGCATCCAGTCGACGGCCTTGATCATGCGCGGATCGTTGCGCGGCACTCCCGCTTCGCCCAGCGCATAAACCGCCTGCGCCGTATCCCACACTGGCGACATAGCCGGCTGCATGCGGAAAGTCGGCTCCGGCATATCGGCGTTTGCAGGCTCCTCAATGCCCAGCTTTTCAAACTCGTCGCGGGCGCGGATCACCTGCGGATCGTCTTCCGAGTAGCCCAGGCAGCGCAGCGCAATAATCGCGTTCAACATGGCCGGATAGATGGCGCCCAGGCCGTCAGACATCTCCAACCGTTCAAGCATCCACTTTTCAGCTCTGGCCAGCGCCAGCTTGCGCAACGGCCGCAGGTGAACCGCCTCTGCAAAATGCAGAATCCTATCCACAATGAGAAATACGTTTCTCCATGAGACGACCTTCTTGCGATCTAACCGGAGTCGTAACTCCGCGTTTGCCCTGCCGCCTACAAACAACTCATCGATGCTCTGCTCCGCTGGAATTTTCTTAAACGGCTTCTTTGCGTAGATGATCGCCAGCGGCACCAGGATCGAGCGCGACCAAGAAGATATCTCGTAGATATTGAAGTAGAACCAATTGGGAAACAGAACGATCTCCGGGGGAATCGCCGGGACAGCATCGTAATCGTACTGGCCCAGCCCGCAGAGATACATCTTGGTGAAGGTGTTACACGCCACCACGCCGCCGTGCGCCAGAACCCATTCACGGCACTTAGTAAGTCGCGGATCGTCGGCGCCAATGCCCATGAGCTTGGCGGAGAAGTAACACTTGACAGATAGCGAGATATTGCCGGGCCCGCCTGGATAGAGGCTCCAACTACCATCCTCGTTCTGATAGCGCAGCATCTCTGTAAGTGCGCGCTTCAGCCGGCCCGGATCGCCGCTCTCGAGCTGCGTGTGGAGATAGATGTAGTCGGCTTCGAGCATCGAGTCGCCCTCAAGCTCTCCGCACCAGTAACCCTCGGGATGCTGCTTAGATAGAATGAATTCCCGCGACCGTTCGATGGCTGACTCCACATCTTCCAGGCCTGCATCTATACGCCCAAACTTTGGAACCACGGACTTAGGAGTCCACGACTTCGCTATCCCCAATTTTGGCTCCACAGACTGCGTTTTCCCCAGCTGTTGTCTCATGCGGTTTCAAACGCCTCATTTTCTATCGGAAAAATCAAACCACTACCAATGCCGGCAACTTTACAACTCGGCATTCAGGGACGGTCCGCTTCCTGTTCTTATCTAACTGCCACAGGCTCTGCTCCACTCGCGCTGCCAATCGCCTGAATGATTTCCGGCGGAAGACCGAAGCGGACATTCTCCGGCATTACTTCAACCTCTTCGACGTTGTCATAGCCATTAAGTCGCAAATAATTGACTACGTCCTCCACCAGCACCTCGGGAGCAGACGCGCCTGCAGTGACCGCGACATTCGTCACTCCCTCGAGCCATTTAGGGTCGATGGCCGCGGAGTTATCGATGAGGTACCCAATCGTTCCCAGGTTCCGCGAAACTTCGACCAAGCGGTTGGAATTTGAGCTGTTTGTTGAACCCACAACGAGCACCAACTCCGCATTGTGCGCGACGTTGCGCACCGCGACCTGGCGGTTTTCCGTCGCGTAGCAGATGTCCTGCGTGTGCGGCCCGGCAATATTCGGGTATTTGAGTTTCAGCGCGTGGATGATGTCTCGCGCCTCGTCCAAACTAAGCGTGGTCTGCGTGAGATAAGCCACGCGATTCGGGTCAGGCACTTCGAGCGCCTCGACATCCGCCACATTTGAAACCACTTGCGTCACTTCCGGCGCCTCGCCTAGAGTGCCCTCGATTTCATCGTGGTCGCGGTGCCCAATCAACACCAGCGAATAGCCCTGTTTGGCGAATTTGACCGCCTCAATGTGTACCTTGGTCACCAGCGGACAGGTCGCGTCAATCACTTTCAGACCGCGTCCTTTGCTCAACTCCCTTACTGCCGGCGATACGCCGTGCGCCGAATAAATCACGCGCTGCCCGTCCGGCACGTCGTCGATTTCATGCACAAAGATCGCTCCCTTTTCCGCCAACTCATTCACAACATAGCGGTTATGGACGATCTCACGGCGCACATAAATCGGCGCGCCAAAGGTTTCCAGTGCGATTTTGACAATGTCAATCGCGCGCACCACACCTGCGCAAAAGCCCCTTGGCTTGAGCAACAACACCCTCTTCTGGCTGGGGGAAGTCTCGGCGTGATTTCCGTTCGAGATAGAGTCGAGGACAGATGTAGTCACATTACCCAGTATACCAACTAGCAAACCAAAGGGACAGGAAAGAAAGCAGTTTTGGCCAAAGTCTGACCCAAATCAGGCGTCAGGAACGCTGGAGGTGAGGGAGCAGATCGACGCGAACTCGGTTCCGCTTCTGTATCTGCCAGAGGTCATATTTGGCTTGCACGCGCAGCCAAACTTCGGGCGATGAGGTTCCAAAGGCGGCGGCAAGGCGCACGGCCATCTCCGGCGAAACGGCGGCTTTGCCGTTGAGCACGCGCGAGAAAGTGACGCGGCCGACGCCCAGATGCTTGGCTGCCGCCGAAACGGTCATGTCGCCGAGAAACTCCCTGATTACTTCGCCAGGATGCGGAGGATTGTGCATCATCATGACGTTCTCTCCTTTCAGTGATAGTCCTGGTAATCGACCAGGATCGCGTCTTCACCTTCGAAACGAAAGGTGAGTCTCCAGTTTCCGCTCACCATAACCGACCAGTGCCCCTTGAGATCGCCTTTCAAGGGATGAAGCCGCCATCCGGGGGCTCGCATATCCTCAGGCGCGCCTACATCATCGAGCATAGCCAACTGGAGACGCAACCGCGCAGCGTGCTGGGCCTGAATCCCCGCCTTTGAGCCGCTGCGGAAGAAATTCTCAAGCCCCTTGTGCGCGAAGCTCTTGATCACGCCGTCAGTGTATCGCATGACGATACAGAAGTCAAATTGCAGCGCTCGACGAGGCGGAAGATCGAATTCCGATCTCGAAAGCGGCATACGGGCCGCCCGGCCACGCTCCCAGATTTTGCCTTAGATCTCTACGATCTCCTTGAGCAGTGAATCGGGCAGGTTCTCCTTCTCTTCACAAGAGTATTCTGGGATGCTCGCCCTGTATGTCATCCCCGGAGAGAACGGGCCATCGACGATGACGAACTTTCCTGCCCCTGCAAAAAACATTGGATTGATGTCTCTGCGCACAACCTCGGCAAACCAGTTTGCGGCGCAAGTCGCCTCGTGGATTAGCTCATAGCACTCGTTTAGCCATTGGCGGTAACGAACGACATCGCGATCATAGTTTGGATTGGGATCTCGGACTTTGTAAAACTTGATGGGTATGTACTTCCCATCTGCGTAATCAGCGTGCTCCATGAACGAATTCACGGCCCGTAAAAGCAGGATTGACAAGGTTGTAGTTGAGCGTTTCAATTCTCCGAATTCGTCAGGCCAGATCGCGGCAGAGACTCGCTGTCTGAACTCGAATGGAACGAGGCAGAATGCCGCATCCCATCGTGGATCCGGCGCCAAAGCAAAGCTTGTCCAGGACCTCCAATCTTGAAGTCGGCACATCTCGACCGTCGCATCTATGATGCTCGTCACGGCAACCTGTCTTGCGAGAGCCCGAACGTCTGCAGAATCACCCAAGGTCTCCCGCACCCACAATTCATGGACCGACTTCATGTAGTGAAGTCTTTCGATTGGAAAGCCGTTCTCGTCTTTGTCTATTTCGGTGTGGTGACTTGGGCAAAGGAGGATTCGGTTATGATAACCATCTCTCTCCTCGTCCGTGAGGAGACTCTTTCCTCTCGCCGCGCTCTCGCGCTCCCCTACAATATGTGCTTGTTCGCCCGTAGTAAACGATGAGTTTGCTGATCTACTTTCTTGGGAAAGTTCTCTCCTGCAGATGGCACACCTGTTGCCTGCTCTTCCCCACAGCAACTTTATGTCCTTCTCTGTCATGGTCAAATCCTCCCGTGGTCCTTGCCAAAACGCCGCGAGGGACGCCGAGTCATGTCTTTGCGCTCGGGCCCTACAGTAACAAGGCTGTTGCGGTCTATTGCCCCCTACCGGCTCGCCGCGATCATCTGCGCCGCATGTTGCAGGCTGGTCTCTGTCACCTTGGCGCCGCTCACCATCCGCGCCACTTCATGCATGCGGGCACGATCGTCCAGCAGACGGACCTGCATCTTCGTCCGTCCATCCGCCTCGCGCTTTTCCACGACAAAATGTTGGTCTGCAAAGGCGGCAATCTGCGGCAAATGTGTGACGCACAGCACCTGCTGCCCGCGGCCGAGGGCCTTGAGCTTTTTACCGACAGCTTCTGCAGCCCGCCCGCCAATGCCTATATCGATTTCGTCGAAGACCAGCGTCCTGGGCGTTGCTGTCTTGCTTTTCGGCTTGACTGCGTCCTCTTCCACGCTGACCTTGAGCGCCAGCATCACGCGGCTCATCTCGCCGCCGGAGGCGATCTCGTGCAGTGGCTTCAGCGGTTCGCCGGGATTGGTGGAGATGCGGTATTCGACCTCATCCCAGCCGCTGGCCGTCCAGCCCGCCTGCCCTTCCAAACTTTTCACCGCGATTGCAAAGCGCACCTTCATGGCGAGCGAATTGATCTGCCCCTCAGCCAGCTTGGCAAGCTTGTCCGCGGCGGCTTTGCGCTCGGCGCTGAGGGCTGAAGCAGCGGCGCGATAGGCTACCGCTGCTTCATCCAACTTAGCTCGCAGCGACTTGAGAATCTCGTCCCGATCTTCGACCTCGGCCAGCTTGCGGCCAACTTCCTCGCCAAACGCAATCACTTCGGCGACGGTCTTGCCGTACTTGCGTTTCAGCCGGTCGATTGCCGCAAGCCGGTCTTCGATCTCCGCCAACCGCTCCGGCGAGGCGTTGATCCCCTCGGCGTAATCTCGCAAGCTGCCGGACACATCGCCCACGGTCGCCCGCGCCGATTCCAACTGCCCCGCAACCTCGGCAAAACGCCCATCGTAACGCGCCAGCTCCTCCACGTTGCGCACAGCGGCCCGCAGCGCGACCTCTGCCGATGCGCCGCCCTCGTATAGTTGCTCGAAGGCCCCCATCGCCGCGGCATACAGCTTTTCTGCATTCGCGAGCACGCGCTTCTCCGTCTCCAGGGCCTCATCTTCGCCGGCCGCAAGCCGCGCCGCTTCGATCTCCTTATGCTGATAGCTCCACAGGTCCACCATGCGCAGGCGGTCCTGCTCGCCTTGGACCATTGCATCCAGCTTGCCGGATGCATCGTTCCAGCGCGCGTACGTCTCGCCGACGGCCTCAGTAGAGAGCCCCCCGAAGCGGTCCAGCAGAATCCGCTGCTGCGTCTGGTCGAAGCTGCTCAGCGTCTCGCTCTGCGCGTGGACGAGCGCCAACTCGGGTGCCAACTGCTTCAACACAGCCACGGTGGCCGGCTGGTTGTTCACAAACACCCGGCCTTTGCCCGAGGACAGAGTCTCCCGGCGCAGAATAATCTCGTTCCCCTCCGCATCGATTCCGTTTTCTTCAAGAATTGTCTCCGCGCCTGGCGTGGACTCGAAGACGCAGGCAACGACTGCTTTGTCCGCTCCGTGGCGGACCACCTCTGCTGACGACTTGCCTCCCATCAGCAGGGCCAGCGCGTCCACCAGAATCGACTTGCCCGCGCCAGTCTCGCCCGTCAGCAGGTTCAGCCCAGGGCCAAACACAGCAATGGCGTGATCGATGACGGCGTAGTTCTCGGCACGCAGCTCGACAAGCATCCTGACGGGACCTCTTGGAACCATGTTGATTGCTCGGGCAAATTCCTCGGGACAATCTACTCGAGACAATCCGAGCGCAGCATAGCATGAATGGCGCATCCCCTGGCCGGACAACCAATCCCGGAGTCTTCCGGGAGCATCCAATCGATAACTTGGACGGGACCATCCGGTCTGATACCGTTGATATGAGGTGAATGCCGATTCTTAACGCCGCCCTCCTTTCGATGATGTTAATGATGCAGGCCGATAGCGCCCCGCTTCCTTCCGCGTCCGGTCCTAACGCGCTGTTGGAGATGTTCAACAACATCGGAATGGGAGCCCAGGCCGTGCTGGTAATTTTGGCCATCGCCAGCTTCTACTCCTGGCTGGTCATCCTGGGCAAGATTTCTTCGTTCCGCAAGGCCACCAGCCAGACCCGCAAATTCATCCGCGCCTTTCGCAAGGCCAGCCGCCTGCAGGAGATCGCCACGCTGGCCGCCGACTGCAAAGCCAGCCCGCTGGCACAGGTATTTGAGGATGTCTACGAGACCTACAAGCGCCAGACCGGCGGCGCGGGGCCGCCACGCAATCTTACCCCGCTTGAGCGTTCGGCGCAGACTGCGGCCTCGGAGGCAGTCACCATCCTGGAACGGCGCATGACGTGGCTGGCCACCATCGCATCCACCACCGTTTACGTGGGGCTATTCGGCACCGTGGTCGGCATCATCGACGCATTCCACGGTCTGGGCACAGCGGGCTCCGCTACCCTTCGCGCCGTCGCTCCCGGCATCTCCGAAGCGCTGATCACCACCGCGGCGGGACTTTTTGTGGCCATTCCCGCGCTTGTCGCCTACAACCAGTTCACCGCCCGCATTCGCGTCTTCGCATCCGCCACCGACGATTTTTGCCGCGAGTTGCTGAACTCCTTCGAAGAAATTCCCGTGCGAGCCTCAGCCCCTGGCCAGCCTGCGCCGGCGCGCGGCTCCGAGCCCGTTACCCCCCAACGAGAGGCGGTGGAACGTGGCCTTTACAAGTAACACCGGCCAGACTCGTTCCTCGCTGGCGGAGATCAACGTTACGCCGCTGGTGGACGTGGTGCTTGTGCTTCTGATCATCTTCATGATCTCGGCACCGGTGCTGCAGTCGGGCATCGAGGTCGCAGTACCCAAGACCCGCACCGTAAAAGAGATTACCCAGCAGCGGCTGGTGCTGACCATCAACCGAAATCAGGATGTGTTTCTCGGCGACCAGTTGGTCAACATCCACGAGCTGACCGCGAAGCTTCACCAGCAAAGCGCCGATCCCGCGCACCAGGTGATTTATCTGCGCGCCGATGAAAACGTGCCCTTCGGCGCCTTTGCCAGCGTAATGGACGCGGTAAAGCAAGCCGGCATCACCAACATCTCCATCGTCACCCAGCCGCTCGAAGCCAAGGCGTCCGCGGAAGGGGGAACGTAGCAGCCGTATGATCAGCCTTTTGGATCACAACGCGCAACTCGAAAGGGAGATCGGCCCATCTTCCGACCCGATTGCGGGGCCAGCCGCAGGTTCGCTTCTGCTACACGGCGCTCTGTTCAGCGGACTTCTTTTCTACGGCATCCTCAACGGCTTCTTCCACCACAATCCGTGGGGCAATCCTGGAGCCGGCGGCGCGATTCAGGTGACCCTGGTCTCGAATGCGCTGCCGCTGCCAGCCGATCAGCCGCAAAATCAAAACGTTCTTTCCACCGAGACCCCCAGCCAAGCGCCCGCCGAGCCCACGCCCAAAGCCAAGCAAGCTGTGGACGAAACCGCGATCCCCATCGCAGGCAAGCAGGCCAAGCCAGAGAAGCAGGCAAAGAGCGAGCCCAAGCCGCAATCCCCGCCCAGACAGGACGCCCGCGCCCAGTTCGGCGAGCAGGCAGGAATGTCCATGGCCCGTTCCACCATGGCGCAGACCTCTTCGGCCGATGCGCCGGTCAGCGTGGCCAATGGAGATTTCGGCACGCGCTTCCCCTGGTACGTGAACGGCATCAAAGTTAAGGTGAGTCAAAACTGGAATCGCGCACAGGTGGACCCGCGCACGCCCAAAGGAGCCGCAGTGCAGATTTATTTCAGGGTCAACCGGCAAGGCGTGCCGTCGAATTTCAGGGTCAGTACGGCAAGCGGCAGCCCCACGCTCGACCGATCGTGTTTTTTGGCCACTCAGCGCGTCGATACTTTTGGGGATCTGCCCAGGGAATCAAACGATCAATACCTCGACGTGACCTATGATTGTACTTATTAGTCGTTCACCGGCTGCACCGATCCACGGGAAGGAAACTGAGCCCCATCTGGGTGCCCTCTGGGCAGGACGTATTTGTCCGATGGGTTGGAGTCCGTAGAACTCCATGACTACGTCTTGACGGTCTGCTAACACCTGGAAGGACCACTGAACAGCATGAAGATTTATCCCCGCAAAGCACTCTGCACACTTCCTTTGGTTGGCTTTTTTGTCGTCTTTCTCGCGGCGACACAAATGCGCGCGCAGGATTGGGTTCATACCGGCACCAATCTAGGGAACGACCGCATCCGCGTTGCCGCGGCCGACTTCAAACCGGTGGGCGCCGATCCCCAGGCACCGGCTCTGAAAGCAATCTTCGACGCCACTCTCTATAGCGACCTGGCCAGCGCCGGCATCTTCGACGTGGTCTCGAAGAGCCTCGCGCCCCAGTCGACGCCCGGTTCGCCGCAGGAGATCAATCTGTCCCAATGGTCCTCTGCGCCTGCCAATGCGGCCATGGTCGCGTTCGGGGCGCTCTCGTCGGACAATGGACGTCTCAGCGTATCCGGCTGGCTCTTCGATACGCGCAACGCCACCACCCCGCAGGTGCTGGGCAAGCAGTACAACGAAGCGGCCAGCCAGGACATGGCGCGCACCGTCGCCCACCGCTTCGCCGATGAGATCATTCTTCGCCTCGGCGGCGGCATCAATGGCATCGCCGAAACCAAAATCTACTTCGTCAGCACCCGCAGCGGCTCCAAAGAAATCTGGGTGATGGACTACGACGGCCAGAACCAGCACCAGGTCACCCACCTGGGCGCCACTTCGATTTCGCCGCGCATTTCGCCGGATAACAGCCGCGTCGCTTTTGCTTCACTCGGCTCCCAGGGCTGGGCCATTCGCATGTACTCGCTCGAACTGGACCGCATGGTCGCCTTCCCCGCCGGGGTTCCCGGAGGAAGCAATTTCTCGCCCGCGTGGTCGGCCGACGGAACCAAGATTGCTTTTTCCTCCGCGCGCACCGGCGACTCGGAGATTTGGATCGCGGACGCCAACGGCGGCAATCTGCGCCGCGTCACCAGCTTCCGCGGACCCGACGTTGCGCCCACCTGGAACCCGCGCACCAATACTCAACTGGCCTGGGTCAGCGGCCGCACCGGCGAGCCGCAGATTTACACCATGGAGCAGGACGGCTCCAACGTACAGCGCATTACCGACGGCGGCTATGCCGTCTCCCCGTCCTGGTCGCCCAACGGCCAGTTGCTGGCCTTCAGTTGGAATCGCAAATACGGCCCCGGAGACCCCGGCGGCGTGGACATCCATGTGATCGACATCGCCAGCAAGAACTATATTCAGCTGACGCACGAGGCGGGCAGCAACGACTACCCCTGCTGGGCTCCCGACAATCGCCACATCGTCTTTGAACGCACCATCGGCCACCACTCCCAGATCTGGTCCATGCTGGCCGACGGCACCGAGCAGCACCAGCTAACCCACGCCGGCGACAACTTCATGCCCAACTGGAGCTTGAAGTGAGCCATGCGGCACGCCGCCAATCGATGTTGCCTCCATCCCGGCCCTTTCGACTATCATTCTATCGACAAGGTTTTTATGGGGTTTGATCCGAGTCCACCAGTTCTGTTCGCCGTTTTCTGCATCTATCTCTGAGGGGGCGAATCAACAAAAGGCCGAATCGCTCACCAATGAGTCTCGGGTTTTTCAGAAGGAGTATTGCCTTGAACTTACGAAATCGCATTCTGGCGCCTGTAGTCCTGCTCGTTGCTCTGGTCGCTATTGCGGGTTGCAATAAGAAGCAAACTGCGCCAACCTTGCCGGCGGAAGAGAATGCGCCTGCGCCCGCCATTCAAACTCCAACCGCGCAGCTCACGGCCACCCCTTCGGTGGTTAATGCCGGTGATCAGGTTGTGCTCTCATGGCGTACCACGGAGGCGACTACCATTTCGATCGACGGCATCGGCGACGTACCCAGCTCCGGTGTCAAGACCGTGACCCCGACCGAGTCGACCAGCTATCACCTGGTGGCGCGCGGTCCCGGCGGATCGGCCGATGCCACCGCGCGGGTCACGCTGAACACGCCTCCGGCGGTCGTCGTGCCCACCACCACTGTGAGCACCGAAGAAGACTTCAAGGCCCATGTTCAGGACGCCTTCTTCGATTACGACACCTACGACATTCGCGGCGATGCTCAAACTGTGCTCTCCGCCGATGCCTCCTGGCTTGTCTCTCATCCCGATATCAAGGTCGTGCTCGGCGGCTACTGCGACGAGCGCGGCTCCGCCGAATACAACCTGGCGCTGGGTCAGAATCGCGCCGATGCAGCCAAGAATGCCCTGGTGACAGCCGGCGTGGCCGGCAGCCGCATTCGCGTGATCAGCTACGGCAAGGAGAAACCATTCTGCACCGAGTCGACCGAAGAGTGCTGGCAGCAGAACCGGCGCGCTGGATTCGCGCTCGACCAGTAAACTGTATTCGAAGCCGAACGCATTCGACTGGACGCTCCAGGTCTTCCTCGCGGCAACGGAAGACCTGGGTGACCAAACATCGCCAACGATCCAAGGCAGCCTTGCTGTCCATTGTTTTTCATTTCCTCTTTGACCGGTGAGATATGCCAAATCCACACAATCTTCGCATTCGAATCCTCGCCGCGGCTGTGCTGGCCGTGGTTCTCGCCTCCGCGCCCCGTCCCGCACACGCGGCATCGAAGGAGATCATCGAGCTGCAAACCCAGGTGCAGCAGCTATTGGACCAGATGCAACGCCTCCAGTCCACCATGGATGCGAAATTCGGCGTCATGCAGCACCTGGTTGAGCAGACCGCGGACAACACCAACCAGATGTCGGTGGCCGTCAACGCCCTACAGCAAAAGATCAACGCGCAGAACGACGCGGGCAGCGGCAAGTTGGATACCGTCTCCGGTCAGGTGCAGTCGCTCAACGATTCTGTCGACGAGCTGAAGTCCCGAATCGCCAAGCTGGACAAGTCGATTCAGGATCTGCAGGCCCAGTTGCAGAACATCCAGAGTCCGCAGGCCGGGGCCGGTCAGAACGAGGCTTCGGGCGGGGCTCCGCAAGTAAATGCGCCCAGCAACGGTTCGCCCTCTGCCGTAAGCCCTGGCGCCACTGCACCCCAGAATGGCAACCAGATGGCCAATCAGGCGCCTCCACTGGCTGAAACCTTTCAGGCCGGCGTGCGCGACTATAACGCCGCCCGCTACGACGTGGCCGCAGCCGAGTTCCAGGACGTGATCCACTACTACCCGCTCGACGATCTGGCCGGTCAGGCGCAGTTTTACCTTGGCGAGATCGACTATCGCCAACTCGATTATGCCGATGCCGTGAAGGCCTTCAATGCCGTGCTGGAATCGTTTCCGGGAAGTGTTAAGGCGCCCGCAGCGCAATTGCGCAAGGGATTCGCGCTCCTGGAGTTGAACAAGAAGGAGGCCGGCGTAAACGAACTACGCCTGCTGATCAAGCGCCATCCGCAGACGCCTGAAGCCGCGCAGGCTCGCACCAAACTCAACGCCATGGGCGTCCGCATTACGGTGCCGGCAGCTCGCTGAGCAGGCTTACAGACAAAAAGTCACCCACTTTTACGACAGAAAGCCCCGCATTGAGCGAGGCTTTTTCTGTCGCGTCCTGATTTAAGAGCGATTCTCCTGTTTGTGTAGAGGGGCGAATCAAGCGGAGGGAGCAGGGGCCTTCAGGCCCCTGGATAAGGCAGGCAGGGCAATTTGGGCTTCAGCCCCGGGCCTGAAGGCCACTCAATCTCGTGCCCGAATTCGTGAGGCTGAAGCCCCACGCTCCCTCCGTCAGGACCCGCGTGAAGCTCGTCGACCCCATTGGGAGAAATGCTCTCGCGATGCGTTGCGAAGGGCGAAAGGCGGAGTGCGTCAGGTAACCTTTCAATGTGTCAAAGGCTGTACGCCAGCGGATGCTTCGGCTCGTAAAGCATCATGTCGTCCGCGCCAGGGACGGCCATCATGACCACAAGTCCCCACCCGTGATCCTGAACTTCGCCGTGGAACTCCGCTCCTTTGCCCTTGAGTTCAGCGACCGTGTGTGAGATGTCGTCGCACATCAGGGAGATCAGATGGTGCCGCGGCGATTCGTACGTCTTGCCATCGTAGACGCTGTGGGTCGGGTGCACGCCCATCTCGCTCGGCCCGGTCTTGAAGATAAGCCAACCCGCGCCTCCGCCCGCCGCATCCTCGACGTAGGGCCAGCCGAGGACGTCGCGAAGGAATGCGCGCGTTGCGGGGGCATCGTCGGAATAAATCAGGGTGTGGAGACTGGTGATCATCGGACTGAACAACTGAAATCGCTTGAATTGTACTATCTCGGTCAATTGCCAATCAAGACGTCGTTCATCGCAATGGAGATCGACGTTAGGACATTACAGCTGTCTGCACGAATGCTGCCCAGCCGGAGGGAAAACATCCCTCAGGGGCATAAAGCCGAGACTTTATGCGCCTGCTGCGGCATCCGCCGCGGCGGAAAGCCGTGCCCTTTCAATGCCCGGTTTATGCAACCAGTACTTCCGCTTATTCTGTTGCTGCTTCCCTTTTCTTGCCGCTACTGCAAGCTTGCCATCAGCCCGTCGAGCGCCGACTTCGGAGGCCGCGTCATCGACTCCGAAAGCTGCCCGAGCGGCTCGTCCACTACATTCAGCAGGTCGATGAAAGTGGGCTTCTGCGTGTCGATGTAGAAGACTCCAGTGAGGATTTCATCGTTGGCCTGCGATTCCATCAGCGTGCGGACGGCGTTGGCCTTGTCGGTCGGGTCATAGCCCTCCTGCAGTTTGCGCAACCGCAGGTTGGAGCCGTCATGCATCTCCACTTCGTACACCTCGCCGGAGCCGTAATCGACTTCAATGTCGTCGAAACTGGCCACGAAATCCACTTCGTTGATCGGCTCGTCGTTGTCCTGCATGAACTTGTAGCTCTTCGTGGATCCCTCGTGGTCGTTGAAGGTCACGCAAGGGCTGATCACGTCGAGCATGACGGTTCCCTTGTGCGCAATCGCCGCCTTCAGCATCTGAAGCAGTTGTTTCTTGTCCCCCGAGAACGAACGCCCCACAAACGTGGCGCCCAACTGAATGGCCAACGCGCAAGTGTCGATGCCGGGAAGATCGTTGATCACGCCTGTCTTCAGCTTCGAGCCCAGATCCGCGGTCGCCGAGAACTGGCCCTTCGTCAGCCCATAAACGCCGTTGTCCTCGATGATGTAAATCATGGGCAGGTTGCGCCGCATCATGTGAACAAACTGTCCCATCCCGATCGACGCCGAATCGCCGTCGCCGGAGACGCCAATGGTGGTCATCGTATGGTTGGCCAATATCGCGCCGGTCGAAACCGACGGCATGCGCCCGTGCACGCTGTTAAATGCGTGCGCGCGGCTCATGAAGTAGGCCGGGCTCTTCGACGAGCAGCCTATGCCGCTCATCTTCATCACCCGCTCCGGCTCGACGCCCATCTCGTACATCGCTTCGACAATGCGCTCAGAGATTGCGTTGTGACCGCAGCCGGCGCAGAGCGTCGTCTTGCCGCCGCGGTAGTCTAGAATCGGAAGCCCGATGTGATTGACCTTGGGTCCGGGTGTTGCGGTAGGTGCGGCGGTTGCCATTTAGAGGCCCTCCTTGGTCGCGAATTCTTCGGTAATGGTCTGGGCATCCAGCGGCAATCCGTTGTAATGCAAAATGCTGCGCAGCTTCACCACCTGATCGGCGGGAAGATCGAGCTTCAACAAGCTCGCCAATTGCGCATCGCGATCCTGCTCGACCACGTAAACGCGATCGTGCGAGGCCACAAAGTCGTGAATTTCGTGCGCAAACGGATACGCCCGGATGCGCATGTAATCTACATTTTGCTTGTATTTGCTCTTGATCTGGTCGAGGCTCTCGCGCAGCGCAAAGTCAGTGCTGCCGTAGGCTAGAACGCCAATCTTCGAGGTCCCATCGTTCACCGTCACCGGCCCCGGAACCAGCGTGCGCGCTTTGTCAAACTTGCGCGACAACCGCTCCATCACTTCGATATATTCATTCGGCTTTTCGGTGTAGCCAGCTGCATCGTTGTGTCCCGAGCCGCGCGTAAAATATGCGGCCTTGGGGTGGCGCGTGCCCGGCAGCGTCCGCCAGCCGATGGCGTCGCCGTCCACGTCGCGGTAGCGCGCAAATCCGCCCAGGCGATTCAGATCTTCGGCCGTCAACACCTTGCCGCGATCGAGCGGCTTGGCCGGATACTCGAAGACTTCCGACATCCAGTTGTTCATGCCCAAATCTAGATCCGAAAGCACAAACACCGGCGTCTGCAACCGCTCCGCCAGGTCGAATGCCGCATAGCCAAGTTCGAAGCACTCCCTTACGTTCCCCGGCAAAAGAATAATGTGCTTGGTATCGCCGTGAGAGAGAAACGCCACGCTGAGCAGATCGGCCTGCGAGGTCCGCGTCGGCATTCCGGTCGACGGCCCGGTCCGCTGCACGTCGAAGATCACTCCTGGAATCTCGGCGTAGTAGCCGAGGCCCGCAAACTCCGCCATCAGCGAAATTCCCGGCCCTGAAGTTGCGGTCATCGACCGGGCGCCGGCCCAGCCCGCGCCCAGCACCATGCCGATAGCGGCCAACTCGTCCTCGGCCTGCACCACTGCGTAGGTAGCCTTGCCTTCCGGGGTCACGCGAAACTTCTTCAGCAGGTCCGTGGTTGCTTCCACCACGGAAGTCGAAGGCGTAATCGGGTACCACGCTACGACCGTTACGCCCGCAAACACAGCGCCCATTCCCGCGGCCGCGTTCCCGTCGATGATGATCTTGCCTGCCGTCTGATTCGATCGCTCGATGAAGTAAGGGTCCTGCTTGGGCAGATTCTCTTGCGCGTAGTCGAAGCCGGCTTTCACCGCGCCGAAGTTCAGATCGAATACCTTCTGCTTCTTGGCGAATTGCTTCTGCAGTCCCTTTTCCACCACGCCCAGATCGATACGCAGCAACTGCGCCACCGCGCCCACGTAAACCATATTCCTGACCAGCTTGCGCAGTTTGGCTTCGGGGCAAATCGTGGCTGTAATCTTGTCCAGCGGGACGGGATAAAAGATCACATCGTCGCGATACTGCTTGAGGTTCAGCTTCTCCTCATAAATAGCGACGCCGCCGGGCGGTAGAGCCAGCGTATCCTCGCGGGCCGTGTCCGCATTCAGAGCCACAAGCACCTCGGCGTCGCGCTTGCGCGCCACGTAGCCGTCTTTGCTTGCCCGAATGGTGTACCAGGTGGGAAGTCCGGCGATGTTCGACGGGAACAGGTTCTTGCCGCTAACGGGAACACCCATACCGAAGATGCTCTTCAGCAGTACGCTATTGGCGGATTGCGAGCCGGACCCGTTCACCGTTGCTACGTTGATGCTGAAGTCGTTCGTCACGCGCTCACGCACGCTTGTTGTGCCCTCAAGTTGCCCGAGGGCAAGGTCGCCTGTCGCCATTTGGCGGAATTCCCTTCCACTAGATTCCGGAAAAAGTTCATCTTTCCGTCCTGACGAGATTCAATCAATCTTTCGCCACCATATGTGATTATAGTCACTTTGGAATTTCTGCGTCCCATTCCTATACGAAAGTGTTACCCCTTTGATTCCCATTAAATGGCACGAGCGCACCCCTGCCCATTTCCGTCCTGCGATCTTCCTGCGCTGCCCCCACCCCAGGCGACCGGGACCCAAGACCCGTCGCCGCCGATCCGCCGCAAAGCCTTCTCCTACAGCGGGTTCCAAGCGATAGAACGATCAAGAAAAAGCTTCGCTACCATCTTCGGAATTCCCCAGTCCATTTCGCGCTGTCCTGTCGCATTCCAGATACGCTATATTGACTAAATCCCTGGCCCGGAAGTTGCAGCTTCGGGTCCGAAAGAACCGGTGGTTTTGCTCTAGGAGGGTCGAATGAAGATCTCCGACAAGGTTGCGTTGGTGTTGAAGACCAAGGACCACAACAAAATTCTGCACGTAACACCGGAGCAGTCGGTCTACGAAGCCATCGAGAAGATGGCCGAGTACAACATCGGCGCTCTGCTGGTGCTCTCCGGCGATCGGCTCGTCGGCATCCTCTCCGAGCGCGACTACGCCCGCAAAGGCGTGCTCATGGGCCACCCGTCCAAGGAGACCCAGGTGCACCAGATCATGACCAGTCCGGTGATCTTTGTCAGCCCGCATCACTCTGTGGATGAATGCATGTCCATCATGACCCAGCACGATTTTCGTCATCTCCCGGTTTTGGAGAATGACGACGTGGTCGGGGTCATATCGGTTGGCGACTTGGTGAAATGGGTCATCTCCGGCCAGCAACAAACCATTCAGGCGCTGGAGGGCTATATTACGGGCGGCTATCCCGGATAGGGTCCGGATTCGCGCACCGCCGGTCGCAACTCCACCCTTTTCGTCGTAATGACAATCTTGGCCGGAGTCAGCTCCGGTCCATCCCAGCCTTCCTTCACGGCTTCGATGCGAATCTCACCGGGGCGCTTGGTAGCCTGCACAATTACCTGTGCCAAGCCATTAAAAAGCGAACGCTTGGGCTCCTTGTCGCTCTCCTGGCAATTGGGGTCGCCGTTGCCTACGCCAATCAGCTTGCCCTCGCCTGAAATCCTGAACCCAATCAGGTTGCCGGCGGTTGGAACCGCGCGGCCCTCCTTGTCCAGGGCCTCGACCTTCAGGATCGCCACGCCCTCGCCGTTCGCATCGATCTCCGTCCGGTCTGCCGTCAGCCGAATCGCCACGGTCGGCCCGGTTGTCTCGCGCTTCTCGGTGAGCACCACCTTGCCGTCCTTGCTTCCCCGCGCTTCGATCGAACCGGGTTCGTACTTCGCCTTCCACTCCACATGACCAAGGCGCGGAACCTTCTTGCTTCCCTGGCTCTGCCCATTCACAAACAGCTCAACCTCGTCGAGGTTCGAGTACACCCAAACGGGAATCTCGTCGCCTTCTCTGCCCTCGAAGTTCCAATGCGGAAACAGGTGCAGCGCCGGCTCCTTGCCCCACCAGGCCTTGTAGTAGAAAAAGGTGTCCTTGGGAAATCCGCACGTATCCACGATTCCGAACTGCGAGCTGATCGACGGCCAGCCGTACGGCGTTGGCTCGCCGCGATAATCGAAGCCGGTCCAGGCAAATCCCCCCGCTGCCCATTCGCGGGTTCCGTAAAACTTCCACCACTCTTCAGCCGTTGCGCCCCACTGCACTATGGAGTCGTACGCGTTGACGGTATTGCGCAGCGGGTCGGTTGTGTATGCGCCGCGCGTGGAGATGGCGCTGGAGGTTTCCGATCCGTAGATGGGCCGCGTTGGATGCTGCTTGTGATATGCGTCGGGGCGATCCAGACCATAGTTGAATCCAATGAAGTCGAATGCATCGGATACGCCCTTCTGGTTGTCGCCATTCACTGCCGCCGACACTCCGCGCGTGGGGTCGAGTTCCTTGCATCGGCGCGCCATGGCCGCCCCAATCATCGCGCCTTGCTCGGCCATCGCGTTCTGCAATTGCCCTTCTTCATTGCCGATCGACCACAAAATAATCGACGGTGAGTTGCGATAGCGCTTGACCATCGCCTCTAGCTGAGCCAGTCCTTCGGGGTTCGAGCTCATCTGCCGCGTCTCGCACATCATCATCATTCCCATTCGGTCGCACGCTTCCACCCACTCTGGCGTCGGCATGTTGTGCGAGGTGCGCACCGCGTTTCCGCCCATCTCCTTGAGCACGCCCAGCCGGAACCACTGCAGCCGGTCAGGCAAAGCCGCGCCCACTCCCGCGTGGTCCTGATGATTGCAGGTGCCTTGAATCTTCAACGATTTGCCATTCAAGAAGAAGCCTTTGTCCGGATCGAACACCGCTGTTCGCACTCCGAAGTTCACTCGCTCGGCGTCCCTGGGCTTGCCTCCTGCCTCCGCCGTCACAATTGCCGAATAAAGATTGGGCGCATCCACCGACCACAGCGCTGGATTGGCCAGGGTTGCGGTCGCGGTAAACGATCCTAAGCCGTCCACTTCGATCGATTGCGGCGCGGCCTCTGCCGTAGCAACGGTCTTGCCCGCGGCGTCAAGAATCTGCCACCTTACCTTGGCGGCCTCCGCCTGCTTGCCTTGATTCTTAACCAATGTGCCCAAGGAAAGCGTGGCCGTGTCACCGCTCACTGCGGTGCGTACGGTGCATTCAAACTTGGCCATGTGTAGCGCGTCGGTCTTGGTCAGCCACACGTGGCGATAGATGCCCGCGCCCTCGTAAAACCAACCGTCGCCGAAACTCGCGTCCACGCGCGCCACGATGTAATTCTTCGCCCCATAGGTCAGGAAGTCTGTTAGGTCGAAGTGAAACGGTACATAGCCGTTGTCGTTGCGCCCGACGAAGCAGCCATTCACGAAGATCAAAATGTCGCGGAACACGCCATCGAATTCGACCGTAATCCTGCGCCCCACATCGCTGGCCGGAACGTCGAACTCCCGACGATACCAACCCACGCTGTTCTCCGGGTAGCGCCTGCCGAGCGGCTTATAGCCATGCGAGCGCAGAGCTTCGTCGCGCACAAACGGCAACTCAACCGCCCAGTCGTGCGGCAAATTCAGCGCACGCCACTGCGAATCGTCGAATTTCGCCTTTGCGAACCCGAATTCGCCGGTCTTGGCAAAGTCGCCCTGACCGTAGCCGAAGCCGAGGTCGCGCGACGGGTCGTTGCCGTTGCCGAATTGGAACTTCCAGCCGAAATCGAAGAGCAGCTTTTCGCGCGGCGCAATGGCGGCAAGCGCATCGGCCGATGCGGCCTGGGCAGAATCGGCCAACAAAGCGGCGGCGCGCCCCCAGGCCGAGCGCGCAACTAAAGATGAAGCGGAAAGTGCAGCCGCAGAAGAGAGCAAGTCGCGACGCGAGACATTTAGCATGGAGATTCCTTTACAGTTGGAGTCGATCCGTAGGAGAGACCCACAACACGAGCGGTAAGCAACCCCGAACTATATACCAGCCAGTATTCCCATGTAAACGGTTTCAATCCCGTTTTGACATCCGCCTCCGGGTTCCGATCAAAGCGCTCTTCGGCCAGGGGTTAAGCGCTAAATTATGTTAGATTCAAGAAGACAGACCGCCCTCCGGAGAGATGGCCGAGCGGTTTAAGGCGCACGCTTGGAAAGCGTGTGTACTTTAACGAGTACCGTGGGTTCGAATCCCACTCTCTCCGCCATAAGATAATAAAGGACTTAAAGACAGAGTTGATTCTACTGGGCCGTCTCTTGCCGCGAAGGCCGCCCACGCATCGTCGAAAGCATTCGCCGTCTCGTCGACGATGGTTCTTATCCGAGGAGACTCCGGTCATGAATAGCGTACAGACCGTCTCCGACGTGGCAATGCAGTTTGAAATTCCCGGCGAATTCATCCGTGCTTCCCCCTACGGCCGCGGCCACATTAACGATACCTGGTGCGTTGTTTTCCGCCAGGCGGGCGTACCCGTGCGATCGATCCTGCAACGCATCAATCGCAGTGTCTTCAACAATCCGGTCGCTCTGATGGAAAACATCGAGCGCGTCACGTCTCATCTTGCCGCGCAAGTTGCCGATAAGCCGGACCGCAGCCGCCGCGTGCTCACGCTGATTCCGGCGCGGGATGGCCACAGCTGGCGCCTTGATGAAGACGGCAACTATTGGCGTGCTTGGCGCTTCATCGCGAAGGCACGCACTTATGACGCCGTCGAATCCGTTCAGCAGGCGTATCAGGCTGCCAAGGCGTTTGGGCAATTTCAAAGGATGCTTATAGGCATGCCCGCGCCGCGCTTGCACGATACCATCCCCGACTTCCATTACACGCCGAAACGTTTCGCTGCATTGGAGCAGGCCTTCGCGCTCGATGCCGCTCGCCGCGCGAGTTCGGTCGGGCCGGAGATCGAGTTTGCCATAGCGCGCAAGTCGATCACTCGCGTTCTGATCGATGCAAGTCTGCCGGAACGCGTCATCCACAACGACACAAAATTCAGCAATGTCCTGATCGATGACGACACCGGCGAAGGTATCTGCGTCATCGACCTCGACACCGTCATGCCCGGATTGGCGCTTTACGATTTCGGCGACACGGTGCGCACGGCAACCAGTCCCGCAAGCGAAGACGAACGCAATCTGTCGAAGGTGAGCATGGAGTTTTCCATGTTCGAAGCGCTGGTCCGCGGATATCTCGCTTCGGCTGGCAGTTTCCTAAGCAGAGCCGAGAAAGAATACCTTGCTTTCTCGGGCAAATTAATCACATTCGAACAGGGCATCCGATTTCTCACCGACTATCTGGCCGGCGACATCTATTACAAAGTGCAACGCGGCGGGCACAATCTCGACCGCTGCCGGACTCAATTCAAGCTGGTCGAGTCCATCGAGCGGCAAGAGAAAAAAATGGAACAGCTTGTGCGTTCCATTGAGCCCTAATTCAGGCCGGCAAGTTCAATCCACGCCGCGCACCTTTACCGCGAAAAACGCATGGTGGGCGAGAATGAACAGCGTGCGATGGTCCGCGCCGCCAAACACAATATCGATGGGACGCTCGGGCACATCGATCTCTCCACGCAACTTTCCTGCCGGATCGTATACAAAGATTTGCCCATTTGCCACGTACACATTGCCTTTGTCATCGACCGCAACGCTCTCACCGCCGCGTTCCGCAAATGGATGCAGATCGCTCAGTGTGCCGTCGCCACCAACAAGGGCGCTATAGGTGCGGTCCTCCGATGAGCTGGCGACATACACTCGCTGGCCGGGAATGGCGGCAATAAAACCATACGTGTCAAGATTGTCTGAGAAGCGCCAGCCGGTCCAGTCCGAAGGCCCTTGCTCAAAGACGCGGCCAGCGGGCAGAAACACGCTGCCGTCGGGCGAAAGATACTCCATTGACTTGGGAGTCGATACATCGAGCGCAAACATCTCCGCCAGCTTCGTGTATTTCATTGTGTTGAAGTTGAGTTGATTCGCAAATTCGCCGTTGTTCCAGTAGTTCACCGGCAGCAGCGCCGCCGCGCCCGAATGCGGCGTCATCGCTTGCGGCTCAAGGACAGTAATCCGATCTGCCGACAATCCGGGTCTGAAGGAATAAGCCGAGCCCTGCGCGCCGTCGGACGAAATCACCAGCAGGTCGCCCGCTTTGTCGAAGGCCAAGTTGACCGGATCAAGAGCGTTGTCCCGCTCAATTGTGAGCCCCTCGCTCGCGCTCCAGCCGTAGATCCGCTGCTGATGGCGATCGACAAAATAGAGCTTCCCGGATGCGTCAACAGCTGCGCCGGAGATGGAAAAGAAGCCGTCTTCGACCTTCTTGACTTGAGACCCTGGCGCCAGCACTGCGGAGGCATGGACTGCCGGTGGAGCGACCGGCTTGGCGGGAATATCGAGCACCGCAAACTCTCGTTCCCTAACTTCCAGATGATGCGTCACATCCTCAATCGCATTCTCGTACGGAAATTTGCTAACCCGAAGAAATGTGCCGCATCCATTTCGATCGCAAGTTGCATATCCGCTCTCGGCATTCACATGCACATTGCGAAAATGAATGTTCTCGGAGTTATAGAGGCGAACTGCGGCTTGAAACGGCGCGCGGGATCGAGTTACTCGATAACCATGATAGTTAGCTACAGTTATGTTCTTCGACCAATCAAATTCCAGGGATAGCGATTCGGGGCTCTCCCCGGCTTCCTCTTCTGTCTGCGGCGCGTTGATATCCCAATTCTCCACATGGTCGAACTTGATCTCGTTGCGCACATGATGCTCAGTGGAAAGCTCATAGACATGACCGGGAGTCTCCGTGTTCGAGACGTAGAATCCCGCCTGGGCAAAGGTGTTTGGGGTCCAGATGTCCGCAAAGGAGCCCCCACCGCCATCGGTTACCCAGAGGCTCGGATACTGTCCGTCCCAGCGCTTGCGCAGATCGGAGTCGGCGGTGTGGTTGTTATTGTAAGGATTGGTGCCGCTGCCATGGCCGCCCAGGAAGCGCACATCGTCCACCAGTGAACCTTCGCCCGCCTCCCATAACACGGCTACCGCGCGAGGATTGACGCCTCCCGTGAAGACTCCAAAGCCGGAGACGATGTTATCCCCGCCTGCGGGTGCGGAGATAACTGCCTTCGGCGCGCCTACACCCTGATAGCCGGGCGTCGAGTCGAGCAGGTCGAATTGCGTGAGGGTGGGATGCAGCCCGATCAAGACCGTATCGGGCTTGAGCGTGAGCGTGTCGCTGACGACGTAATGGCCACTCGGGAAATAAAGCACGCGATGCGTATCGATGGCCTTCTGGATCGCAACAGTATCATTGGTCGAGCCGTCTCCGGTAACACCAAGCGTTAGGACATTCGCCCAGTTTTCCGTAGCTGGAAGCGCGGGAATGGCCGGCGGTAGCGGCGCGGGCAGCGTGCTCAGAGGCGCGGCATCATAGATCATCCCGACAGTGCCCATCATTCCCTCACCCGGCACGATCAGCCCATAGTTAAAACTCTTGACCTGGTAAATTGTCCCCTTGCCCGCCACCGTCTTGCCGCTTTCGCGGAACAGCGCAAAAGTCGGAACTTCTCTCAAGACCGCATTCTCAAAACCAATCTCAGTGAGAGGGCTCCTCTCGTTGCTAATGATTACCGCGGCCTTGGAGATACTTTCAAATCGGCAGTCCTTGACCCACAGCTCGTCTGAATACTCCGGATCGATATCGATTGCGACCGGCACATTCCGAAAGGTGTCGCGGATGAGAGTAAGACCTGCCTCATGCTCGCGTATCGCCGCATCGCGCTGGGCTTCAAACGTTGAATCGATCAGCGTGAACTGCCAAGCAGGCGAGGTTTTATCGGTGAGAATCGCGTAGCGTCCGCCATAGAAATGAATATCCTCCGCCTCGTTTCCAATCTCTGTCAGCGCGGCAAGTCCGGAGCCGATATGGAAGTCCATATGGCTGAGATATGCATGCTGGGCCGCATGGAAACGAATGGCAATGGCCGCTGGATTGCCTTCCCCAATTTCGAAATCGATGTTGCTCATGGCGGAATAAAATGTGCTGGGGCCAGCGTCAGCAATTGAGTTATTCGTCGGCACAGTGCCCGGCGGCGGAAATGGGACGCGGCCGCCAAAGCGAGCCAGGTCGGCCGGGCTGGCGCCTGTAAACATCACCATCACGGCGACGCCTTTCTGAAACCCCGGCGAGTTGTTCGCCAACACGAAGACGGGGCGCATGGCCCCATAACCGATGATCCTCACGCCCGGCCAGACATACACGGTGCGTGTGAGCCGGTAACGGCCCGGCGGTACGAACAAAATGCCTTCATGGTTGGCGCCTTCGGCCTTGTCGACAGCGGCCTGGATCGCGGCGCTGTCATCGGCGGCTCCATCGGCATGCGCGCCAAACTCCTGCGCTGTGAGATATACCGCCTTGGGATCGTCAAGCCGGGTAGTAATGACCGACGCGGCCAAAGCTGAAACAGAAACGCCAATTAAAAGCATGGCGCATAGCAGATTTATTTTCATAGGCATGTTCCTGGCATCGATTCCTGGGTTGTAGCTCACAAATCGAAGACTCATAGAATTCTATGGGCAAGGGAACGACTTCGCACAGCTTAATCGACAAGCCCCAGAGGGCGACAGGGGCGAACCGGTCAAGTGCCTAAGCGAACCATCTATCCACACGCCCGCGCTAAACTAACAACGCCGCTCGGATGAGAGTCCGGTCAGGCGGGATTGGCGGGTCTCTCCCATCGACCGGGTTAGGAGCGGCAAAGACCGCTGGATGTTGGCCCCTGTATTGCAGGGGAGTAGAGTGGGCACAGGAGGAGGGCGAGCGATGAAGGCGTTGGTTAAGAGCCGGGCCGAGCGGGGCCTGTGGCTGGAAGATATTGCGGACCCTGTTATCGGCATCAACGATGTGCTGGTGCGCGTACGCTACACCGGCATCTGCGGCACGGACGTTCATATCTTCGAGTGGGACGAGTGGGCGCGAAAGACCATCCCAGTGCCCATGGCGATCGGCCATGAATTTGTCGGCGAGATTGTTGCGGTGGGAGCAAACGTGAACGACTTCTATCCCGGCGACATTGTCAGCGGCGAAGGCCATGTGGTCTGTGGCCGCTGCCGCAATTGCCTCGCCGGCCGGCGCCATCTGTGCGCTTCCACGCAAGGCGTTGGCGTCAACCGGCCGGGATCCTTTGCCGAGCTGATTTCGCTTCCCATGACCAATATTTGGCGGCACAATCCCGGCATCGATCAAGAAGTGGCGGCCATCTTTGACCCGTTCGGCAATGCCGTTCATACCGCGCTCTCGTTTCCAGTGCTAGGTGAAGATGTGCTTATCACCGGAGCAGGCCCCATCGGCATCATGGCCATCCCGGTGTTGCGGCACGCTGGCGCGCGGCATATCGTCGTCACGGACATGAATGCTTTTCGCCTCGAGCTGGCACGGAAGATGGGCGCGACCCTTGCGATCAATCCCAACGACACGACGCTAGCCGAGGTGCAGAAACAACTCGGCATGATCGAAGGCTTCGACGTCGGGTTGGAGATGTCCGGCAACTCGCAGGCGCTGCGCGACATGATCTTGAACATGAGCCACGGTGGCAAGATAGCCGTTCTCGGAATTCCAGCCAAAGAGATGCAGATGGATATGCGGCAGGTGATCTTCAACATGCTCACCATCAAGGGCATCTATGGCCGCGAGATGTACGAAACCTGGTACAAGATGTCGGTCATGCTGGAGTCGGGTGTGGACATCTCCCCTGTAATTACGCACCGATTCGCGTATCGCGACTTTCAGCGAGGGTTCGACGCAATGATCTCGGGCCAGACGGGCAAGGTGGTGCTGGACTGGACTGGACTGGACTAGCTTAGCCTAGCCTGGGCTGAATGAACGGAGAGGATTGCCATGTACGGGAAGGTTCAGAGCTTCTTAGATTGCAAGATAGATGAGATTAAGAACGCCGGCTTGTATAAGAACGAGCGCGTGCTCGCCGGGCCACAGCAGGCAATGGTCTCTGTTGCCGGCGGCGCGCAAGCACTGAATCTGTGCGCCAACAACTACCTCGGCCTCGCCAATCATCCCGATGTAGTCGAGGCAGCGCAGCAGGCATTGCGCGATTGGGGATACGGGCTCGCCAGCGTGCGTTTCATCTGCGGCACGCAGTCGATTCACAAACAGTTGGAGGAGCGCATCAGCGCATTTCTCGGAACCGAAGACACCATCCTCTATAGTTCTTGCTTCGACGCCAATGGCGGCCTGTTTGAAACTCTACTCGACGAAAAAGACGCAATCGTCTCCGACGAGTTGAACCACGCCAGCATCATCGACGGCATCCGGCTCTCGAAGGCCGCGAGGTTTCGCTATCGAAACGGCGACATGGACGATCTGGAATTGAAACTCAAGGAAGCCGCAGCGGCGCGCCACCGGCTCATCGCCACCGACGGCGTTTTTTCGATGGACGGTTACTTCGCCAAGCTGGATAAGATTTGCGAGCTTGCGGAAAGGCACGACGCGATGGTGATGGTGGACGACTCCCACGCCGTCGGCTTCATCGGCGAGCACGGTCGCGGCACGCCGGAGTATTGCGGCGTTGAAGGCCGGGTTGACATCGTTACTGGAACGCTGGGCAAAGCGCTGGGCGGTGCCAGCGGTGGCTATGCAAGCGGGCGCAAAGAGATCGTTGAGTTGCTTCGTCAGCGTTCACGGCCCTACCTCTTTTCCAATTCCGTAGCGCCTCCGATTGTTGCCGCCTCGCTGAAGGTGCTCGATCTGCTGACAGAGTCCGCGGACTTGCGCCATCGCCTGCGCGAGAACACCCGCTACTTCCGCGAGCAAATGGTCCAAGCCGGCTTCAACATCCTGCCGGGCGAGCACCCGATAGTTCCCGTCATGTTCGGCGACGCCGTCGTGGCTTCTCGCATGGCCGAATTGCTGCTGGCCAAGGGCGTCTACGTTGTGGCCTTTTCGTATCCCGTCGTACCGCAGGGCAAGGCTCGCATCCGCACGCAGATTTCAGCCGCCCACACGCGGGCAGACCTTGAATTCGCGCTCGCTAAGTTTGCCGAAGCCAAGATGGAATTGGCGTAGTGCCGGCATTTTTAGATGCGGAGAAAGAGATTCTTCCGATACATCCAATACAGTATGAGCCAGTAGATCGCCATCGCGGCAATGCCAAGCATAAGTGGTTCCAGTCCGGCGCCAAAGACTCGAACAGCCGCGTAGCCGAGATGGATACTCAGGTTTTGAAGAATGAAGTCCCCCCATAGTTCGGAGATCAAATAGGCCGCGATTGAATTCATCCCGACGACAGCAAGCGGGAATGCCCATCTGCGATAAGACTTGACGTCGATCGCCCAGGAGAATGCCGCGAGAAAGAAGAAGCATATTCCGCCGCTGAAAAGCGTCCAGCTTGGCGTCCAGATGCGCTTAACAATCGGGCAAACTCCCGTTACATGCAGCAGGATGCCGCTAGCCACCAAAGCGATCCCGGCAATGGCGAAGCGCCGCACCGGAATCCTTGGCGCCGCGGAGCGAAACCATTCACCCGCGAACAGCCCAAGAAGCATCGTTCCCAGTGTCGGGATGAAGCTCAGAGTCGCATAACCGCCGGCGTTGCATAAGAAGCGAGCCGGACGCGGAAACAGGTTCAGAAACCAGGTGTCAACCGCCCAGCCAAGATTGCTGTTCTTATTCCAGTGGGAGGCAAACCCGGAGAAGTTATATTGCCAATCGTTTGGAACCCCAACGGCGGCATAATTGAAGTCAGGCCCTGGAGCCGGATAAAGCGCCCATGCCAGCCAGTATCCAAACAGGATCGCCGCAAACGCGGCCCACTGCCACCTGGGCCGGCAGTAAGCAAGAAGAAACGCGAATGTGTATCCCAGGCCAATCTGAGTTAGCGTGTCTTCAAAGGTGAAGTTAGTTTGCCCGCTGTGCGTGGAGCGCAAGAAGATGCCGAGACAAACGAGCAACAGGCTGCGCCAAACGGTATGCGCCAATTGTGTTCTGAAGCTCTGCCCTTTACTTGAGCGGCTGTGAATGGAGTAAGGAAGAGCAACGCCAACGAGAAAACTGAACGATGGCTGGATCGTGTCGTGAAGGCTAACTCCGGCCCACGCAACATGCGTTTGATTGTAAGCAAGGATTCGCCAAAACAGGCTATTGGGGTAGGAATGAGCAACCGCGACAAGCTGCATTACTTCGCCCATCATGAGCAGCATCACCAGGCCTCGGTAGGCGTCAACGGCAACGTTGCGCGTTGACGCTGCTCTCCGGATACGGCCGGTTGGATGTGACTGGCTGACCTGAGAATTATCGGTATCAATCGTCGGTTGCACCCTGTTCACACTCCTGGTCCGCCCCGGTCCCTCTAGAAGACGTAACTTTGCATGAACTTGCAAGAGGCAATTGTAAGGTAGCACAACGTATTATGGCTAAACGAAAGCAATCGCGGCTTTTCCGTAGCGAGAATCGCGCCCTCTTTTGCCTTTCAGCAAACATTTGGGAAGCCCGGAGAGGCACTCACATGCAACGCGTGGTTGACGGAACATCGAGGCCGTCCTAGACTCATCACGAAATGAAAGTACACCCATTGATTTCATGAGGTGATATGAACCGCGACACGCCCGATTCACTCAGCGACCTGTCCCGCAGAGACTTTCTTCGGCTTGGCAGCATAACTGCCGTTGGCCTGAGCTTCCCGGAGCTACATGCGGAACCCGCAAAACCGCACGCCCTGTCGCACACCGGGTCTATGATCGGCGTGCCGTTTGCGCCGGTAACTCCAAGGATCGGCATTATAGGCACCGGCGGACGCGGTACCAGCCTGCTCGAGAATCTGCTTGCCGCCGATGCAAAGATTCTCGCCCTCTGCGACATCGTGGCGGAGAAGGCTGAACACGCGCAATCGCTGGTCGAAAAGGCCGGACAGAAATCTCCCGAGCTTTACATAAACAGCGACCATGCGTTTGAAAAACTTGTCGCCAGAGACGACCTGGATCTTGTCATCGTCGCGACTCCCTGGAGCTGGCATGTGGAGATGGCAGTGGCGGCGATGAATCATGGCAAACATGCGGCAGTCGAAGTGCCGGCCGCCACGACCATTGAAGATTGCTGGAAGCTCGTGAATGCATCCGAGCAAACGCGGCGGCACTGCATCATGCTTGAGAATTGCTGCTACGGTTACAACGAAACGCTCGTCCTCAGAATGGTTCATGAAGGACTATTTGGAGATCTGCTCTATGGAGAAGGCGCGTACATTCACGATCTCCGCGAGGAGCTTTTCTCAGACAAAGGCGAGGGCCTATGGCGCCGCACCGCTCACACCCAGCGCAACGGCAATCTTTATCCGACGCACGGGTTGGGGCCCATTGCCAACTACATGGGCATTCAACGAGGCGACAGATTCGACTACGTGGTCTCGGTCAGCTCGCCGCAGCGAGGCCTCGATGAGTATCGAAGAGCACATCTGTCAGCTTCCGATCCCAGATGGGCCGAGCGGTACGTGACCGGAGATATGAATACGTCGATCATCAAGACGGCGAACGGTCTTTCGATTACTCTGAAGCACGATACCGTCAACCCGCATCCATATGACCGCGTTAATATCGTTGCCGGTACGAAAGGCGCTTTCTCCGACTATCCTCCGCGCATTTATTTCGACGGGCAATCAGGCGCCGAGGCCTGGAGCAGTATCGATTCCTGGAAGGACCATCAGCATCCGCTGTGGAAGAAAGAAGGTGAGATTGCGCAGAAGTTAGGCGGGCACGGCGGCATGGATTACATCATGTTATACCGGCTGTTACAGT
>CAZSVJ010000008.1:0-29227 GCA_964610185.1 uncultured Occallatibacter sp. | reverse complement strand
TCGGCCTCGTCGTCTCCAAGCGTTTCGGGTACGCTACCATCGTCAGCGTGCTGCCCGGTTCCCCCGCCGATAAGGAGCATCTCAGCGACGGCGACGTAATCGAATCCATCGGCGACCAATCCACCCGCGAGTTGTCGCTGGCCGTGATCCGCCTCATGCTTGAAGGCAAGCCTGGGACCAGCCTCACGCTCTCGGTGATCCGCCCGCGCAAACCTGACCCAGACAAGCTCACGTTCGTGCGTACGGTGGCCGCCGAACCCTCGCTCGCCGAGCAGCAATACGACAACTCGACCATTCTTTATCTCAAACCCGGCCCGCTCACTGCGACGCGCGTCGACGAAATCGCCGCCAGGCTCAAGTCCGCGGGCAAGAATCGCAAGATCCTTCTCGACCTTCGCGACTCCTCCGGCGACGATCCTCAGCAGGGCATTCGGTTAGCCAACTTTTTCCTGAAGCAGGGCACGCTGGCCACGCTCCAGGGCCAAAAGTTCTCCACGCAGACATTCAGCGCCGATCCGGCACTTTTCATCTCCGCGGCCCCGCTCGCCATTCTCATCAACCGCGGCACCTACGGCGCTGCCGAACTCACCGCCGCCGCAATCCAGGACGCCAAACGCGGCGACGTGGTGGGTGAGCGCACATTTGGCGAGGGCTCCGTTCAGAAAGAGATCGACCTACCCGACGGCGCCGCTCTGCTGCTGACCGTGGCCAAGTTTGAGGGCCCCGGCGGCAAGAAGATCCAGGACGATGCCGTCACCCCCGCCGTAGCGGTTGGCCAACCTGATGACCAGGACGAGGAAACGCCTCCCGCCAAGGGCGATGAACCGCTCAACAAAGCACTTGAACTGCTGAAGGCGAAGAACGGTTAACCCCTCCGGTCTTGACGCGGAGTGGAACGGCCGGTCCGCAACTTCGCGAATGGCGCGTTTAGAGCTTGCGCTCCTCGGTTCGTTGAGCCAAGATTGTGTAGCGGGAGAAGAGTCATGCCAGAAGTCATCGCGCCGCCCATTCCTATCGGCAAGATTAAAAGCTTTGGCGCTTTCGGACCGAAGTACGAGGTCGGTCGCGCCCTTCGTCAACTGGACGATGGCGACTGGCTTGTTGAGATTAAAATGGTGGAAACCGGCGAGACCGCCGAGTACCGGATGACTCATGTTTTCGATGATCCGGAGGCCCGCTGATGTATGCAGTCGCCTTTGATCTGACTGTCGGCGACACGGAAAGATTCCACCCCAAAGGTGTTTCTCAGGCCAATACAGAGATCGGCGCAGTGCTCGCAGAGCACGGTTTTCGGCGCGTGCAGGGCAGCCTCTACATCACTGACAGCGAGGACATGGCGAATCTCTTCCCTGCAATTCAATCTCTGCGCGCTCGTGAGTGGTTTCCGAAGTCTGTACGCGATATTCGCGCCTTCCGCGCCGAGCAGTGGTCGGATTTCACTGCTGTTGTTAAAAGGGAAATAGCGTGAATGGCGCAGTAAGAATTGGAGTAACCGCCAAGCCCCCCCAGACCTTCCTTTTCTAATCCGGCTTAACCCAAAATCCCCCACCCGTCCATTGCCGACAGACTCCACCGCCATCCCCACTCTTGCATTGAGTGGTGCGCGTGACCCTTTCGTCACATACTCTCGCAACACAAAAATGCTAGCCTTGAACTGAAGCATTTCCTCACGCGCATCTTGAGAAATGCTTCCGAGGCTTGAATCGCTTGCCGACCCTCCCCCCCGAGCGTATGGAACCTTCGCGGTCTGCTCCGTCGCGAATCGCCTTGCGCCCTGATTCGTCGAGGCTGGAACCGCGGTCGCTTGCGCGGCCCCGTCGCGCGCAAGTCAAGGCGGTTTCAGCCGGACACCGGCGCAAGATTGCCGGCAAGTTCGCCCTGGTCTCGCTGGTCGTCCTGGCCGTCATCACCGGATCTCTCGCCGGCCTCACGCTTGTCTATTCATTCGATCTGCCGCAGATAGCGGACCTCGAAAAATACCGCGCCTCCACCACCACCGACCTCTATGACCAGAAAGGCCGCATTATCGGCTCCTTTGCCCTCGAGCGCCGCGAGGTCGTTGGCTACGACGGCTTTGCCCCCGTCCTGCGCCAAGCGGTCATTTCCATTGAAGACAAGAATTTCGAGTCCCACTGGGGCATCAATGTCTTCCGCGTCGCGGGCGCGGTCTGGCACGACATTCGCAGCAAGGGCCGCGCCCAAGGCGCTTCCACGCTTACCATGCAGCTGGCGCGCAACCTTTTCCTGTCTTCAACGAGAACGCCGACGCGCAAAATTCAGGAAGCCTATCTGGCCGTCCAAATTGAGCGCACCTTCACGAAGGAGCAGATCTTCACCCTCTACGGCAATCAGATTTACCTGGGATCGGGAATGTATGGCTTCGAGGCTGCCTCGGAGTACTTCTTCTCAACGCACGCCAAGGATCTTACCCTTCCTGAAGCCGCTCTTCTGGCCGGCCTGCCCAAGGGTCCTGTGGCCTTTTCGCCCTTGCTCTACCCTGAAAAAGCCCTCCGCCGCCGCAACCTCGTCCTCACCGAGATGGAGCAGGACAAAGTCATTTCCCACGAGCAGGCCGAGCAGGCGCGCCAGTCCCCTCTTGGCCTGCGTCTCGCCCAGCCTGAAATGTCCGTCGCCCCATGGTTTCAGGAGGAGGTCCGCCGCGAACTCGAAAAGCGCTTCGGCAGCGAGCAGGTGCATGAGGCAGGCCTGAAAGTTCAAACCACTCTCGATCTCGATCTACAGCTAACCGCCAACCGCGCCGTTGAGGACGGCCTGGCCGCCTACGAGCGCCGCCACGGCTGGAAAAACGAGCTGGAGAACGCTCTTTCTGTAGGCGCGACCCTCGACGACTACCGGCATCCTGATTGGGCCGTGAAGGCTCGCCCCGGCGACTACCTCCACGCCCTGGTCACCAGCGTATCGCCGCTTGAAATTCGCGCCCGCATCGGACCACCCAGCCAGCAGGATGATGAAGTCGTCCTGCTCCCAAGCGATTGGGAGTGGACCGGCGAGCATCACGGCGACGACCTCGTCAAGCCCGGCGACATCATTTACATCCACCTGGCCGACACCATGGAGGGAACAGCCCGCCGCGCCACTCTGGAGCAGGATTCAGGCGCGCAAGGCGCTTTAATGGCCATGGACAACACGACCGGCGACGTCCTTGCAATGGTCGGCGGACGCGATTACGCGCTAAGCCAGTTCAATCGCGCCACCCAAGCGGAAAGACAGACCGGCTCCAGCTTCAAACCCTACGTCTACGCGGCCGCTATTGAAGACGGCGCGAAACCCTCCGACATCGTCGTCGACGCCCCGGTCAGCTTCGGCGGCTATACCCCGCACAACTACGAGGGCGACTACAAGGGCGCCATGACCCTGACCAACGCCTTTGCCGAGTCGCGCAACATTCCCGCGCTCAAGCTGGCCGCCCGCGTCGGCATTCACAAGGTCATCGACATGGCCCACCGCTTCGGCGTCACCAGCAACATTCCAGCGTATCTCCCGGTCGCCATCGGCGCGGTCGAAATCACGCTCCAGGAGCAGCTCGCCTCTTATGCCGTGTTTCCCAACGACGGCCTTCGCGTTACGCCACGCCTCATACGCAAGGTTTCCAACTCCGACGGCATTACGCTCTGGGAAGACAATCCTGAGGTCACTGAGGTCATCGACCAGCACACCGCCCGCACCATGATGACCCTCCTCCGGGCCGTCACCCAATACGGAACCGGGGCCGCGGCCGCGCAGCTCAACCATCCTCTCGGCGGTAAGACCGGCACCACCAGCGACTACACCGACGCCTGGTTCCTCGGCTTCTCGCCCTCCATTACGTGCGGCGTCTGGGTCGGCTATGACGATCGCCAGTCGCTCGGCGAAAAGGAGACTGGCGCCAAGGCCGCGCTTCCCATCTGGATGGCCGTCATGCGCCAGGCCATTGCCGGAAAGGACGACGAACAGTTCCTCGGCGATCGGAAAGCCGAGCCAGCTCAGCGATCTTCACCGCCGCTACAGGCGGTTACGCACACACCAGCCGTCTCGGCGGTCGCATCCGCGGCTTTCGGCGCTCCCGCCAAGCCGAAGCCTCTGGCCAAGCCGCCAATCCACGCCCCCGCAGCCGTCTCCCCGGCAAAGGCTGCAACCGTCGCTGCTCCCAATTCGAGAACAAAGCCGACTGAAGCCGCCTACGCGCCTCAGCCAAAAGTCAAATCCGGATTGCTCCCGCAGCCTGTCGCAGTCAAACCTCAAGGCATCGTCAAACCAGCTTTGGCAGCCACTCAGTAACCCTGTGAATTCAAGGCGGGTGCCGCATGGTCTTCCGCTGTGGCGGAGCGCGGCGGAAGACCTGAGAGACGAGAAAACTCAGCCTCCGCCCATCGAGCACCAATGCAAAAGCTAGCGGCTAGAAGCTGCACTCAACCGGAAATACCTCTTTGCCTTTGCCACATCTTTAATTATCTGTTGCTTCAAAGCCTCGGGCGAGGGCCACTCTATCTCGCCGCGCAGGCGCATTAGAAACTCCAGATCGATCGGCGTCTCTTCATCCATCTCAACCGGCTGAAAATCCAGAATGTGCGACTCAACAGCGAACGAAGGCTCTCCAAACGTAGGCCGATTGCCCACATTCGTCACCGACTGAAAACATCGTTCTCCAACTATCAGCCGCGTCACGTATACGCCAAACTCCGGCAGCAGCGCGTCATACGCCGCCAGATTGACGGTGGGCACCAGCAGCCGCGTTCCAATGCCGCGGCCGCGAGTTTGTGTGGACCGCACTCCAAACGGCCGTCCCAGCATCCATCGCGCCCGCCGCATATCTCCCGCAGCTACCAGCGCGCGAATCGCCGAACTCGAAACCTCAAGCCCATGTACGCGCACCGCCGAATGCACGTGAACGCTAAATCCAAACCCGGCGCCAAACTCCTTCAGATCCTCCACGCCCGCCTTTGCCTGGCGGCCGAAGCGAAAGTTCCCACCCTCATGCAGCGAGCAAACTCCAAGCGCGTCCACGAGAATCTGGCGCACGAACTCCTTGGCCGGCAAACAAGCCAGCGCTTCGTCAAACTTCAGAACCACCACCGCATCGATGCCCGTCTGGGCTAGCAGCCGAATGCGCTCGGCCATCGGCGTGAGGAGCTTTGGCGCTGTGGCTGGCCGCAAATACTGTTCCGGATGGGGATCGAAGGTGATTGCAACCGAGGTGACCCGCTGCCCGTGCGCGTCGAGATTATTCACTTCGGATTCACGCGCTTCAGACACCACCGCCTGAAGAATTTCCCGGTGGCCCAAATGCACGCCGTCGAAGTTCCCGATCACCGCTACCGACGGGCCGAAATCGGCAGGAATCTCCTTGATCCCGCGATAGACGGGGATCACGCGATAATCGGGAACTGCACGCGCTCCACTCGCGCTCGTTTTTGGGTTCATAGGCTCACAGCCAATTCGAGCCCGTCGTAGGCCAGCGCCATCCCTGCGGGCAGCGTCCGGTTGGTCTCTTCGTGGCCCAGCTCATGCGCAATGTGCGTCAGCCACGTTTGCCCTGCCCCGATGCGTCGCGCCCATCCAATGGCCTGCTCAACAGTGGCGTGGCTGGGGTGCGGTTTGTAGCGCAATGCGGAGAGCACCAGGTGATCCAACCCTTCAAGCAACGCAAAGCTCGCTTCGGGGATGTCGCTCACATCGGTCAGGTAGGCTGCACGGCCAAACCTGAAGCCGGCAATCTCCATCGCTCCATGCATCACTGGAATGCGAATGAACTCGACCCCATGAATCGGGTTGCACTCAGCCAGCGGCTCCAGCCGCACCCGCGCCCGGTTCGGATACGTGGCCCGCGGCGAAAGCGTGTACTCGTAAATCTGTTCGAGCACCGACGCGGTCTCTGCCGAGGAATAGAGCGGAATCGGACCGCCTTCTTTGAACGCCGTAAAACTCAACGGCCGCAGATCGTCCAGCCCCAGAATGTGGTCCGCATGGGAGTGTGTATAAAGCACGGCGTCTACACGAGTCAGCCCAGCCCGCAGCGCCTGCTCGCGGAAATCAGGCCCGGTGTCGATCACGACGACCCGCTCCTGAGCGCCGATCGGCTCATTCCAGCGCAGCAGCGCCGAGGGCCGCAGCCGCCGGTCGTGGGGATCGGCCGATGTGCATACCGCGCACCTACACCCCAGCGTCGGAACCCCCATCGAAGTTCCCGTCCCCAGAAAAGTCAGCCGCCCGTCCATACTCTCTCGAAGAAACCGATCTAGGAAGAAACCAAAGATTGGGCAACCCAAACGCAGGGGGCTAAAGCCCAGATTCTACTGCGTCATAGCGGCACGACTAAAGTCGTGCCCTGACACTTCAAATGGGAATCCAGTTTATATTCCGTGGGTCGGGAAACCGGCGGCCTAATACCAAAGCCATGAGGATGGTAACGAGTAGCTGCGGCTCCCCTGATCCCTGATCCCTGTTCCCTGCTTCTACCTCTTCCCCGGCGGCGGGCTCGGTGGCGGCTGCATACCTTGCAGTGTGATCATTCTCGTGAGCTCCATAAAGGCCATCCGCGCCTCAAACAGAACCGCCTGCAACGTGCGGTCCTCGGCTTCGGTGAGGTTCCCTTTGGTCTTCTCCGCCAAAACGCCGAGCAGATCGATCGTGTTTCGTGCGCCCAGAATATCCACCCGCGGCCGCTGCCCTTCCTGCGCTCCCGCGCCCATCTGAATCATTGCGGAAACGTAAAACTGCTGCACAAGGTGTTCAAACCCGACCGGCGGCTGCGCGCCCATGCCGGGGTTCTGCGCCCTGACGATATCCTCAAGCCGCTGTGCCGATGCATCGTAGGCCGTCTTCTGCTCCTGGCTCTCCGCGGCGGTGGGCGCTGGCGGCAACTCCGGTTCCGCTGCAGCTTCCGCTACCTCAACCGGTTTCTGTCCGGCCTCATGCCGGCTCTCGTTCACAACCAGCCGAGGGCCGCCGCCTGTCTCCACCGGCTCTGTCTTCTGCTCTGAACCGTTCCCGGCTCCAGCCTTGCCTTGAGCCGTTTCATGGTCGGCTTGTTCTTCGTCCGCCTTGAACTTCCGGCGGTCAATCACGGTAAATTTCGGGGTATCGCTCATCACTTCAATTTTCCAATCTGTTTCAACGACCAAACTAAACTGCGGGTGCCCCACCCATGCGACGTTTTTTGTCGCAAGGGTGGGAAGCCAAACATTTGTTCCCTCAGGGGCTAAAGCCCGCATTCTCTTTGTGCCAGTTGCGGCACGGCTGAAGCCGTGCTCTTTCAAAACGAAAGCTGAACGGTAAACAACGTCTTGAAACTTTACACTTAAAGCTTCGGCGCCGCGTCCAGAATCCGTGCCGTCCCGTTGCCGGTTGCGGCGCTATAGTGCAAGGCCTGATTGCGCGTTTCGGCGCTGCCGCGAATCATCCCCAGCGCAAAGGCGCGCTTTCCCGTTGGCAATGCCAATTCAGCCGCGCTGGTAATATGCCCCGCCGCCGTCTCTCCATCGAGAGCCCCGTCGTCGAAGTGCAGTTCAGTTCCCGGCGGCGGCACAGGCCCAAAAATCTCGAGCTGCCTCAGGTGCCTGTGAACGCTGCCCCGCGAGCGCACTCGCTCCACGACTTCCTGCCCCAGATAGCACCCCTTGTTGAAGTGCAGCGCCCGCATCTGCGAGGTCTCATGCGCCAGATCCCGCTCCACAATGTCCACGCCGTACGCTGGAATTCCTTCTGCAATTCGAAACACCTCAATCGCAGCTGTTCCCACCGGGGTGGCCGCGGCAGTTCGCAGCCCCAGCCAAAGCTTTGCAAGTCCCGCTAGAGGAATCCAAAGCTCATAATGCGGTACCAAAGCTCCGTAACCGCGCAGTATCCGCAGATCGAACCCAATCCACTCCACCCGGGTTCCCGTCATTGGCTCAGACAGCGTCGGCAGGCTAAGACGGCCCAACACCTCATCGGCCGCCGGCCCCGTCAATCCAAGAGCCGCTTCCCCGCTCAGGTCCACCAGCTCCACATCGTCCATGATGATGAAGCGCTCCAGATGCGATTTCAGCTTCTCGTACTGGTCGGCGGCAATATCAAGTTCCAGTGTGTCGTTTTCGCGCCAGACGGTCAGGTCGCCCTGCACGCGCCCCTGCGCATTCAGCACCAGATTCCACGCGCCGCCGCGCGGTTCCAGCTCGTTTACCGTGTTGGTAATCATACCGCTCAGCCAGCGAAAACGGTCTTCACCGTGGACGGCCACGCGCCTGAGCCAGCCCAGGTCATGCACCGCCGCGTCTTTGGCCAATGCCTCTATTTCACGCTCCGGCGCGTCCAACTGAACAGGGCTCAGCACGCCACGATAGGGGCTGAGTTGATGCGGTTTAGAGGAAGTTTCAAGCAACGCAGCCAGCGGGGTGGGCTGGATGGTTGCCGCAAGATCGATTTCAGCCAAGTCAGTTTCAGTCATATGCGACGCTTTTCTACGGTCGTTGGCAAGATTTTGAACCGAATCCTCGCGCCAAACCGCTCCATGATTATAGCCTTGGAATTGAGGTGCCGCAGCCCCGCCCGTAAACCATTGAACTTTAGTGCCGGAACTCGCCCACTGCATCTTGCAGAAGGATTCAATGCGGGGGGAGGCGGAGGCTTCGCTGGCTGCGAAAAAGCGAGTTCGGGCGGTAGGCCAGGGATTTATCCGGTAGGCCAGGGATTTATCCCCGGTTTAAGGTCAACAGAATCAATGCGGGCTTTAGCCCCGGAAGGACACTCTTTGCAGATTTGCCCCAAGCATCGACTTTCTCTCACCGCAACCTCCAGCCTCTGCGCCATTCTTCTCTGCCTCGCTCTCGCAACCGCCGCCCCGGCTCAACAGCCCGCAACCGAGAAAGACACCCACATCACCCCCGAGCAGGCCAAACAACTCTTCGCGCTGGTCGACGAACTCATCCAATTCTCCTCGAAGGAGACTGGCCTGCCCGTCAAATCCACCGTCAAGCGCCAGTTGACCACCCGCGCCGCGGTCGAGAGCTATCTGAAAGAAAAGTTCGACGAGGATGAGGGCGCAAAGCGTCTTCAGAAAGGCGAAATCGTCCTCAAGAAGTTCGGCCTTCTGGACCGCGATTTTGCGCTCAAGCCCTTTCTGCTCGCACTGCTCGACGAACAGATCGAAGCCTACTACGACTCCAAGACCAAGACCGTCAATATGCTCGATTGGATAAGCATCGACGAGCAAAAGCCGGTGCTGGCGCATGAGCTCACCCACGCTTTGCAGGACCAGCACTCCGACCTTGAAAAATGGAACGACCAAACCCCCGACGAAGTCTCCACCAACTCATCGGGTGACACCGACCACGTGGCCAAAGACGAGCTCGACACCGCCCGCGATGCCGTCGCCGAAGGCCAGGCCACCGCGGTCATGATGGACTACATCCTTAAGCCCATGGGCAAGAGCCTCGTCAAAGACCCCGAAGTCATGGATTTTGCCAAGCAGCAAATGTCCGCCTCCGACAACTCCCCGGTGCTCTCTCGAGCGCCGCTCATGCTCTCCGAATCGCTCCTGTTTCCCTATCGCGAGGGCCTCAGCTTCGAGCAGGACGTTTGGATGGACAAGGGACAGCAGGCGGCCTTTGCCGGAGCCCTCGACCGCCCGCCGACATCCACCTGGGAGATCATCAACCCTCGCGAGTACGAGCTTAAACACAGCCCGCCCATTCCGCTAATGCCCGATATTCATCCCCTCGTCGACAAGGTCTACAAGCCTTATGACATCGGCCAGATCGGCCAACTCGACTTGCGTATTCTCGCGGAGCTATTCGGTGGCGACGCTGCCTCCCGCGACCTTACCCCCGCCTGGGATGGCGGCATTTATTGGGCCGGGCAGAAACTCTCGGCCAAAACTCCCGAAGAGCAGGCCGACCCAAAATCGCTTGCTATCTTCTATTTGTCGGCCTGGAAGAACGCCGCCTCGGCCCAGGAATTTGCGCGGCTCTATGCGAACAGCCTCGGCCGCAAGTACTCCGGACTCAAGCCCGACCTCGAAGCCCAGCGTTCCAATGCCACAAAGCTCGCGCCCGGCGCACCCCAAAACGTATCTGAGGAGCAGGTCTACACCACCAGCGAAGGCCCCGTCGTGATCACCACGCGCGGTAAGCTGGTTTTCGTCGCCGAGAGCTTCGACCTAGACGTGGCGCGCAACCTTGCGGCTCTCATCTTAGACGCCCAAGGCACAGGCGAATTGAAGATGGCAAAACTCGCCCGCCCCGCCGGCTTGCCAACGCAGTTGGGTGCCCCATATCTCGTACGCGGCGGCGGAGAGACCTGGGAAGCCATGAACCAACTGGGTGCCCCATCCATGCGCCGCACTTCAGGCGCATGGGTGGGAAGCCAAGAAGCCGGTCCCCAAAATGCCCACTCTCCAACTCCTGTGGCCTTGGAGCCTCTTACCGCCAACCTCATCCATTTCTTTTCAGACTGTGGCGTAATGAAAGCCGCGGTAGACGCGGAATCGCGGGCTATTCGGTAGAAAGGCTGAGCCCCTGCGGAATCAAGTTGGCTTATCTACGCAGGATCTTTGTGAACCAGGTACTCATCAAGCAACACGGCAACCAGCACAGCCGTTGGCACCGAGACCATAGCTCCCGGAACGCCTTCCAAAGCCGATCCCAGCACCAGGGCCAATAAGATAGCTAGAGCGGGAAGCCCGACGCTATTCCTCATGATTCGTGGTGTAAGAATCGAATTCTCAACCTGAAGGTAAATGACGTAGAAGATCAGAACCCCGATCACGCGGCCCCAAGAATCGATCGCCGCCACCAGCACTGCGAGCGCCACGCAAACCGCCGCGCCCACCACCGGGATAATATTCAGCAACCCAGTCAGCACACCCAATAGATATGCGTAGCGAACCCCCAGGATGAGGTAGACAATGGTGCTGGTAAGTCCGAGGATGAGCATCAGGCTGCCCTGGCCCACCAGCCATTTCCCCATGCGAACCTCGGCGCGCCGCAACGTCTTGTCCAGCCGGTCGCGGCTTCCGGATGGGAAAAACGATAGGAACCACCGGTATGCGCCGGCGCCTTCCAGAATGAAATAGACCATGAGAATAAAGCCCATGACGATCTTGAAGAGAGCGTCGGCCCAGTCCTCGATGGAGAGCAGGAGATAAGTCGCGGCTTGGCTGGCGAAACTTTGAATGCGCGAACTGACGTCGCCGGTATTCAACTGGTTGGCAAACGGGATGCTTTTCAGTTTTTGAAGCAAGTCCGGCAAACGCGTCGGCGTGTCCTGCCCAAACGCCCGCAAGTCTCGAATCACCGGCGGCAGAGCCAGGAAGCCGAAAGCGGTAAACACCGCGGCCACCCCAACCAGAAGCGCGAGAATTGCGATCGACCCTTTGAACGGCCGCCAGCGTCCGATGCGAAGACCCGACGTAAAATTCACCACTGGTGTAAGCACCACCGCAAACAATGCGCTCACATACACCAGCATCAACACGTCGCGAACCAGCCATGCCAGGTAACAGCCAAAGGCAAGCAAGAAGGCAAAAACAATGTCGCTGCGAAGACTGCGCGTGTTGCCGGTGGGCCCGGTCATCCGTTCCGCCTCACTTCCCAAAACAATTGCAGGGTGCTCCGGGTCTCGACTTTGAGGCCTGGGATCCACTCACGCTGCCGCAAAGTCCGGCCGATCACTATCCACTAACCACAGCTCTACTGGTCTCCGCCCAACAACCCACCCACAATTCCTCCCAGCAGCGCTCCGCCGGCCGCGGATCTCACGTCCCGGTTCTCCGTGCGCGGCAGATACTCGCCGATCTGGTGTGCCAGCCGCGAAATCGGCAGCGTCTGCAAATACACCGCGCCCGGCCCCTGCAGCATGGCCAGAAAAATTCCGTCACCGCCGAAGATGGCATTCTTGATCCCTGGCACCGTAGTGATATTGAATCCCACCGAAGCCTGAAACGCGCCCACGTGTCCCGGATGCACGCGCAGCACTTCGCCCGGAGCCAGGTTCTTCATGATCAATTCTCCTGAAAGCTCCAGCCAGGCCGTTCCCACCCCTCCCACCTTTTGGAGAATGAACCCGTTGCCGCCGAAAATCCCCGCCCCCAGCGACTGCTGGAATCCGATGGTGAGGGTCACCTGCGGCGTGGCGCAAAGAAACCCGTGCCGGTGGACCAAATACTCCGATCCCGGCCCCACCTGCAAAGGCACAATATGTCCGGGCACCTTGGTCGCAAACGAGACTTCGCCAGCGTATTGATACGCCCGGTACTCAGTCATGAACAAGCTGCCGCCGCTGGCCACCCGCTTCAGCACGCCGAAAATCCCGCCGCCCCCGCCCATCTGCGTATGGGTCGTCATCTGGATCGAACTGGTCATCCACGACAGCTCGCCGCTCTCTGAAAACACGCTCTCGTTCGGTTCAAGCATTACATCGAGCACGGGCATGGTCGTGCCCTGAATCCTGGTTTGCATCGGGTTGCCTCCTATTGCTGGCCAGTTTACCTGAGCGGGGCTAACGCTGGGTTAGTAATTCGGAGGAATATGGCGCAGCCTGCCGCTAACCCGCTAACTCGCCTTCCCCGCGTCAGCGGGGCCAACCCGCTGCACGCCTTGTCGTGGTGGAACCAACCACCAACAGGCATTCATCCTGGGCCAATGCAATTGCATTGGCCCACTTTCCCAATTGCCGGTCGCTGATGCAAAATGGTTGAGCAATTCGGAGAGCCACACAATGAACGCTCTGTTGAAAATCGCAGCCTTCGCACTCCTCATTCCAGCCGCATGCACCGCGTCTCTCGCCCAACTTGCCAACTTGCCCGATTACTTCGCCAACTTGCCGGCGGGAGCCGATCCACACGACGTCGGCAAGCGTCTAGCCGAGCACTTCGTCGCCTCGCCTCATCAGGGCAACAGAACCATCTTCTACGGCGAGTGCGCCACCTGGTACGGCGCTCTCACCGTCGCGCAGCTCACCCACGACGATGCACTGCGCCAGAAGCTCATCGACAAGTTCGTCCCGCTCATGCCTGGCGGCGCGGAGGCTGACAAGATTCCTGTCCGCCATCACGTCGACGACTCCATATTCGGCATCGTTCCTGCTGAAATTGGCATCCAGACCAAGGACCCCAAATACCTTGCATACGGTGTGTCCTGGGCCGACCGGCAATGGGAGAACCCGCAGCCCGACGGCCTCTCCGCCGAAACCCGCTACTGGATCGACGACATGTATATGTTGACCATCTTGCAGCTTCAGGCGTATCGCGCCACCGGCGACCATAAGTATCTGGATCGCGACGCCCTTGAGATGGTTGCCTATCTCGACAAGCTTCAGCAGCCCAACGGGCTCTTCTATCACGCGCCCGATGTCCCCTTCTTCTGGGGCCGCGGAGATGGATGGATCGCCGCCGGCATGGCCGAGATGCTTCGCGATCTGCCCGCCGACCATCCCAAGCGCGCCCGCATCATGCAGGGCTATCAGGCCATGATGGCCGCGCTGCTGAAATACCAATCTAAAGACGGCAGTTGGCGTCAGCTCATCGACCATGACGAGGCCTGGCCCGAGACTTCAAGCTCCGCCATGTTCACCTTCGCTATGATCACCGGCGTGAAGAACGGCTGGCTGGACGGCCCCGCCTATGGCCCCGCCGCGCGCAAAGCCTGGATCGCCGTCACCGGCTACATCGACCAGAACAACGACACCACCAACGTCTGCGAGGGCACCAACAAGCTGAACAGCCTTGACTATTATCTCGCCCGGCGCCGCAAAACCGGCGACTTCCACGGCCAGGCCCCCATCCTGTGGGCCGCATCGGCGCTGCTGCGCTGACGCCGATGTCCCACGAGAGCACGGCTAGTTGCTATGTCCAGTTTTGAAAGGGCACGGCTTCAGTCGCATGAGGCTCCGAAGCAAAAGCGATGCTTTGAAAGGGCACGACTTCAGTCGCATGAGGCTCCGAAGCAAAAGCGATGTTTTGAAAGGGCACGACTTCAGTCGTGCCGAAAAGGCTGCAAATAAAAATTGGGCTTCAGCCCCTGAGGGAAGCTTCTTTCAATCTCGCTGACGCCAGCATCGCGCCCGCTCAGAACCGAATCATCGTCCCCTGCTCCCCGATGACCGTGAACACAGACAACAGATTTGCCAGGCTCAGCAGTTCCCGGACGCGCTTGCCCAGGTGAAGCAGCTCCAGGCTCACGCCCGCGCCCTTTGATGAAGTATAGATTCGCACCAGCGTGCCCACGCCCGTGCTGTCCATGTAAGCCAGGTCCCCCAAATCCAGCACGATTCGTTTGCTCTCCGGCATCAGTTGGCAAACCTTTGCGTAAAGAATGTTGTTTACGCCCGCCACCAATCTCCCGTGGCATCGCACCACGGCCACCTCGCCCTCGCGCTCCACATCAAGCGTAAGTGCAGGCGCAGCTTCTCCAATCGGCATCAAGACCTCCCTTTTCAAGCTTGGCAGTCATCTGCTCGCTGAAGACTGACCACTGTTCACTACTCCACAATCTTCAACTCCGTCTCCGCCGTCGCCAGCGAGCTGCCGCCAACCCAGATTTTGTACGTCGTCGGCTCCACGGTTCGCTGCACTTCAACGTTATAGAAATTCAACTCGTCGAAGCCCAGCGGAAACTCCACATGTTTCGTCTCGCCTGGCGCGAGAGCAACCCGCGCAAAGCCCTTCAGCTCGCGCACCGGCTGCTCTACGCTCGCCGCCGTGTTTCGGATGTAGAGCTGGACTACTTCGGTCCCGGCCACGCTGCCGGTGTTTTTCACATCCACTCCGACCACGGCGACAGGGCCATTCCGCGACGCAAGAATTTCTCGCACCGGAACCTCCGCGCGGCTGATGGTGGGCTGCGAGTAGCTGAACCGCGTGTAGCTCAGGCCCCAGCCAAACGGAAACAGCGCGGAATTCTCCTCATCCACGTAACGCGAGATAAACTTCTCATCCGAATCCGTCGGCATGTGGCTCAGGTCTCCATGCGCCGGCCGTCCCGTGGGAAGCTGAGCGTAATACAGCGGCTCCTGGCCAACCGCGCGTGGAAAGCTTGCCGGCAGCTTGCCCGACGGATTGACCTCGCCAAAAAGCACGTCCGCAACGGCATGACCAGCTTCGATCCCTGGGCTCCACGCCTCAAGAATGGCCGGCACATGCGCGGCCTCCCATTTCAGCTCCAGCGGACGCCCGGCCAGCACAATCAGGACCATCGGCTTGCCCGTAGCGGCCACCGCTTGTTCCAGCTTCCGCTGCGCGCCTGTAAATCCAAGATGAACCCGGCTCGATGCTTCGCCCTCCATCCAATTGGCCGGCTCGCCCAGCGCCAGAATCACCACGTCCGCCTTCTTGGCCGTCTCCACAGCGTCCGCAATCGTTTTGGCGTCATCCGGAATCGGCAAGTGCTCGTCGGCGGCGGCCGGCCCGTTGAAATTGACACGCTTCAGCGCGTTTTCATCTTCGCCGCTCAGCAAGCCGCAGCCCTCGGCGTAAAGCAACCGGTCTCCCAGCCGCTCCGCCAGGGCGGTCTTCAACGTGACTACGTTTTTGGGGTCGCCCATGCTCGACCACGCGCCCAGCAACTCCCGCTGGTTGTCGGCCATGGGGCCGATCAGCGCCACTCTCTTCAACTTCGCGGGCAACGGCAGCAGCGTTCCCGCTCCCTCGACTGAATCGTTCTTGAGCAAGACAAACGTCTCCGCCGCCACCTTTCGCGCCGCCGCGCGGCGTTCCGGAGTGGCCTCATACGCCGGACCCGGCTGGGTATAAGGGTGATCGAAGAGTCCCAAGAGAAATTTCACCCGCAGAACCCGCCGCGCCGCCTCGTCCACCACGCTCTCCGGAATCTTGCCCGAGCGCACCTGATCGGCAATGACCGTCGCGTAAAGGCCGCCCTCCATATCCATGTCCACGCCGGCTTCGAGCGCCTTTCGCGCCACCGTGGGCCCGTCGCCGATGGAATGTTCCTTCAGTTCAAGAATCGCGCCCCAGTCGGAAACCACAAAGCCGTTGAAGCCCCACTCTTTGCGCAGAATCTGCGTCAGCGTAAAAGGATTGGCAGTGGCGGGAATTCCGTTGATGGAGTTGAATGAACTCATCAGCGTGGCTGCGCCGGCCTCAACCGCGGCGCGATAGGGTTCCAGGTAAACCTGGCGCAGCGTAATCTCGCTCATGTCGGTTGCGTTGTAGTCGCGCCCTGCAATTGCCGCTCCGTAAGCGGCAAAGTGCTTTACGCTTACCGCGACGGAATCGGGCTCGGATAGATCGCCTTGCTGATAGCCCCGCACATAGGCTCGCGCCATTGCCGAACCCAGGTAGGGATCTTCGCCCGCTGACTCGACGATGCGTCCCCAGCGCGGATCGCGCGCAATATCGACCATCGGCGAAAAGACCCATCTAAGGCCGTCGGCACGAGCTTCTTCCGCGCTGATGCGGGCCACGCGCTCGACCATTGCCGGGTCAAAGCTTGCCGCCAGCGCCAACGGCACTGGGAAGGTTGTCCTGTCGCCGTGAATCACGTCCTGGCCGAAGAGAACGGGAATGTGCAGCCGCGACTTTTCCACCGCGATGTGCTGGTAGTGGTTGGTCGCCTCTACGCCAACTACGTTCAGCATCGATCCCAACTGGCCCTTGGCCACCAGATCGTCAAAGCGCAGGTTCGAAGCCCCCGGACCGGTCGCATACCCGCCCGAATACTGCGCCAATTGCCCGAGCTTCTCATCGAGCGTCATCTTTTTCAAAAGCCCATCGACCCGCGCATTCAATTCTCTTGAAGCCAATTGCGGGTTGGCGGCGGGCGCGTTTTGAGCCGCGGCCGTGAATTGGAAAATCCCGTTCAGAAACAAAAGAGGCAGCACGATCCACAGGGAGAGTACGGAATTGGTTTTCATAGCTGCGACAGGATAAATCGTTTGAACCGGGATTGTCTGTGGTTTCGAATCCACTCAAAGCTCTTGCCTCAAATCGCCGCGTCCCTACGCGGTTCAAGACTATCTCCAGCCTCAGGCCGGGTGCTCCTTCGCGGCCAAGTTCAAACTCCTCTCGCCCAATGGCCGGCAAATGCTCTACTCTTGCCAGGGGCGCGCATGAAAAGGTTTCTGGTCAAGTTCCGGAGAGCTGTCGGTCAGGCCTTGGCCAACGACGTCCTTAACACCGCAAAGGCAGCGGCCTACTCCGGCATGCTCATGATGTTTCCCGCGCTCCTGGTGGTCACTACCCTGCTCGCCCAGGTGCCGGAAGGAACCTCGCTAGTGGGCGAAATCCGCGGCGCATTCGAGCAGTTTCTGCCTGCCGACACCATGGACATCCTTCAGTCGTATGTCCTCAACCGCCGTGTTCACTCCAGCCAAGTGCTCCTGTCGGCCGTCGTCCTAAGCGTCTTTGCAGGCCTAGGCATGATGCTGACGCTCATGGAGGGTTTTCGCCGCGCCTACCGCCTTCCGCGCGAGGATTGGACTTTCTGGGGGCGCATGTTCCGGGCACTGTTGCTGGTGCCCATCGCTCTTGTTCCACTTTCGCTGGCAACCCTGGTGGTGGTCTTCGGTCATCAGATTGAGGGCTGGATGATCGATAATGCAGACCACGAGTTGCGCCACATCGTCCTCATTTTCTGGCGGCTGGTGCGCTGGGCCGTAGCATTGCTCACCAGCGTGACCGTCCTAACAGCTGTCTACCATTTCGGCACCCGGCGCAAGGAACGCTGGTTCTGGGTTGCTCCGGGCGCGGCCGCGGGCACGGTCATTTGGTTTCCGGCCACGCTGGCATTCGGCTGGTATGTCACTCGCATTGCCGACTATTCCATGTTCTACGGATCGTTTGGCGCCGCCATCGCCACCCTGGTCTGGCTCTACATCACCGCCTTCAGCGTCCTCATCGGCGCGGAACTGAACGGCGCGCTTTTCAGGGAGCGCCAAGCAAAGCTTTCCTCTTCACGCGAATCCGAAATGGCATCCACGAGTCAGTGACAGCTCTCACCGCCCATTGCACCGCACACCATGCATACTGAATAAAGCCGGGGTTCGGTCCAACCATCCGTGTAAAATGGTGAAGACGCCTGCCGAATTGCCCTCTTTCCCAAACCTGCCCTTTTTGGAGACCTATCATGTCGTTTGCAGATCTAAATCTGACTGAGTCCCCGTCTCAACGCCGTGCAAAGATCGTCGCCACGCTCGGGCCGGCCTCCAACACCGAGCCGGTCTTTCGCGATCTGGTGCGCGCCGGCGTCGATGTGGTCCGCCTGAACTTTTCCCATGGCACCCACGAAGAAAAGCTTGCCTTGATCCAGATGATCCGCAAAGTCAGCCGTGAGGAGCGCAAGCCCCTTTGCATTCTCGGCGATCTGCAGGGTCCAAAGATTCGCACCTCCAAGCTCAAAGACCACCAGGCGGTGCTGCTCAAGGCCGGCCAGAAGCTCACCATTACGCCGCGCGATGTGCCGGGCACCGCGGCCTTGGTTGGCACCACCTTCAAGACGCTGGCAGAAAACGTTGAGCAGGGTTCGCGCATCCTGCTCTCCGACGGCCTGATCGAACTGCGGGTTCACGAAGTAATTGGCGACGACGTGGTCTGCGATATCGTAAACGGCGGCATGCTCGGTGAAAACAAAGGTATCAACCTGCCTGGCATTCCGGTCCGCGTTCCCTCGCTCACAGACAAAGACTCGGCCGATCTTGAATTCGCGCTCAAAAGCGGTGTCGATGCTATCGCCGTCTCCTTTGTCCGCACCGCGGAAGATGTCCGCCTGGTGCGCAATCGCGTCTCTGCATACGGCGGCGAAACATGGATCATCGCCAAGCTTGAAAAACCCCAGGCCATCGAGCAGCTCGACGGCATTCTGCAAGCCGCGGACGGCATCATGGTAGCTCGCGGCGACTTGGGCGTCGAGGTGCCGCCGGAAAAAGTTCCCGCCATTCAGAAGCACATCATCCGCCGCGCCGCCGAATACCGCAAGCCGGTGATCACCGCGACACAAATGCTCGAATCGATGATCGAGAATCCCCGCCCCACCCGCGCCGAGGTCTCCGATGTGGCCAACGCCATCTACGACGGCACAGACGCTGTCATGCTTTCGGGCGAATCGGCGGTGGGAAAGTATCCGGTGCAGACGGTCGGCATGATGTCCCGCATCATCATGGAAGCCGAACTTCACATCAAGGTTGCCGAACACGCCGAGCCCAGGGAGCGGCTCAGCCACCTTTCCATCGCCGAGACCATTTGCGAAGCCACAGCGCACGCCGCCGACGATCTCGACCTGCGCGGCATTGCGCTCTTTACCGAGTCGGGAACCACTGCCCGCCAGCTCTCCAAGTACCATCCCTCATCGCCCATCTTCGCGCTCTCGCCGGTCGAGGTCACCATCAATCGCCTCAACCTGCTCTGGGGAACCACTCCCATTCGATGTCCCAAGATCAACACCACCGAAGCCCTAGTCGATTGCGCGGAGAGCCTGCTTCTGCAGAGCGGCTATGTGAGAGCCCGCGAAGTCATCGCCATCGTGGCCGGAACACGCACCAAGTCCGGTTCCACCAATTTTCTTCGCCTCCACGTTCTCGGCGAGCATGCCCAGGAAGGCACGCGTTTCTTTGCCCCGCACGAGGAGGAAAGCGCCCCGGAAGCCGCCCCCGAATTTGTTGCCTCAAAGCTGAAGCGCACGTCGCTGAAGACGCCCAAGCCCCCGCGCTGAAAAAGTAACCTGCGCATGCAAAGGACGCCAATCCGGGTTGGAGTGGCGTCCTTTCACGGGAGCATTGCCTTGTGCTCCTATCGTCCAATCTCCGGAACAGACAACCCTCGACAAATCTTTCGCGCCAACAAATCGGCGACCTCGGTGTGTCGAGGAATCGCTTCCGTCTGTCCGGTTGCCGGGTTGCACCACAAGGAGTGTGAGCTGCCTTCGCGCTTCAAATAACAACCATGCAAACGCAAATAGCGCAGCAAGGGTTCCCGCTTCACTGAACAGTTACCGTCTCGCGAATCGCGTCTGCTGGAGCACCGCGAAGCCCATCTTCGCGGCGGTCTTCCAGAATCAGTTGGATGGCCGCGCCAAGGCTTTCACGACACTCTTCCACGCTGCGCCCCTGCCCGTTAGCTCCGGGAATCTCGGGAGACCAAGCGACGAACCATTCTCCATCGCGCTCAATGACTGCAGTGAATTCGTTGCGCATGAATCGAGTATAGAACGGAATTGCAATAGAATATAGTCCGTGGAGGGATTTGCTTAATGGGCTTTCTTGTGTCGCGTTCCACCGCTTTTGCTTGCGTCGATTCCGGCTGGGCACAAGCGTACGCAAGCTGGGCGCTGGTGGCGCTGACGTTTTTTACGCTTCTTGCTCTGTGTAAATACGCATGGGATACGCGGCAAATCGCGCGCGTTAGCATTGAGCAACTCCACAATGCCCAAATGCCATACCTAGCGCTGGTTCAAAAGTGGCATAATTCAGGTTTAAGATGGGCGGTAGAAAATCAAGGAAATAGCGTCGCACTGAATATCAAAATTGAAGGCAAATATTCTATTAGAGAAATTGGAGGTAAGTCTCCTATTAAATGCGATCAAAACAAATCTTATGACCCTATGAAGCTGGAGAATAATAATACGATACCTGCTGGTGCCTTTGAGGCACTCGATTGTCCACGTACTCCGGTAAATGAACCAATCATTTGCTGCAAAATCGAATATAACTCTCTTGAAGGCCGTCGATTCCTTACAGAGGTTGTTTCTGAGAATGACACGCTGGTAACACAATTCAAGGCGTTATAGAAATGGCGAGGCGCGCAGCTTCTACGCACCTCGCATGATGTGGACGACAGTTACTTTCCTCCCGCCAACTGCCGCAGAACATATTGCAAGATGCCGCCGTGCTCGAAGTACTCGATCTCCTGCGGCGTATCGATGCGCACCTTGGCAACGAACTCCTTAGCAATCCCATCGGCAGCCACGGCCTTCACCGTAAGCGCGCGCCCCCCGGCAAACTTCGCGCCGAGGAGCGCCGTGAGTCCAGGGAAGTCGTAAACCTCTTCGCCCGTCAGGCCGAGCGACTCGACATTTTGCCCATCCTCAAACTGCAAAGGCAAAATTCCCATACCCACAAGGTTCGACCGGTGAATGCGCTCGAAGCTCTCCGCAATCACTGCCTTCACGCCGAGCAGCTTCGGTCCCTTTGCCGCCCAATCGCGCGACGATCCTGAGCCATATTCTTTGCCTGCCAGAATGATCAGCGGCACGCCGCGCTCTGCATACTTCACGCTCGCATCGAAAATCGACATCTGCTCGCCTTCGGGCAGCAGTCGCGTCACCCCGCCTTCTGTCCCCGGCGCGAGCTTGTTACGCAGCCTGACATTCGCAAATGTCCCGCGCACCATCACTTCATGATTACCGCGCCGCGATCCGTACGAGTTGAAGTCCGCCGGCTTCACGCCGTGGTCTGACAAGTACTTCCCCGCCGGCCCGTTGGCCTTGATCGAACCCGCCGGCGAAATGTGGTCTGTCGTCACCGAGTCGCCCAGCACCGCGAGCACGCGCGCGCCCAGAATGTCCGTAACCGGCGCGGGCGTCTTGGTAATGCCGTCGAAGTACGGCGCTCTGCGAATGTAAGTCGAGTCGGGCTCCCACTGGTACACATCGCCTGTCGGAAACTTCAGTCCCTGCCAGTTCGCGTCCCCGTCTGTAACCGTTGCGTACTCCTTGCGGAAGCTCTCACTCGACAATCCTTTTTCAATCGCATCGGCCACCTCCTGCTGGGTCGGCCAAATGTCTTTGAGATAAACTGGCTGCCCGGCTTTGTCCGTCCCCAGCGAATCCGTCTCGAAGTTATGACCGATCTTGCCGGCCAGTGCATAAGCAACCACCAGCGGCGGGGACATCAAATAATTTGCGCGCACATCCACGTTGACGCGGCCCTCGAAGTTGCGATTGCCGCTGAGCACGCTGACCGCAACGAGACCGTGCTCATCGATACTCTTCGACACATCGGACGGCAGCGGGCCGGAATTCCCGATACATGTCGTACAGCCGTACCCCACCACGTTGAAGCGCAGCTTTTCAAGGTACGGCAGCAGTCCCGCCTTGGTGTAGTAATCGGTCACCACGCGCGAACCCGGCGCAAGCGAAGTCTTCACCCACGGCGGAACCGTGAGACCTTTTTCGACCGCCTTCTTCGCCAGAATCCCAGCAGCCATCATCACCGACGGATTCGACGTATTGGTACAGCTCGTTATTGCCGCAATCACAACCGAGCCGTGGTCGAGATAGGTATCCGGATCGACCCCAAAGCGCTCCTTGACGGTCGTCGTCACCTTCAATGCACTGTCATCCTGAGCGAAGGTCGCCGCAGCGACCGAAGTCGAAGGACCCGCGGTTGTTCTTGTCGTTGTTTCTGTTCCTGCCTTTGTATTTTCTTTTCGCTCGCACCCAAAAATGCTGTCATCCTGAGCGAAGGTCGCCGCAGCGACCGAAGTCGAAGGACCCGCGGTTGTTCCTCTCAACGCGGTGTCGGTGACCGTCCCACGCTTCCAAAGAGCCGCGGTTCTCGTCCCCAGCGGCTTGGCCGTCGGCGCAAGCAGGCCGGGGAGCTGCTGCTGAAAGCTGGCCGCCGCGTCCTTCAGCAGCACGCGGTCCTGCGGACGCTTCGGTCCAGCCACGCTCGGCTCCACGGCGCCCAGATCAAGCTCAAGCGTCTCGGTGTATTCCGCCTCCAGCGATGCGCTCGTATGGAATAGTCCCTGCGCTTTGTAGTAAGCCTCGACCAGCGCGATTTGTTCCTCGCTGCGCCCCGTCAGCCGCAGATAGCGCAACGTCTCGGCATCAACCGGGAAGATGCCGCATGTAGCGCCATACTCGGGAGCCATGTTGCCGATCGTTGCGCGGTCGGCCAGCGGCAAGGCCGCAATGCCCGGGCCGTAAAACTCCACAAACTTGCCGACCACGCCCAATTTGCGCAGCGCCTGGGTCACGGTCAGCACCAAGTCAGTCGCGGTCGCGCCCTCGCGCAGCTTGCCTGTCAGCTTGAAGCCGACCACCTGCGGCACCAGCATTGAAACAGCCTGCCCCAGCATTGCTGCCTCAGCCTCGATGCCGCCCACGCCCCAACCTAGCACGCCCAATCCGTTAATCATGGTGGTGTGCGAATCGGTGCCGACCAGCGTGTCGGGATAAGCCAGAACCTCACCGTCAATCTCTGTAGTGAATACCACCCGCGCCAGGTATTCGAGATTCACCTGGTGGCAAATTCCCATCCCCGGAGGAACGGCTGAGAAGTTGCGAAACGCCGTCTGGCCCCATTTCAAAAACGCGTATCGTTCGCGGTTTCTCTGAAACTCCAAAAAAGTATTTGCCGCAAGAGCGCCCACGGCGCCAAACTCATCCACCTGTACTGAATGATCGATGACGAGCTCGGCTGGAACCAGCGGATTCACCCGCTCCGGATCGCCGCCCAGCGTCTTGATTGCATCGCGCATCGCGCCCAGATCCACCACTGCGGGCACGCCTGTAAAGTCCTGCATCAGCACTCGAGCCGGCATGTAGGCAATCTCCCGGCTGGGCTCGGCCTTCGCGTCCCAATTGGCCAGAAACTCAATGTCTCCGGCCGTCACGTTCACGCCGTCCTCGCGGCGCAGAAGATTCTCAAGCAGAATCTTCAGGCTGAAAGGCAGGCGGCTCAGGTTGAATCCGCGCGCTTCGAGCGCCGGAAGCCGATAGACTGTGTAAGACCGATTGCCGGAGGTCAACTCGCTCCGGCTGTCAAAGCTGTTCATAACGGAAAGACCTTTCTATCCGCGCACAGGCGGATGGATCTGAAGAAATCTCATTGGCAATCTCGCGGCGACGGAGATTCAACCGGACACTGGGCGCCCCAGAGCCTGCCCTGAGCGAAGTCGAAGGGTCTCGTCTTTGAGACCTGGGAAACCTGGAATCACAGGAAACATTACTCGGAGACTCAGAGGGAAGAGCGCCGTCCACGGTCGGGCCGGCCGCGGCGAAAGCGCTTCAGCACCGGCGTCGATGAAATTCGGACTGCGGAACGACTAAACATGGCAGACCTTAAAATTCTAGCGCGGCGTTGCGATTCAGGGAAGCCCCGAATGTGAATCGAGTCCAGGGATTGGCGCAGCCGTTCTGCTTCGCCGCTTCGCAACGCACAGACCGTTTTCACTCTCCTCTATACTTGAACTGTGACGCCTTCAATCCCTGAGGAAAGTCCAAAATCCACCTATTGGGTAGGTTTACCGGGCCTCTACTCGCGCTTCCTCGCGTGGCTGATGCGCCGCATGCCTAGCGAGCGCCAACGATTGCTGGCCGTCACAATTCTGGCCGGCGGCCTTTGCGGACTGGCTGCGGTGGCCTTCCACCTCAGCATCGCGTCGCTGGAAAAGCTTTTCATTGACCGTGCCAACTCGGCGCCCGGCTACGGTTGGATCTGGTGGACCATCCTCACTCCCGGTCTGGGCGGACTGTTCGTTGGTCTCGGCCTCACCTACTTCGCTCCTGCCGCGGCGGGCAGCGGCATTCCACAGGTCAAGGTTGCCTACGCGCTGCGCGACGGCTATGTCACCGTCCGGGAAACGATCGGCAAATTCGTGCTGTGCGCGGTGCAGATCGGCGCTGGGGCCTCGCTTGGACTCGAAGGCCCGACCGTACAGATTTGTGCCGGCGTCAGCAGCATGCTCGCCCGCGCAGTCCGGCTCAGCCCCAAGAACCGCCGCCGTATGGCATCGGTCGGCATGGCCGCCGGAATCGCCGCGGCCTTCAACGCGCCCATCGCCGCCATCACCTTTACCCTTGAGGAGCTGATCGGCGATCTCGATCAGACCATGCTCTCCGGCGTCATCGTAGCCGCGGCGCTGGCTGCCGTCGTCGAACACTCCATTCTTGGCGCCAATCCGGTCTTTCACGTACAGCGAGCCTACACGCTCGGCAACTCGTCGTCGCTGCTGTGGTACGCTCTCCTCGGCGTGTTGGCGGCGCTTGTCTCGGTTGCGTTCACCGATTCGCTGCTGTGGCTGCGTGCTCAATTCAAGAAACTGGATGCAGTGCCGAAATGGGTGCATCCAGCGATCGGCGGGCTGGCCGTGGGCTGCATGGCCGTGCTCGCGCTCCAGCTCTTTCACCTTAATGGCATTGCCGGCGACCCCTACAAGACTTTGACGCTGGCTCTTACCGGCACTCTGCCGGTGCTTTGCATGATCGCATTTTGCGTGCTCAAGCTGGCCTCGACCGTCTGCTCCTATTCGAGCGGCGGCTCGGGCGGTATCTTCGCTCCGGCACTGTTTATGGGCGCCATGCTCGGCGGCGCAGTCGGCTACCTCGATGTGAATCTCTTCCACCACTCCTATGACGCCATTGGCGCTTTCGCAGTGGTCGGCATGGGCGCAGTCTTTGCCGGGATAGTCCGCGCCCCCATGACTTCGATCCTCATCGTCTTTGAGATGATCGGCGGCTACGGCCTCGTTCTGCCTTTGATGATCGCCAACATGAGCGCGTTTGCGCTGGCGCGCCACTGGCGCCGCACTCCCATCTACGAAGCGCTCCTCGCCCAAGACGGCATTCATCTGCCCCATGGAACCAGCCCGCTCGATCCGCCGGACGACATTGAAGTTCATACGCCAGAGCTGACGGAGGGCGCTAGCATTTGAGGCTGGCCTGGCTAGTCGAGCGCGGCTATGATGCCGTCGCGGTCGCTGTCAAGATACTCTATTCTCGGGCACAATCCGGCGCAGCAAGTTCCGGTATGAATCCTTCATACTTGTGCTAAACTTCCGTTCAGGAGCGTTTCCCCATGCCTTCGTCTGTTTGCGAAAAGCGGACTGTGAGTCTGCCCAGTGAGCAAAGCCGCTACATTGACCAACTGGTAGACTCCGGAGCCTACGCCTCAGCCAGTGAAGTCGTGCGGGCCGGCTTGCGGGCGCTCGAGGAACGGGACTCCGCCGTGGAACGCTGGCTGCGGACGGAGGTCGTGCAGGCATACGACGAGCTTGAAACGGACCCCGGCGGCACAATTCCGGCCGAAAAGGTCTTTGTGGAGCTTCGGACGCACATTGCCAACAAAATAGCCGGCCGGAGATGACGTACCGGGTCACGTTCACGCGCCGCGCTCAAGCCGATCTGCACGGACTGTTCGACTATCTCGCGGACCACTTCAGCATTGCCAATGCCCAGCGTTATGTGGAACAGATCGAGAAGACCTGTCTAAGTCTGGGCACAATGCCTAACCGGGGAACGAAGCATTCGGAATTGAGACCGGGTTTGCGGACAATGGGGTTTCGGCGCAAGGTCACAATTGCCTTCCGCGTGAAGGGAGAATCGGTTGCAATCCTGCGCATCCTCTACGGTGGCCGCAGCGCTGAACTGGCTTTTCGGCAAGACAATATCTGAAACGGCCCATCCCGCTGCCCTACCGCGTCCCCGGCTCCATGTTGTAAAGGAAGTACGCACGCAACTCCAGGTAAGGCCCATGAAACTCACGGGGCAGCGGCGGGTAATTCGAGCCGACAAGAGCTCCCCATGCCGCTCGATCGAGGGCCGTGTCGCCGGACCGGCCCTCAAGCACCACGCTCCCATCCATCAGCCTTCCGTTGGGAAGAACTTTAAAGCGAATCGCAACCATTCCCGACTTCAGAATCGGCGGATTCACCTCATCGGGAATCAACGGGTCCCAAGTGTGCTCCGTTTCCCAATGCCAGCGCTCCAGCCAGGGGTTGAAGTCAACACCCTGCCTGTCTGACAGTACCTCCACGCCACCCGTTCCAGCGCCAGGATGGCGAGCCAGCCCACCCGCGCCCTGGTTGCCTGGGCTGCTTTGGCCGCCGTTCTGCGAGTTCCGCATAGCTTGCCGCAACTGGTCCGCCGGGTTTTGTTGCATCTTTGAGAAGTCCGGCCGTGCCGGCACCGCCGCCGGGCGCGGCGACTCAAGTTGCGCCTGCGGAGTTGGAGGAATGGGCTGCGTGGGCGCAGGCTGAACAGGCGCGGGCTGGGCCGGTTCCGGCACCGGCGGCGGTGTGGCCTTGTTCAACGCTTCCAATGTTTTTTTGTCCATGATGGCCGGCTTCTCGGGAACCGGCTTGATCGCTACCTTTGGCTTCGCTTGACGAATGGCGTCTGGTGGCAGATCGAGATATTGCAGGTCGGGCCGATTCTTGATTGCCTCCAACGGGTCGATGACCTGCGGCACTTTAAACACATATTTCGGAATCCAAGTGATTGCCGAGAGCAGCGCAAGATGGATAAGAATTGCGATCCAAATTCCCTCACGCAACCGCGCAAAGCGCCGCTCATCCTCGAGCTCGCTGATCATCTCCAGCAGCTCGTGCGTGTCGTAGTCCACCCACCGCGAGCCGCGGACCGTCTGCGGCCCAGACTCGGTGTCGGGCTCCATCTCACGCAGAGCCGTACCGCCGTCTGAGTTCGTCTCCGGATTCGTCTCCGGATTCGCTTCGGGCGGCCGCTTGGGCTCGTTCATGCTGGTTGGCGCTTCGCTCGAGGGCATTTTTTATTAGGGACTTCCATGAGCGCGCACACTGCCCACCGGCTCCCCTTCGAGTCCTTTCTATCTATTCTCTCATTCCAGAGAAATCCGTGCTCTTGGTTTCGCCTCGTACAATGATTGCTGATCGTTAAGACGGATTACTGGACGGAAGGGGACCGGTTTGAAGGCGTTTCTTGCCAGATTCATGGCTAAACTGAATCTCGTATTCCTACCCTTTCTGGCCAAATTCGGCATTTGGGGCCTGGGCGCGCTGGCCCTGCTCGACTCTTCAACTCTTCCCGTTCCTATGGACGCATTCCTGGCCTTCTCCGTCTGGAGCGACAAGGGCCATTTCTGGCTCTATTGCCTGTCGGCCGCTGTCGGCTCAGCAATCGGCGGCCTGCTTCCTTACGGGCTGGGTCGCGCGGGCGGCGAACTTTTCCTGCTTAAGCGCGTCAACCGCGAGCGCTTTGAAAGAATGCGCACCCGCTTCGAGCGCCAGGAGTTCCTGGCCATGATGATTCCTTCCATGCTGCCGCCGCCCACGCCGTGGAAGGCCTTTGTCTTTGCCGCCGGCGTCTTCGAGATGCGGGTGCTCCCGTTCATGCTCGCTGTGTTTTGCGGCCGAATGGTTCGCTGGTTGATCCTCTCGCTGCTGGTGCTGAAGCTGGGTCCGGGAGCCGTTCAGGTTGTGGAGCACCACGCCCTGTCCGTGGTCGCAATTGTGGGAGCGCTCGCGATTGCTGGATTCGCCTGGTGGTGGATGCGGAAAAAACGGGCCGGCAAGCTGCTCGAAGACTAGAGCACCGGCGGAATCCTGCTTAATCCAGCAGCTTCACGATCTCGGCGAGGTCGAATCGGCAAACGCTTCCGGGAAGATCGAATGCCGGCTGCGGCAGCGGCTCTAGCCGCCCCTCGATGAAGCGATAGTGGTCCCCGTTGGGATCGATGACCAGAATCGTCCGGATACCCATCCGCTCATAATCCCGCAGCTTGAGCATCATGCGGGTAAGCGTGTCTTCTGGCGACAGAATCTCGAATACCGCAATGGGAGGGTGAGTGATGATCTGCTCGACTGGCCGGTTGCGATCGGTGACCGTGACGTCGGGAACGCGAAAGTTACCGGGCTGCACCTGCACACGCAACTCTGGCCGGACATGGATGCTCCATTCCTTGGCGTGTTGCGCAAACCAAAGCTCTATCGCGTGCTGCCAGGATGAATGGTCCCATTCGCCCATGGGTCTCTCCTCGATCACACCGTCCACGTATTCAGCGTCCGGCTCGTAGGAGCTGTTCAGATAGACTTCGACGGGCACATGCGTAACTTGCGCTGTAGCTGCCATCGCTCCTCCTCCCACGAAGACTTGGAAAGACTATTTCTCCGCAAACGCCGCCTGCTCCCGCGCCGGAGAGAAGCGCCGCACCAGCACCGGCACCCCGAACGCCAAAGCAACAACGATCGCCGTCGACACCAGGTCGTTGCGATAGAAGGGCAGTCCGGCAACGTAGCAAGTCATCAGTCCTTCCATCGTGCGCGGATACATCCCGCCGCCGGCCCACACCGCGTAGTTCGAGAGCAAGAAGAACGACGTCGGCCCCAGCAGCGTAGCGGCTCCCGCGCGCACAAACGTGGTCCGGCTGTGCAGCAGAATCTGCCCCAGCGCCATCGCAGCCACATACCAGGCCCAAGTGGGCAGGTACGCCGGCCAGCGGAAGGCGTAGTGGTACGCGTAGACGGTGAGGTAGTAGTCGGTGGCCATCAGCACGGCCAGCGGAGCCAGCATCTCCCGCCATGAGCGCCGCGCGCCAAAGTACA